>JAPLQK010000107.1 GCA_026399735.1 Pseudomonadota bacterium
ATTCTTTTCAACCTGTTTCAACGCTGGCAGCTTATGGTTAAAGAACCGGATTTATTGACCGATAATATTTATAACACGGGAGAAAATCATGGACCTGATCGGAAGCATCCAATATCTGGGAAACAGATTAGCGGGACGTAAAGCCAGTCAAAACAAGGGCAAACCCGGACATAAAAACGGCGAGAAGAAAAATCAGCCGGACTCGCCGCATTTATCAGCAGACACGCGGTTAGGCCAAAAACTGGACACGACCGCTTAGCTTTCAGAGCAGAATGCTTTTGATTGCAGCCATGCACAACAGCGCGTAACCCGCTGCCAGCAGATCATCGAACATCACCCCCAGCCCGCCGTGCCAGTTGCTGTCGAAATAACGTATCGGCGGCGGTTTGACAATGTCAAAAAAACGAAACAGTGCAAAGGCTAACAATGACCAGCCCCAGCCCGGCGGCGTGAAGAACAATACCAGCAACATCGCCACGATTTCGTCCCAGACGATGCCGCCGTAATCGGCCACACCCAGCGCGCGACCCGTGATATCGCAAATCCATACGCCGATGGCGAATGCCCAGATCAACGCAAATATAAAAACCATGTCCGACAGGCGCGGCGCCAGATACCAGTACATCGGGAAGGCGACCAGCGTACCAAAGGTGCCGGGAGCGCGACGTGCCAGGCCGCTGCCGAAGCCGAACGACAGCAAGTGTGCCGGATGGCTGAACAGGAAACGCCAGCTCGGTACAACCTTCAATTCATCGGAAGTGGTCATAGCCTGCACTCTCAAAATTTATCGGATGATTTGCCGCATCGAAAACAATGCAGCCTTGCCCGTCAACGATATTACCGATACAGGTCAGCGGCAAGCCAAGTTGCGCAGCGATATTCAGCACATCCTGATGACCAGAAACCGGCGCGGTAAAGCACAGTTCATAGTCATCACCACCGGACAATACGCACTGTTTTCCCAGCGGCTGGTCGAGAAATTTTCGCAGCGTGGCCGATACGGGCAATTCATTAAAATTCACCCGCGCACCCACACCAGAGGCGTCGAGTATATGACCCAGGTCGCCCATCAGCCCATCCGAAATATCGATCGCACTGCTGGCAATGCCGCGTAGCGCAAGCCCGAGCGCCACGCGCGGTTGCGGCTGGTGCAGCGCTACGGAACAGGCTGCAAAATCGCTCGCAGACAAGACGAGCCTGCCCTGCAAATGCGCCAGCGCCAACGCCGCATCGCCCAGCTGCCCGGACACCCATATCTCGTCGCCGGGCATCGCGCCGCTGCGCCGCAAAGCCTGTGTTGCCGCCACTTCACCGAATATCGTCACACAAAGGTTGAGCGGCCCGCGCGTGGTATCGCCGCCAACCAGATCCACACCGTATTGATTTGCCAGCGCAAAGAATCCTGCGGAAAATTGTTCCAGCCAGGCCTCATCCGCCCCCGGCAACGCAATCGCAAGCGTAGCCCAGCGCGGTGTCGCGCCCATCGCAGCCAGATCGGACAGGTTGACCGCAAGCGCCTTGTGTCCCAACAGGAACGGGTCGGCATCGGCAAAAAAATGCGTGCCGCATACCAGCATGTCGCTCGATACCGCCAGCACTTCACCCTGACTCACCTGCAACAACGCCGCATCATCCCCCACACCCAGCAAGGCGGATGGCGCAGGCCGGGTGAAATGACGCTTGATCAAGTCAAATTCGGACATGTGAAAAACTTAAAGGGAGAAGGGAGAAGGGAGAAGGGAGTACCCCGCATCCCACTTCCCATTTTCCACTATCTACTTCCCGTTATTGGCAAACTCGACTGCGCGAACCTTGGGCGCCAGTTTGTCCAGCACCCCGTTGACATATTTATGGCCGTCGGTGCCGCCAAAGGTCTTGGCAAGTTCCACCGCTTCGTTGATCACGACTTTGTACGGCACATCCGGTTGCTGCGACAACTCGAAAGCCGCCAGCAACAGTACCGAAAATTCTACCGTACTCAGTTCATCAAGCGCGCGATCAAGATAAGGCGTCAGCAATACCGCCAGCGCTTCGTGCTGGTCAAGCACGCCGCGCAGCAGTCTGGCATACATCGGTTTGTCGTAGCGACCCAGATTTTTTTCGCCTTGCAAATGAGTTTCAATATCGGATGCGTCTGTGCCTGACACGCGCCATTGGTAAATGCCTTGCAGCGCCAGTTCCCGTGCGCGATGGCGCGGACTTTTTTGCTGGACACTTTTTACCGTTTCAACGCTCATGCCAGGTCCCGCAACAAATTGGCCATTTCAATCGCACACTGCGCAGCTTCCGCACCCTTGACGCTGATACGGGAGAGCGCCTGATCATCCGTATCCGTGGTCAGAATCGCATTGGCGATCGGCACGCCGCAAGCCAGTTGCACATCATTCACGCCGCGCGCGGATTCGTTCGACACCACTTCAAAATGATAAGTGTCGCCGCGTATCACCGCACCCAGCGCGATCAGCGCATCGTACTTTTCGCTGTCCGCCATGTGCAATAAAACAACGGGGATTTCCAGTGCGCCCGGCACAGTCGCCAGCGTGATGTCGTCTTCCGAGACGCCCAGATGCACCAGTTCCGCGCGGCAAGATGCCAGCAGACCTTCACACACCTCCGGATTGAAACGGCTTTGCACGATGCCGACACGAAGACCTTTGCCGTCCAGATTCTTTTCTACTTCTTTCATTGTCCTGCTCCTTTAATTCTAAAAATGCCCATCCACGAAAATCACGAAAGGCACGAAATTATGAAAAGCCGGCATTTCATCGCATGACGAAAGCGCTTAAATCAATATTGTTCCTGTTCAGAAAAGCATCCTTTGGATGATAATCAAATTTTACGTATTACATTGATTATTTTATGTTTTTATTTTCGTGTATTTCGTGGACAGTTTTTTTATTCGTGGCTGGCGTAACCTGTCACTTCCAATCCAAAACCGGCCATGCTCGGCATCTTGTGCGGTGTGGCCAACAGGCGCATCTTGCCCACATTCAGGTCGCGCAATATCTGCGCACCGATACCGTAGCTGCGCGGGTCCCACTGCGACTGAGTCGCTGCATCCGGCGTTGCGCGTGCGAGCAGATCCTTTGGTGTCTCGCCGCGATGCAGCAATACCAGCACACCGGCGTCAGCCTGTGCCATCTTTTGCATGGCTTCATGCACGCTGGTCGAAGCACCCGATGTCTTCTGTTCCAGAAAATCCATCACAGACAGTGGCTCATGCACCCTGACTAATGTTTCAACATCCTGATTAATAACACCTTTTATCAACGCAAGGTGCGTGCGCTGCGTGGTCTTGTCCACATAGGTCGCCAGATCGAACTCACCATACGCAGTCTGTATCTGACGGCGTGCCACGCGTTCGACCAGTTTTTCATGCTGGCTGCGATGCTCGATCAGATCGGCAATCGTGCCGATCTTCAAGCCGTGCAGCCTGGCATACTCGATCAAATCCGGCAGGCGCGCCATTTCGCCATCGTCCTTGAGTATTTCACAAATCACCGCAGCGGGCGTCAAGCCTGCCATCTGCGCCAGATCACAGCCGGCTTCCGTGTGACCTGCGCGCACCAGTACGCCGCCATTTTGCGCGCGCAGCGGGAAAATATGACCCGGTTGCACGATGTCGGCAGGTTTGGCGTTCTTGTCGGCTGCTGCCAGCACGGTACGCGCGCGATCCCCCGCCGAAATGCCGGTCGTCACGCCGACAGCCGCTTCAATCGACATGGTGAAATTGGTCGCCAGTTGCAGTCCGTTTTCCTGCACCATCAACGGCAGATTGATTTGTTTGCAATGCGCCTCAGTCAGCGTCAGGCAAATCAGACCACGACCATGGCGGGCCATGAAGTTGATTTTTTCCGGTGTTGCGAATTCGGCGGCAAATACCAGATCGCCCTCGTTTTCACGGTCTTCCTCATCCACCAGAATGACCATGTTGCCTTTACGAATTTCTTCGATAATTTCCTGTATTGGTGATATTTCGGTCATTGCACTTCTTTCTGCATCATTCGCTCCACATAACGGGCGATCAAATCAATCTCAAGGTTCACTTTCGAACCCGCCTTTAACTCATTTAATGTCGTCACATCCAGCGTGTGCGGGATCAGATTCACTTCAAACTCCGAACCTGCCACATGATTCACGGTAAGACTCACACCGTTGATGGTGATCGAACCTTTCACCGCGATGTATTTTGCAAGCTGATGAGGTGCGCGCACCACCAGACGCCAGCTCTCGCCGATGTCGTTGAATGCAACAACGATGCCCACACCGTCCACATGTCCGCTGACCATATGTCCGCCCAACCGGTCGGTCAGGCGCAAGGCTTTTTCCAGATTAACGTGATTGCCCTGATGCTCCAGACCCACCGTACAATTGAGCGTTTCGCGGGAAACATCTACGGTGAATTCGCGGCCATCGAGTTTAACCACGGTCAGGCATACGCCGTTCACCGCGATGCTGTCGCCGATCAGCACATCATCCATACCCAGCACTTCGGCCTCAACCGACAGCCGCAAACCACCCTCGCGATCTTCCGCTCTTTTGATGATGCCGACATCCGCAATAATTCCACTAAACACGCAAAACCCCTTTAATATCGTCATACCCGCAAAGGCGGGTCATCCAGTTACCCGCACCGTAATACGCAAATCATTCCCGATTTGACGCACATCCTGCCACTTTAAATCCACGCGCTGGTCAAGCGCCGTCAGCTCGCCCAAGTCAGCCATACCGCGCGCCCTGTCGCCCAGCAATTGCGGTGCGACATACAGCAGCAATTCATCGACCAGACCTGCGCGCAACAAAGCACCATTCAGAACAGCGCCCGCTTCCACCAGCACCTCATTGCAACCCTTCTTCGCCAGATCATGCAGCATCGCTTTCAAATCTACCCGCCCGCCGCTGCCAGGCAACACCACAACCGTCGCACCAATATTATTCAACTCATTGATTTTTAACGTATTTTTATGAGCCGTGTAAATCAGTGTGCCGCCGCCACTCAAGATACGTGCATCGAACCTCATGCGCAACTGACTATCCAGCACCACCCGCAACGGTTGCCGGTCGGTTTGAACATCGCGCACATTCAGTTGCGCATCGTCCGCCAGCACAGTATTGATGCCGGTCAGCACAGCACAGGAACACGCCCGCCAGCGCTGCACATCCAGCCTGGCTTCCGGGCCGGTAATCCATTGGCTGACACCGTTTTCCAGCGCAGTTCGCCCGTCCAGACTCATGCCGATTTTACAACGCACCAGAGGTATACCGCGTTCCATGCGTGCAACAAATCCCGCATTCAACTTACGCGCTGCAGCTTCCATCAGGCCGCATTCGACCTTGATTCCGGCATCACGTAACCGGGCGATACCGTTTCCTGCCACCTGCGGATTCGGATCCGTCATCGCCACCACCACCCGCGCCACACCTGACGCCACCAGCGCATCGGCGCAGGGCGGTGTCCTGCCGTGGTGACTGCATGGCTCCAGCGTGACGTAAGCCGTCGCACCGCGCGCCAATTCACCCGCTTCCTGCAATGCATAAACCTCGGCGTGCGGCTCACCTGCTTTTTTGTGCCAGCCGCTGCCAACTATTTTTTCATCTTTCACCAACACGCAGCCGACACGCGGATTCGGGCTGGTCGTATAAAGTCCGCGTTCAGCCAGTCGCAACGCCTCGGCCATCCATAAACTGTCCGCCATCATCAGTCTGATTTTTCGCTTTCACGTAACGGCGTTCGACGCACGGCTTTGACCGCATCCGCAAAATCGCCTACATCCTGAAAGCTTTTATACACCGAGGCAAACCGGATATAGGCGACCTTGTCCAGCTTCAGCAATTCCTGCATCACCATCTCGCCGATCTGCCGGGAACCGATTTCGCGTTCGCCCAACGCATATACTTTCTGCGTGACCTGGTCTATCGCAGCATCCACCATTTCGGTTGAAACCGGCCGCTTGTGCAAGGCGCGCTTGAAACTGGTACGCAGCTTTTCCGCATCGAATTCGCAGCGGATGCCGTTCTGCTTGACCACCTGCGGCATGCGCAATTCGACCGTTTCAAACGTGGTGAAACGTTTGTCGCACGATACGCAGCGACGACGACGACGGATGCTGTCGCCCGCCTCGCTCTCGCGGGTATCCACAACCTGGGTTTCGTGACCTTTACAGAACGGACATTTCATAAAATCAAGAGAAGGGTCAAGGGAGAAGGGAGAAGGGTAAAAGCCGCAGCTTCCCTTCCCTCTTCCCTCTTATCCCTTCCCGCTTTAGGCTCCGTATACCGGAAATCTGGCAGTCAGCTTCTTCACTTCAGCGACCACACGTGCCATCACCGCTTCGTCATTCGGCGCATCGAGCACGTCGGCGATCAGATGAGCCAGCTGTTCCGCTTCCAGTTCCTGAAAACCGCGCGTGGTCATCGCAGGGCTGCCAATACGGATACCTGAGGTGACGAACGGTTTTTGCGGATCATTCGGAATCGCGTTCTTGTTGACGGTGATGTGCGCACGACCCAGCGCCGCTTCAGCATCCTTGCCGGTCAGATTTTTGGCCTGCAAATCGACCAGAAACACGTGACTGTCGGTTCGACCTGAGACGATGCGCAAGCCGCGCTCCTTCAACACACGAGTCATCACGCGCGCATTTTCGACAACCTGACGCTGATAAACCTTGAATTCAGGGCTGGCCGCTTCCTTGAAGGCAATCGCCTTGGCCGCGATCACGTGCATCAGCGGGCCGCCCTGCAAAGCCGGGAAAATCGCCGAATTCAGCGCCTTCTCGTGTTCAGCTTTCGCCAGAATCAGACCGCCGCGCGGGCCGCGCAGTGTCTTGTGTGTCGTGGTGGTGACGAAATCGGCGATACCGACCGGGCTTGGGTACACACCTGCCGCAATCAGGCCTGCGTAATGCGCCATATCCACGAACAGATACGCGCCGACACTGTCGGCGATCTCACGGAAACGCTTCCAGTCGATCACCAGTGCGTAAGCGGAGGCGCCTGCAACAATCATTTTCGGCTTGTGCTCAGTCGCTAACGCCTGCACCTGATCGTAGTCGATTTCTTCCTTGTCGTTCAGGCCGTACTGGATGGCGTTATACAGCTTGCCGCTGATATTCACCGACGCGCCGTGCGTCAGATGACCGCCATGCGCCAGCGACATGCCTAAAATGGTGTCGCCCGGTTTCAGCACGGAAACATACACCGCCTGATTGGCCTGCGAACCTGAATGCGGCTGCACGTTGGCATATTCCGCGCCGAACAAAGCCTTCGCGCGATCAATCGCCAGTTGTTCGGCCACATCCACATATTCGCAGCCGCCGTAATAGCGCTTGCCCGGATAACCTTCGGCGTATTTGTTGGTCAGCTTGGAACCCTGCGCTTCCATCACAGCCGGACTGGTGTAATTTTCAGACGCGATCAGCTCGATGTGATCTTCCTGACGCTGGTTTTCATTCTGAATCGCGGCCCATAATTCCGGGTCTGTGACGGCAATGGTATTTTTGCTGGAGAACATGATAATTCCTGATAGAAAATTTTAAAGTTGCGAATTCTACCATGTTGGCGTGAAATGCCGGTAATGCAGGTTTTGCAATAACCCAAGGGAGAAACGCCACTCATTCAAAAACAGGCGCGTTCATTCAGCAACAACAGTCTTGGCTGTGTTGTTGCTCATCTTCCTTCACACAGGCCATAAACGATTAATTAGTATAATCAACAACCTGCAATTGTCATGCACTCCAGCAATATCGAGCCGCATTGCCTTGAGCCTTGCACCAGCACATCGGACCCTACCGCTACGATATTCTTGTACATGTCCTTGAGATTTCCCGCGATGGTCACCTCATGCACCGGATACTGAATCTCGCCGTTTTCCACCCAGAAACCCGCCGCCCCGCGCGAATAATCGCCGGTGATCGAATTGACCCCCTGCCCCAGCAATTCGGTGACCAGCAACCCGCGATTCATGGTCTTGAGCAAACCCGCCAGATCCAGAGCGCCTTCGCCGGATGGTTTCAGAATCAGGTTGTGGTTGCCGCCCGAATTGCCGGTCGAATGCAGCCCCAGCTTGCGGGCGGAATAGCTGCCCAAAAAGTAGCCGCGCAGCACACCGTTCTCGACGATCTGACGGTGCTGCGTCTTGACGCCTTCGTCATCGAAGGGACTGGAAGCCAGACCTTTTTTGATATCGGGAATATCGGAAATATTAATGTGGGACGAAAAAACCGGCTTATCGAGTTGATCGAGCAAAAATGACGACTTGCGGTACAGACTGCCGCCGCTCACCGCACCGACAAAATGCCCCAGCAAACTGGATGCGACAGACGCGTCAAACAACACCGGCACCTGCATGGTCGCAATCTGCCGCGCACCCAGTCGGCGCACCGTGCGCTCGGCGGCCATTCTTCCCACCTGTTGCGCACCCAGCAAATCGCCCGAATTACGCGCGACGCTGTACCAGTAATCGCGCTCCATCGCATCCATCTGCTCTGCGATCACCGAACAGCTCAGGCTGTGGCGCGAAGTCGGATAGCCGCCGACAAATCCCTGACTGTTGGCCAGAACGAACTGCGCTTCATGCACACTCACCGTTGCACCTTCCGAGTTCTGGATGCGCGCGTCCGCATCCATTGCCGCCCGTTCGCACTCTGTCGCCAGTTCAATCGCATCCTCTACCGACAAATCCCACGGATGATACAAATCCAGGTCGGCAAAGTCCGTCGCCATGCTGTCTTCTTCCGGCAAACCCGAGCAATCATCCTTTGCGGTGTAACGCGCGATGGACAAGGCAGCGTCCACCGTGTCGCGCACGGCCTGTGGTGAAAAGTCCGAAGTGCTGGCATTGCCGCGCTGCTGCCCGAGATAAATCGTAATCCCGAGGCCTTTGTCGCGATTGTATTCTATCGTTTCAACCTCGCCCTGACGCACCGTAACAGCCTGTCCGAAACCTTCCGAAACTTCAGCGGATGCCGCTGTTGCCCCCTGCCGCTTGGCATAAGAGAGCATATCCTCGGCGATATTTCGCAGATTTTCAGCCGAATTGGAAAATCGCTCCCGGACGGGTGAGTTTGGCGCAGACGACATAGGTTTGTTCATAACTTCAAGCGGTAAAATGACGAAAGGCGCTATCATAGCAGCATCTTAAAGACACATTGCACACCATGAACACGCACGACGATAACGAAGACAAAAAAAACACTAAAGAAATCAACAAGTTAGACTCAGAACATCCGGGCAATCATCTGCTGATTGAAGACGAGGATGAACCGCTTGACGACGAAGATCAGGACGATGAACCGTATGACGACGAGGATGAGCCTTATGAAGACGAAGAAGGCGACGCCGATGACGAAACTGACCCCGAGAATGACTCCGATGACGCGCCGACGCCTGCAAAACCTCAGGGCCGTGGTTTACGCAGTCTGCCGGTAGAGGAAGAGGAGGAACTTCCGCCCAGCAAAACCAAGATCAAGAAACAGATGCACGATTTGCGTGATCTGGGTGAAGAACTGACAGAACTGGGAAAAGACCAGATCGCACAACTCGACATTCCCGAGTCCTTGCGCGATGCGATACGCGAGATGCATCGCACCAAAACCTTCGGCGCTAAACGCCGCCAGCTGCAATATATCGGCAAACTGATGCGCGACGTGGATACCGCGCCCATTATCGCCAAGCTGAACACCTGGAAAGGCACGTCGCAACAGCATATCGGCTATATGCATCAACTGGAACGCTGGCGTGAACGCCTGCTGAGCGGCGATAACGCGCTCACCGAATTGCTGGCAGCCTATCCCCAAACCGATGTGCAACGCTTGCGCACACTGATACGCAATTCACTCAAAGAAAGAGAAGTCGGCAAACCTGCCAAGAATTATCGCGAGATATTCCAGGTACTGCGCGAAACCATCCCGGAACCGGTATAACTGAGAAGGGAGAAGGGAGAAGGGAGAAGGGAGAAGGGAGAAGGGAGAAGGGAGAAGGGAGAAGGGATTTTACTCTTCCCTCTTCCCTCTTGTTAATGTCCTTTCGCCAGATCTGGATGCTTCTCGGCAACCATGCGATTAAGCGCTTCCATCACGTCGCTACTGGCGGTCTCAACCTCTGTCAGTTCGGCGACAATGCTTGCCTGCACTTTTTCATTGTACTCCCAGCCGCTATCGAGCAAAGCCAGCGTCTTATGCACGCTGCCATGCACTTTACTGTGCGGTGCCTGCATCGTGCGATAAGCGGAAAAATCACCAAAAGCAGCACGACCAGCTCCGTCATACCATTTCCCCATGCGGCAGTTATGGTGGTCCACGCTAATCGCCTTGCGTAATTCGCTGTCATCGGGGCTGTTGATCAGGGTATAAGCGCGCTGTTTATAGATCACATGATCCACCTTGACCAATGACGAAAAGCTCAAATCCTGAGCATAGTTTGCACTGGCCAGCGTGATTTTCGCAGACTCATTAAACCTGCAGAATCGCTCCTCCAGACGTGCAATCACACTTTGCGATGAGTTGGTGATTTCATGCATTTCCTCAGAATCTGCCAGCATCTTGACCGCTTCGCCCTGCAACATCTGCATCACACGGCCGATGGATTCTGAAGCGTTTTTGGTATTCTCGGCCAGTTTGCGCACCTCATCCGCCACCACGGCAAACCCTCGGCCCGCCTCCCCCGCTCTGGCAGCTTCAATCGCCGCATTCAATGCCAGCAAATTGGTCTGATCCGCAATTGAAGTAATCAACCCCACCGCCTTGTTGATTTCAGCACTGCGTGCATTCAGGCGCGTAATGGAAGCATTCGCCTGCTGGACGCGCTCGGTGATCCCTGAGAGTCGCTGAACCACATCCTTAACCGACTCCTGACTGGCTTCCGCATCCTCGCTATTACGCTGCGCCAGACGGGCCAGCGCCTCCATATTATCGGTGATCGACTTCAGATCATTCTGGTTATAAGCCAGATTGCTCAGCAAATTCCGGGTATTTAAATGATGCGCTTTAGACAACAGGTTATCGCGCATCGCGCCTTTTTTCTGTTTCGCCATCCCGTCGAGCAAAATATTCTGGTTAGCCAGCCCTTTCCTGAAACCGCCGTGCATCCCGCCGTTCATCGCAATGCGGCTGAAATTTCCATTCAGATTGGCACGAAAACTTGTTTCCTGTTCACGAAAAAAAGCGCCAAGCTGATCCAGCATATCGTTCACACTCCAGCATAACCTGCCGATTTCATCCTGGTCTGACATTCCGGATATACGGTTGTTAAAACGCCCTTTGGCCACATCTGAAATCACACCATTCAATTGTGCGAGCGGTGCCAGCCAGCGTTTTACCAGCCACTGTCCAAGTGCTGAAATTGCGATGCCACTCAACAAAAATACCAGCATGAACGCATCTATTCCATGCCTTGCGAAGCTGGTCAGAACGATGATCATAATGACGAGCGAAAAAGACCAGAGCAATACAGAAAATCTAGATTGCAAGGATAAGTTCATCATAACTGAGCCCCTTCTCTGTCAACACATCGACTAATATTTTGGTAGAAACAGCGATCGCATTTGCAGGGCCTGCCTTTTTCTCCGCGTCCAGCATCGCAGCATACAACCCTGTAACGACCTGAATACCGCTCATTTTTGGCTTGCGACGCACCGACAGATATCCCGTGATCTTTCCGTCCGGATCATAAGTGGGCGTCACGTTGGCAAACACCCAATAAAATCCGCCATCCTTGGACATGTTTTTCACATAGGCAAAACACTCATCTCCGGCGCTGATCTTATCCCACAGCAACTGAAAAACGCTGCGCGGCATATCAGGATGACGAATGATGTTATGTTGCGTTCCGATCAGTTCGGCTGAAGAATATCCGGAAAATTCGATAAAAGTTCTGTTTCCATAGGTAATTCGCCCTTTGAGGTCCGTCATGGAAACGATGAAATCGTCCTCACGCATCACCCTTTCAATCGGAGTTGGTGTGATTGCTCTTTTCATTTCATCCTCTGCCCTGTATTTTGTGCCGTATAGTCAATTCAGATGACTATCGGCAAAATGGTATAAACCTTTAATTCGTGCATATTAATGGCTAACCGATCCGGATAATGCAACGAACAGGAGCACTACATGACCGCAATTCTTTCACACATCGCCCTCGACTCGGGGAAAAATCCGCAATACAGCATCATATGGCTGCATGGACTGGGCGCAGACGGACAGGACTTTGTGTCCATGGTGGACGAACTGCAGCTTCCCGTCGCCATGCGCTATCTTTTCCCACATGCGCCCCTGCGCCCGGTTACCATCAACGGCGGGTTTGTGATGCGCGCCTGGTATGACATCGCCAGCAACCAAATCAATGCCATGCAGGACGCGGTCGGCATACGCGAATCACAATCGGCAGTTGAAGCGCTGATCGGACAGGAAATGGCTCGCGGCATTGCAGCAGAGCATATTTTTCTGGCCGGATTTTCCCAAGGAGGCGCAGTTGCCCTCCATACAGCCTTAAGACAACGCGTGCCGCTGGGCGGTGTACTGGTGCTGTCGGCTTATTTGCCACTGGCCGACACGGCAAGCACTGAGGCCACAGGCAGTTCTCGACAAACACCCGTCTTCATGGCGCACGGACGCAACGACCCGATCGTACCGCTTCATCTCGGCATGGCTTCAAAGGCGCAGCTGCTGGCGCTGGGTTATTCAGTCGAATGGCATGACTATGCCATGCAGCATTCGGTAAATGAGCAGGAATTGCGCGACATCGAGACATGGCTCAAAAACAGGATAATCGATAGCGCTCAAATCGAACACAAATGATAATCGATCTTATTTGTGATTGTGCATGCTTTCAGGCATGATTGCGAAAAATATCTGAGGACTTTGAATATGCACCAGCCTGATCATCTCAAGAATGCCGGCCTGAAAACCACGCTTCCGCGCCTCAAGGTATTAAGCCTGTTTGAATCAGGTCAGGAGCGCCATATGAGCGCTGAGGATGTGTACAAACTTTTGCTGGCGAGCGGCGATGACGTGGGACTGGCCACAGTTTACCGCGTGCTGACCCAGTTCGAGCAAGCCGGATTACTGGTACGCCACTATTTTGAAGGCGGGAAATCGGTTTTTGAACTCAATCAGGGCAATCATCATGACCACATCGTTTGCCTGCAATGCGGTCATGTGGAAGAATTTTACGATGCTGCCATCGAGGAGCGTCAGGAAAAAGCGGCGGCTGAGCGCGGTTTTTCCATTCGCGAGCATTCGCTGTATATTTATGCCGAGTGCACCAAAAAATCCTGCCCTAATAAAGACCCGGCATGACTGAAAACCGAGAACTGAAAACTGGAAACTGTCCTTAATGATTCCCTGGTTGATCGAAGACACGCCATTCCCGCCGGTCACGCAAGCGTTGCGCGAACCTGACGGCCTGCTGGCTGCCGGCAGAGAACTGACGCCGGACCGTTTGCTGGACGCTTATCGTCATGGAATTTTTCCCTGGTTCAACCCCGGCGATCCTGTGCTTTGGTGGAGCCCTGATCCTCGCATGATATTGATTCCAAACGAGTTCAAGTTATCCGGCTCACTCGCGAAAATTTTGCGCAACAGTGCTTTTGAGGTGCGTACCGATACCGCCTTCGAGCAGGTGATGCGCGCCTGCGCCGCACCGCGCGGTGAACAACAAGGCACATGGATCAACGAGCAGATGATAGAAGTCTATTGCACGCTGCACAGAACGGGCTATGCACATTCTGTGGAAATCTGGCTGGACGGCAAGTTAGTCGGCGGACTGTATGGCGTTGCCATCGGACAGATGTTTTATGGCGAATCCATGTTCAGCTTTGTTTCCAATGCCTCAAAAATTGCCCTTGCCCACCTTGCACGCAGGCGATTCGGCATGATTGATTGCCAGATGTACACGCCGCATCTGGCTTCACTTGGCGCGAAACTGATGCCGCGCGATAAATTTGTTGCCCAATTGGAAGAACTGATTAACTACCCGCCGGTAGACAACTGGCAATCCGGTTTTGAACCATGAGTTCACTCAACGATATCCCGATCTCCGCGCTGCAATTTTATCTGACAGCGCCCTATCCGTGCAGTTATTTGCCTGATTTACAGGCACGATCACAGGTCGCCACGCCCGGTTTTCTGATCAACACGCCGCTCTATTCGCAACTGGTGAGATACGGTTTCAGGCGCAGCAGCACCCACATCTATCGCCCCCGCTGTGACAACTGCAGCGCCTGCGTGCAAATGCGCGTTCTGGCAAAACCATTCAAGGCAAACCGGTCGCAACGCCGTGCCTGGATACAGCATGAACAACTCGACGCCACACTGCACTCACTGCAGGACAAACCCGAATATTACGAACTGTATCAACGTTATCAGCGTGCGCGTCACCCTGACGGAGGAATGGACAATGACGATTACGACGCCTATCAAACTTTTCTTTTGCAAAGCCATATCGACACACTGCTGGTAGAATTCCGCGATAACGGCATCTTGCGCATGGTTAGCGTGATTGATCTGCTGAGCGACGGCCTGTCCTCGGTGTACACATTTTTTGACCCCCACTTGCCTCGCGCACGTTTCGGCGTATACAACGTACTGTGGCAAATCGAACTATGTCGCAAGCTCGATCTGGAATTTGTCTATCTGGGTTACTGGATCAAAGATAGCCGCAAGATGTCGTATAAAACTCAATATCAGCCGGCAGAAGGATTGCAAGATAATGTCTGGCAAGCGCTACCGCCGTAATTAATTATAAATTTACTATAGAATCAATAAGTTAAATAAAAACAGTCAATATATTATGAAAACACGTCTGGGAATTTTTATTGCTGCACTGCTGCTGTTGCCGATGTCAGGCCTTTACCTGAGCGGCGCCCAGTGGAGCGATCTTGTGACCGCGACTTCGGCGGACGAAGGCAGCGTCGCAGCCGCGTTGCGCACCAGCATGATGCTGATGTTCTATGTACTGCTCGTCAATCACACCGTCAAACGGCTCACCGGAAACGGCCCGTTAAACGCACAGCGCGATTACTTTATCGGCGTAAGCACAGGGAGTGTGGTGCTTTGCTGGCTGCTTTGCTACCTGAATATCTTCGTGGCCAGCTGGAAGGTAGAGCAGGACAACGGGCTACTTGTGCAAATCCTGCTGTATACCCCGCTGTTCGCCTTGCTGGCCCCGGCCATCCTGCTGACGCGTGCGCTGCTGGGCAGCTTTCCGGGACTGCTCAAGGCGCTTACCTTCCGCAGCAAATTTGAGACCGCCGGCGGTGAAACGCTGGCACGCATTTTTCTGGCGGTCGCGCTGTTCGGTCTGGCAGGTGGCGCCGCATGGCCCGAAAAACTGTACTGGCTGCTGTGGAGTTCACCGCTGCTGCTGCTGATGGCGATGCAATTTCTGTGGCATGAAAGTTCGATATTTGCGGGGATCAAATCGGGCGACTGGGGACGCGTGGTATGCACCGCGCTGTCCGGCATCATCGTCGGCAATCTCGCCGTCATCAGTTACCAGACAAATGCCAGCTTAACCATCAATCTGCCCAATATGCAGATGGCACAAGCCGGCCTCGCCCTGTTCGGCCTGACATGCCTGCAACTTGCCGATGTGATTGCACAAAACTGGCGCGGCAAGTCACGCACTGCGATGTATTCAGGTCAGAAAAAATTCCCGATTCCCGTCGTCGTCAAAAAAGACTAAGCGAAAACTGAAAACCAATATGACCATGTATTCATTGCTACGCCAGGCCCTTTTTCAGCTTGACCCGGAAACAGCCCATCACCTGACACTAGACAGCCTGAATGTGGCATATTCATTGGGTTTGAGCAGACTGACAGCCCCGTCCGTCCCGGCTGATCCGCGTACGGTGATGGGGCTGACCTTCCCCAATCCGGTAGGCCTCGCCGCAGGTCTGGACAAGAATGGCGACTGCATCAACGGACTGGCAGCCCTGGGTTTCGGCTCCATCGAAATCGGCACCATCACGCCGCTGCCACAGCCGGGCAACCCGAAGCCGCGCCTGTTCCGTCTGCCTGAAGCAGCAGGCATCATCAACCGCATGGGTTTCAACAACGAGGGCGTGGACGCGCTGATCGCCAACGTGCAGCGTGCCGATTTCAAGGGTATTCTGGGTATCAACATCGGCAAGAATGCCGTCACACCGATTGAAAATGCCGCTGACGATTATCTGATCTGTTTGCGCAAAGTGTATGCGCATGCCAGCTATATCACCGTCAATATCTCGTCCCCCAACACCAAAAATCTTCGCCAGTTGCAGGACGAGGCAGCGCTGAACGACTTGCTCTCACAACTGAAAACCGAACAGCAGAAGCTTGCCGATATGCACGGAAAATACGTGCCGATCGCCCTGAAGATCGCGCCGGATATGGAAGGCGAACAGATCGAACAAATCGCACGGCTGTTGATGCAGCACCGCATCGACGGCGTCATTGCCACCAATACCACCTTGTCACGCGAAGGCGTGGAAAACCTGCCGCATGGCAGTGAGGCCGGCGGACTCTCCGGCGCACCGGTGAAAGACAAATCGACTTATGTGATACGCCAACTCGCCGCCATTTTGCAAGGCGCGTTACCCATCATCGGCGTGGGTGGCATATTGAGCGGCGCAGATGCAGTTGAAAAAGTTGCGGCGGGTGCCTCGCTGGTACAGATTTACAGCGGCCTGATTTATAAAGGCCCGACACTGGTCGCAGAATGCGCCGCAGCCATCCGCAGTTCAACACACTAAAGAAAATCACATGACTACCACAAAAAAAACCAAAGGTTCAGACAGCGAACGCAAGGTGCTGGAACACGCGCACCGTGGTTTACAACTGATGGCGGAATATCGCCCGAAGCTGATGGGCAAGGTACAGGCGTTCATGGCCGAAGCCATGCAACCGGGTGTTCTGGATAAAAAAGAGAAGGAACGCATTGCCCTCGGGATGGCGCTGACTCAGCAATGCCATTATTGCATCGCGCTGCACGTCCGAGCCTGCAAACACGCCGGCGTTACGTTGGAAGAGATCATGGAGGTTTGTTCCATCGGGGTCATGATGGGTGGCGGCCCTGTGCTCACCCACATGGCGGAAGTCGAACGCGCCCTGAACGAATTTTATCTGGATGAAGAAGGCGAGCTGGTATAAAAGCCAGATGCCTGAGGAGATGCTGATTTACTCACCCAAGCTGTCGTTGCGAGCGAAGCGCGGCAACCCAGTCTATTGATATAAAACGAATTCTGGATTGCCACGTCGCTACGCTCCTCGCAAAGACGATTTAATCTGCGTTTCCCTAA
Organism: Pseudomonadota bacterium; assembly: GCA_026399735.1. Lineage (GTDB taxonomy): Bacteria > Pseudomonadota > Gammaproteobacteria > Burkholderiales > Gallionellaceae > Gallionella. The sequence continues at coordinate 17,270 of JAPLQK010000107.1, forward strand.
TACGCTGCGGGAATATCGTTATGCCAATAAACCAGTTGAAGCCGCCTTCAAATCATCGGATAATCCGCGTCTGATCTAGAAAGCACAATAAATGACTGAATATCTGTTGATCTTGCTCGGCGCGGTGTTTGTAAACAACATCGTACTGGTCAAGATTCTCGGGCTATGCCCGTTCATGGGGGTTTCCAAAAAACTGGAGGCCGCGGTCGGCATGGGTGCTGCCACCACCTTCGTACTGACGCTGGGCTCAGGCTCCAGCTACCTGATCAGCCACTACCTGCTGGGGCCGGATCTGGCCTATCTCACCACGCTGTCATTCATCGTGGTGATCGCGGGCATCGTTCAATTCACCGAAATGGCGGTAGAGAAAACCAGCCCGTCGCTGTACCAGACGCTGGGCATCTACCTGCCGCTGATCACCACCAACTGCGCGGTACTGGGCATCCCGCTGCTCAACGTACAGGCCAAACACAATTTCATGGAGTCCCTGCTGTTCGGCTTCGGCGGCTCAGTCGGCTTTACCATGGTGATGGTGCTGTTTGCCGGTTTGCGTGAACGCATGGAAGGCGCCGATGTACCCGTCCTTTTCAAGGGCTCAGCGATCGCGATGGTCACCGCAGGACTGATGAGTCTGTCTTTCATGGGCTTTTCCGGGTTGATCAAATAATGTTCAGTGCATTGCTGGTTATGGCGGCACTCGCTATCGTACTGGGCGCGGTGCTGGGTTTTGCTGCGATCAAATTTCGCGTCGAAGGCAATCCGCTGGTGGATAAGATCGATGCAGTCCTGCCCCAGACGCAGTGCGGACAGTGCGGTTTCCCCGGTTGCAAACCCTATGCAAATGCGATTGCCGAGGGGACTGCCGACATCAATCTGTGCCCGCCCGGCGGCGAAGAAGGCATCCAGAAACTGGCCAATCTGCTCGGCATGGAGTTCAAACCGTTCGGCGGCGCCACCGTTCCCAAACCGAAATCCGTCGCCGTCATCGACGAGTCCACCTGCATCGGCTGTACCTTGTGTATTCAGGCTTGCCCGGTGGACGCCATCGCAGGCGCTGCAAAACAGTTGCACACAGTGATCGTCCCGGAATGTACCGGCTGCGAGTTGTGCGTGCCGCCTTGTCCGGTAGACTGCATCAGCATGATACCGATTGAGGAAAATATCACCAATTGGAAGTGGAAATATCCCGTGTACGCGCTGACTGCGTCCAAACAAGCCCAATGAGAACACTCTACAAATTCCACGGCGGGGTTCATCCTCCCACCAACAAGACGCAATCGAACCTGACGCCGATCGCTCAGGCGGCACTGCCGTCCAAACTGCTCATTCCGCTGCATCAGCATGTCGGCAGCAGCGCAAAACCTGTGGTTGAAGTCGGCGAGTATGTCCTGAAGGGCCAACGGATCGGTCGCCCGGAAGGGCATCTGTCCAGCGCGGTACATGCCTCAACTTCCGGCACGATTGCCGCCATCGACATGCAGCGGGTGGCGCACCCCTCCGGCATTCCGGATCTGTGCATCACGCTGATTCCGGACGGACTCGACGAATGGATCGCGCTGGACACGTGCGATGACTGGACAACGCTCTCTCACACCGATCTGCGCCATCGTTTGCGCGAAGCCGGCGTGGTGGGTTTAGGCGGCGCAGTGTTCCCCAGCGACATGAAGCTGTACTCGCACAAACACAAAATCAAGACGCTGGTGCTCAACGGCGCGGAATGCGAACCCTATATCACCTGCGACGACATGCTGATGCGCGAACGCGCAGGCGAAATCCTGCAGGGCGCCGAAATGATGCGTGCGCTGCTGTACGCCGAAGAAGTGCTGATCGGCATTGAGGACAACAAGCCGGAAGCCATCGCTGCGATGAAGTCAGCGGTCGTTGCAGGAAACCATCAGCGCATGGAAGTGATCGCTGTGCCGACGGTCTATCCGGGCGGCGGTGCAAAACAGCTGATCCGTGTACTCACCGGCATCGAGGTTGCAGCAGGCGTTCGTTCCACCAATATGGGCGTGCAATGTTTCAATGTAGGCACCGCCTACAGCGCCTGGCGCGCGATCCGTTTTGGCGAACCGCTGGTCTCGCGCATCGTCACCGTGACCGGCAACGTCAGCCGTCCGCAGAATTATGACGCACTGATCGGCACGCCGATGGACGAGCTAGTCGCCCAGTCCGGGCAATTGCCCGGCACCACCGGCTACATCATGGGCGGACCGATGATGGGCGTGCTGATGCCATCAAGACAGGTGGGCGTCATCAAGGCCGCCAACTGTATCATCGCCTCGTCAGACAAACTATTCCCGACTGCAAAACCCGCACTGCCCTGCATACGCTGCACGCGCTGCGCAGATGTCTGTCCGTCCGAGTTGCAGCCTCAGGAGCTGTACTGGTTTTCAAAGGCCAAAAATTTTGACAAGGCCGAAGATTACCACCTGTTCGATTGTATCGAATGCGGCGCATGCAGCTATGTCTGCCCCAGCAACATTCCGCTGGTGCAGTATTATCGCTTTGCCAAGAGCGAAATCTGGGCACGTGAGGCCGGCAAAAAGGCGGCCGATGCGGCGCGCGAGCGTCATGAATACCGCGAGAGTCGCATCGAGCGCGAAAAGCGGGAAAAGACTGAAAAACTCGCGGCAAAAGAAAAAGCCGCGCAAGCAGCAAAAACACCGCTGCAGCCAGTTGTCGCAGCCGCCAATCCGGACGCCGACCCCGAGAACACCATGCAACTGAAGATTCAGACAGCGATTGATCGTGCCAAAGAACAGGCCGCAGCGATCAAACCGAAAAATGTCGAACAACTGACGCCGCAACAGCAAGCTGAAATAAACGATATCGAGGCGCGACGCGCACGTATCCGCGAACTTGCCAAAGACAATACCGACGCGCAGCCATGAAGCTGATCCTGCCCGTCTCCGCCCCTCTTATCGAAGGTTAATATGTCCGGATTTTTTTCACCCTTCATCACCAAGCCTGTCAGCGTATCGCAAATTATGCTGCACGTGCTGCTGGCACTGATTCCCGGCATCGCGATTTACGTGTGGTTTTATGGTCCGGCGATCCTGATATCCCTGACGCTGGCCAGCATCACCGCACTTGTCATTGAAGCGCTGATGCTCAAAATTCAGAACAAACCGCTCGCACCTTATCTCAAGGATAACAGTGCGCTGCTCACCGCATGGCTACTCGCGCTGTCCATTCCGCCGCTCGCACCCTGGTGGCTGGTGGTGGTCGGAACGGCGTTCGCCATCAGCATTTCCAAGCACCTGTACGGCGGTCTGGGCAATAATCCGTTCAATCCGGCAATGATAGGCTACGCGGTACTGATCATCTCCTTCCCGTCGCACATGACGCACTGGCTGACCCCGCACGGACTGGCTGAAATTCCACTCAGTTTTCCCGATCAGTTAAATTATATTTTCCACGGAATGCTGCCCGATGGCGTCCGGCTCGATGCCGTCACGATGGCCACCCCGCTGGATACGCTCAAAACGCAATTGCATCTGAACACACAGCTAAAAGACATCCTGGAAATGCCAATCTACGGCCGGATGGCCGGCATCGGCAGCGAATGGGTTGCAACCGGATTTCTGCTGGGCGGGATTTACCTGCTCGCAAAACGCCTGATCAGCTGGCACATCCCGGCAGCTTTCCTGGGCACCTTGTTTATTACATCCGGCCTGTTCCATCTGCTTGATCCGTCGCACCACGTCGCCCCGCTGTTCCACTGGTTTTCAGGGGCTGCGATGTTAGGCGCATTCTTCATCCTCACCGACCCGGTAACCAGCCCGACCACACCAAGAGGAAAACTGATTTTCGCTGCAGGCGCAGGGCTGCTCACCTATCTGATACGCAGCTTCGGCGGTTTCCCTGACGGCATGGCGTTCGCCACGTTGCTGATGAATATCTGCGTGCCGCTGATCGACGCCTGGACGCAGCCCAAGGTATTCGGCAAGAAGGAGAAACAGCCATGAGGCGCACGCTGGCCAAAGCCTCGTTTCACACCGCGCTTAACCTTGCTGTTTTCGCGCTGATCGGCACGGCCATTCTGGCCTTCACTTACGCCCAGACGCATGACCGGATCGCACAAAGCGAAGAGGCGGAAAAACTCAAACTGATCTCGCAGATTGTGCCGCATGACTTGTTCGATAACGACATCATCAAGGACACACTGGACGTCAAACCTGACGCCTTGCTGGGCAATGAGGACACCACCACCGCCTACCGCGCCCGCCTTCAGGACAAACCATCGGTATTGGTACTTGAAGCCGTCGCACCCGATGGCTATAGCGGCAAGATCGCGTTGCTGATCGCCATACGCGATAACGGCGAACTGGCCGGCGTGCGCGTGGTCGCACACAAGGAAACGCCGGGCCTGGGCGATTACATCGACATCTCGCGCAGTAACTGGATCAAAGGTTTCGATGGCACCTCCCTTGAAAAGTACAACGGGCATGCCCGTTCTCCCCTTCCCAACCTTCCCCCGTGCCCGCAAGGGGCATCTCCGCCAGGTACCCGCTGCAATGCAGCGACCTTGGCGCGACAAGCGGGGGAAGGGGCAAACGAATCGCTACGCGACCTTAGCTTTAACGATCGCGACTGGAAAGTCAAAAAGGACGGCGGCCAGTTCGACTACATGGCGGGCGCCACTATCACACCGCGCGCGGTGGTCAAAGCCGTACACAAGGCGCTGCAATTTTTCGCGCAAAACCATGATGCCCTGTTCGCCCAGACCGCCCCGGCGACCAAACCCGCAAAGGATAAAAAACCATGACCTATCATGAATTCAAGGACATTCTTTACAACGGCGTGTGGAAGCAAAACACCGGCGTGGTGCAACTGCTGGGCATGTGTCCGATTCTGGCCGTCAGTTCGTCGGTGGTCAACGGCGTCAGCCTCGGGCTGGCCACTTCGGTGGTGATGGCCTTGTCGGGCGCGGCCATCGCGCCGATCAGAAATATCGTGCCGAACGAAGCGCGCATCCCGGTGTTTATTCTGATCATCGCCGTGCTGGTCACCGTGATCCAGTACCTGATGAACGCCTATATGTATTCGCTGTACGTGGTGCTGGGCATCTTCATTCCGCTGATCGTCACCAACTGCATCGTGCTGGCGCGCATCGAAGCGTTCGCCGCCAAGAATCCGCCCCTGCAGTCTGCCGTCGATGGCTTTGCGATGGGACTGGGGCTGACCTGCGTGCTGGCAGTACTGGGGGCCGTGCGCGAAATATTCGGCCATGGTACCTTGCTGTCCGGCATCGATATGGCGCTGGGCGAATCCGCCAAGTCGCTGGTCATCACGGTGGTGCCGAATTATCACGGCTTCCTTCTGGCGATTCTGCCGCCCGGCGCGTTCATCACGCTGGGCTGTCTGATCGCCAGCAAGAACTGGCTGAATCTGCGCGCTGCGCGCAAGCTCCAAGGCGGCAACGCCAATATCACCCCGGTCGAAGGCGGCTGCAGCCCCGCAGCTCATGCATGAACGCGGTCAAACGCCGACAAATTTTTGAGCGCCTGCAAGCGGCTAATCCGCATCCGAAAACTGAGCTGGAATATCACTCGCCGTTCGAGTTGCTGGTGGCCGTGATGCTTTCAGCCCAGGCGACCGATATCAGCGTCAATGCCGCCACAAGACAGTTATATCCGGTCGCCAATACGCCGGAGGCGATACTGAACTTGGGCGAAGAAAAACTAAGGGTATACATTCAGCGCATCGGCCTGTACAAGACCAAAGCCAAACACGTAATTCAGACCTGCCGCATCCTGGTCGAACAGCATAACGGTATTGTCCCGCAAACAAGGGTAGCGCTGGAAGCCCTGCCCGGCGTCGGGCGCAAGACCGCCAACGTGATTCTCAACACCGCCTTCGGCCAGCCCACCATCGCGGTGGATACGCACATCTTTCGCATTGCCAACCGCATCGGTCTGGCGCCGGGCAAAAATGTACTGGAAGTGGAACAGAAACTGCTCAAGGTGATCCCGAAGGAATTCATGCATGACGCGCATCACTGGCTGATCCTGCATGGCCGTTACATCTGCCGTGCACGAACGCCGAAATGCGCCGAATGCCTGATTTACGACTTATGCGAATACAAGGAAAAGGCCAGTTAAATGTTTTTCAATCCATCCCGCGATGAAGCGAGAAATTTCCTTTTCGAATCATGGCGCAAGCGCCGATCTGCTGAAATATTAATGCCGTTGGAAGACCTGGCAGCGCAGCTGATCGAAAAACACCCCGAATATTTTTCTTTTTTTGAAGATCCGGAAAAATATCTGGATCGCGACTACTCGCCGGAACAGGGCGAGGCGAATCCATTTTTGCACCTGATGATGCACCTGACCATCGAGGAGCAAATCTCCATCGATCAGCCGCCGGGCATCCGCGCGCATTTCGTGCGTCTGACCCGTCAGTTTGAGTCCGAGCACGATGCGCAACATCGCATGATGGAATGTTTGAGCGAAATGATCTGGCAGGCGCAACGCAACAAAACCCAGCCGGATGCGGCTGTTTATCTGGAATGTTTGTCGGATAGCTGAGATCCGACTGTCGAAAGTCGCGAAATGCTTAAGCCATTTGAGTATAATTTGCCCCTGAAGTCACACCTATCGGCGGAACAGGATGCGCATACGTCATGACGCTCCCGCCCTCCTTTACCACTGCATAAATATTTTATATAAAACAGGATGTTACATAAAAACGTCCTGAAGAAAGCGAGAATCAACTTGAACCAGCCAAATAACACAGGACTTTCCTACCGCGATGCCGGTGTCGATATCGATGCCGGCGACCAGCTGGTCGAAAACATCAAACCGTATGCCAAACGCACCATGCGCCCCGAAGTGCTATCCGGCATCGGCGGCTTCGGGGGCTTAGTAGAAATCTCCAAAAAATACAAGGAACCGGTGCTGGTATCCGGCACGGATGGCGTGGGCACCAAGCTGAAACTGGCCTTTGAACTAAACATTCACGACACCGTCGGCATCGACCTGGTCGGCATGAGCGTCAACGACATTCTGGTGCAAGGCGCTGAACCGTTGTTTTTTCTGGATTATTTCGCCTGTGGCAAGCTCGACGTACCCGCTGCGACCGAAGTGATCAAGGGCATCGCCAATGGCTGCGAACAGGCAGGTTGCGCGCTGATCGGCGGCGAAACCGCTGAAATGCCCGGCATGTATCCAGTGGGCGAATACGATCTGGCAGGCTTTGCAGTCGGCGTGGTAGAAAAAGCCAACATCATCACCGGCGCTGACATAACCCCCGGCGACGTAGTGCTGGGGCTAGCGTCCAACGGCGCACATTCCAACGGTTACTCGCTGGTACGCAAGATTATCGAACGCGCCTCTCCCGACCTGTCCGCCAAGTTCGACGGCGAACGCACCTTGCGTGACGTCATCATGGCGCCGACCCGCATCTATGTGAAACCGCTGCTGGCGCTGATGCAAAGCCTCACCATCAAGGGCATGGCGCACATCACCGGCGGCGGCCTCACCGAAAACATCCCGCGGGTGCTGGCCGACAATCTGACGGCGATCATCGACCGCAACAACTGGCCCCTGCCGCCCCTGTTTCAGTGGCTGCAAAAGGAAGGCCAGGTGGCCGACGCCGAAATGCATCGGGTCTTCAACTGCGGCATCGGCATGGTGGTGATCGTTGCCGAAGCCAATGCCGGCGCTGCGCGGCAACTGCTTGCCGCGGCCGGCGAGACGGTCCATCACATCGGACGCATCGAGGCGCGCGGCGAGGGCCAGGCGCAGACCATCGTCATTTAGCGCCGGCTGAACCCGCAGCCCGGTGCGGGCCGGCGACAACTCATTCCGACAGGTGGGCATCGACCGCGGCCAGCACGGCCGCCGTCGGATCCGCCGCCAGCGGATCGAAGATCCTCAGTTCGTCCATGCTCCTCAGCCAGGTCAGCTGCCGCTTGGCGAACGGCCGCGTGGCGAACACGCCGCGGTCGCGCAATTCGCCGCGCGGCAATTGTCCTTCGAGCATTTCCCAGACCTGGCGGTAGCCGACGCAGCGCATCGAAGGCAGTCCGCCGTCGAGTTGGTACTTTCTCCGCAGGCCCGCTACTTCATCGATCAGGCCGGCCTGCAGCATGGCGTCAAAGCGCTGTTCGATGCGCCGGTGCAGGGCGCCGCGATCGGCCGGCACCAGCGCCAGCGTCAGGCTGCGGAAAGGCAGGGCGGCGCGCTCCTGCTCGGCGAAAAAACTGCCGAGGCTGCGACCGCTCAGACGCAGCACTTCGACGGCGCGCTGTATGCGCTGGGCATCGTTGGGTTTGAGTCGCGCCGCCGTGTCCGGGTCAAGTAGCGCCAGTTCGGCATGCAGGGCGGGCCAGCCGCGCGCCGCGGCTTCGGCGTCGATCTGCGCGCGCAGCG
>JAPLQK010000003.1 GCA_026399735.1 Pseudomonadota bacterium
TTACGTCCCGCTAATCTGTTTCCCAGATATTGGATGCTTCCGATCAGGTCCATGATTTTCTCCCGTGTTATAAATATTATCGGTCAATAAATCCGGTTCTTTAACCATAAGCTGCCAGCGTTGAAACAGGTTGAAAAGAATGGCTAATCAGTGCAATATCTGACCCACCTAAGCACACTAAAAAATCACTTGATCGCAATAAATTGCTCATTGTCAGTTTGTCTCAGGTATAAACGATTGTCTGTTTCCTGCGGACTCTCCACAGGTATTGCTGCATGAGCTATCTGGCATTGGCAATTGCTGTCGGCGTTGCGCTGCCTGTTGGCTTTGCTATCTGGGACTTTTTGCGACTCACCCGCAAGTTACGCGAAAGCGAAGAACGCTGGAAATTTGCCCTCGAAGGCGCGGGTGACGGCGTATGGGACTGGAATGTGCAATCCGATACCGTCGTTTTTTCCCAGCGTTATAAGGAAATGGCAGGTTACACCGACGAGGATATTGCCGCCAATGAAGAAGCGTGGCGTCACCGCATCCATCCTGACGACCGGGTGCAGGTCGATCAGGAGATTCATGCCTGCCTGCAGGGACGCACCAAGACCTATTGCAATGAACACCGTGTGATCTGCCGTGACGGCAGTGTCAAATGGGTGTTGGCACGTGGAATGATCGTCAGCCGCAGCACGGATGACAAGCCGCTGCGCATGATAGGAACGCATGCCGATATTACCGAGCGCAAAAATATGGAAGAGCGTATGCGACATATGGCGCATTATGATTTGCTCACTGAATTGCCTAACCGTGCGCTGATTACCGAGCGTCTGCAACAGGCGGTGATCAAGGCGCGTCGGGACAAGACGCACATGGCGGTGATGTTTCTCGATCTGGACCGCTTCAAGCCGGTCAATGACACGCTGGGCCACGATATAGGCGACTTGCTGTTGAAGCAGGTCGCCGGGCGCCTGTCGGGCAGTATGCGCGCCTCAGATACCGTTGCGCGTCTGGGAGGCGACGAGTTTGTGGTGTTGCTGCATGCGATCGACCATGAACACGATGCTGCCGTCGTTGCCGGGAAGATACTGCATGCGCTGAATCAGCCTTTCAGGGTGGCGGATCATGAGATCAGTATTTCCGGCAGTATCGGCATCGCGGCCTATCCGCAACACGGCGAAGACGAAAAACTGTTGCTGATCAACGCAGACATCGCGATGTATCACGCCAAAAAAGCGGGTCGCAACGATTATCGTTTTTTTGCCCCGGACATGCAGTGATTTTCTTCGGGGATTTTTGACGAGTGCCGGAAAGTCAGCAAGCCATGCACTCAAATTTGCAACGCAATTTCGCTGTTGGTATGGTCGTTCCAGCGGATCAGTTCCATGCGTCCGTCCATGTGTTCAACGATCGCGGTACAACTATCCACCCAGTCGCCGCAGTTCATGTAGGTTAATCCATCGACCTGTTTGATCATGGCCCAGTGAATATGGCCGCAAATTGCGCCGTCCAGACCGCGTTCGCGGACATGGCGGATGACCGAGTCTTCAAAGTTGTAAATGAAGGTCAGCGCTTTTTTGATTTTGCGTTTGGCATAGCCTGCCAGCGACCAGTAGCCGGGGCGTTTCAGGGTGCGTCGCAGCCAGGACAGGTAGATGTTCAGACGCACCAGCAGGTTGTATGCAATGTCGCCGAGAATGGCGACCCAGCGATGATGCAGCGTCACCTGATCGAATTCGTCGCCGTGGATTAGTAAATAGCGGCGTCCGTCATTGGCGGTATGGATGTGTTCGGACACCACCATCACGTCACCAAACGAGGTGCCGATATATTCGCGCATCGCTTCGTCGTGGTTGCCGGGAATGAAATAGATTTTTTCGCCGTGACGCGCGCGTCGCAGTATCTTTTGTACAAAGGTGTTCTGGTCAGGCGTCCAATGTACGCCGCCACGGCTCATCGCCCACAGATCGACGATATCGCCGAGTAAAAACAGGTTTTCCGAGGTATATACCTTCAAAAATTCAAGCAACTGGTCTGCCTGGCAAGCCTTGGTGCCCAGGTGTATATCCGAGAGGAAAATCGAGCGGACTGGTCGTGTGGTCATGCCGTAAGAATGGCATGGAAATGTTTCGCTGCTGTTACGGGCTTGTTTCAGTCATGTGAATCAGGGGTCAATTCGGGATAGTTACCCATTTAATGCTGCGGGCATCAACGCGTAGCGCATTTGCACGGCTGTCCCAGTCGCCCAATACCCAACGTTCGCAACGGTGCCCGTCCACCGTGTGTTCGTGACGGTCGGGGCGGTGGGTATGGCCGTGGATCAGGCGGGGATAGCAATATTTTCGCAGCAGGCAGGCTACGGCATCGTCGTTCACATCCATGATTGCACTGTCTTTGCTGCGCTTCTCTGTGTCGCTGTGACGACGCAACTGTTCGATCCAGGTTTTGCGTTCCGCTAGCGGCTTTGAAAGAAATTGTTGTTTAAAATCAATAGATTGAATGTTTTTTCGAAAATTCTGGTATTCGATGTCGTCGGTGCAGAGCGTGTCGCCGTGAGACAGCAGCGTGGGTGTGCCGTACAAATCGATCAGGGTCGGGTCTGTCAGCAGTGTTGCACTGCAAGCCCCGGCCAGCGCCTCGCCCATTAACAAATCCCGGTTGCCGTGCATCAGATACAGTCGTGTGTTTTGCGCGGACAGGCTGCGCAGGGCGATAATCACTCGCTGGTGAAACGGGTCGTGCAGGTCATCGTCGCCCGCCCAGTATTCGAACAGATCACCCAGGATATACAACGCTTCAGCCTGCGGTGCAGTTGTTGCCGTGAAATGTAGAAACGCCGCCATACTTTGAGTATGGCCGGCGCTTAAATGCAGGTCGGAGGCGCTGGAAGCGCCGTTGTTTTGATTACTGTACGACTTCAGCCTTGGTGATGATGACATCTTCTTTAGGCACGTCAGCATGACCGCCTTTGTTGCCGGTTTTGACGCGGCGGATAGCATCGACGACATCCATGCCTTCAATGACTTTGCCGAACACGCAATAGCCCCATCCGTCCTGTCCGGGATAGTCGAGGAAGCTGTTGTCGTCACCGGTGTTGATAAAGAATTGTGCGGTGGCGGAATGCGGATCGCCGGTACGCGCCATCGCAATGGTGTATTTGTCGTTTTTGAGGCCATTTTTAGCCTCGTTCTTGATCGGTGCGTTGACTTTTTTCTGATTCATGCCGGGTTCGAAGCCGCCGCCCTGAATCATGAAGCTGCCAATCACACGATGAAAAATGGTGTTTTCATAAAAACCGGCATTCACATAGTCGAGAAAGTTCTGGACGGTGACGGGTGCTTTTTCAGCATCCAGTTGCAGGGTAATGACGCCGTGATTGGTGTGTAACTTGACCATTTTTTGTTTGCCTTGAGTTAATAAATTTTTAGTTGGGGATGCATGGGAAGTTTGCATTGCGAAGCACATCACCAGTGCGAACAGTGCGGTGAGAAGTTGTTTTAGTTTCATGCCGATCCTTCATAAATGATTTGCCAGCGATTATTTTGTTTGACCCAGTACTGGCGTTTTTTCATGCGGTTCGACAAATTGCTGCTGCTGTAGTCCTGATCGAAATTGACCACGACCATACCGGGTTGTTCAGGATAGCTCAGCAGGCTGACGTCGCCGAGACTGACCTTGATCCAGGATTTTCCGGCATTGACGGTTTGTTTCTGGCGTGACCATGCATCGTAATTGGTATTGTCGCTGTTGAAATTGCGTGAGTAATGTTTCAGGTAAGCGTTGGTATCCAGGCTCGCCCAATCGTGGCGCCACTGTTCAATTTCATGCAGCAGAGCCGTGCGGTCCGCCTGATCCTGAGCGTTGCTCCAGGCGATCTTGTTGGTGATGATGACCGGTGTAATGCCAACCTGAAGGTAAGGCGCCAGTTTGTTCAGGTCGTCATTGTTCAGCACAACGCAGCCGTTGCTGGCGCGCGGCGGACGGCTGTAAGTGTCGCTCGGCGTGCCATGCAGCCAGATTCCGCTGCCGGTGCGGTTATTTTTTTTATCCCATTCGTTCGGATAGCTGAGCGGAAATGCGCCGCTGCCATACATGTCGGAAAGCTGTTTCTTTGGCAGTTCGGCCTGAACGAAGTACACGCCGATTGGTGTACGCTGATCGCCCGTGGAGACTTTTTCGGTGCCGAGCTTGCCGATCGTGACATAGAAGTCCGTTACGTAGCGCGGTTCGCCGCTGACATTCTCATATACATACAGCGTGGAGCGGCTGGTATCCACGACCAGTGCATATTTTTGTTGTGCATTGAGTTGCCAGAGGTACTGCGGCGCGTGCAGCGTCTGCGGCTGTGCCTGAGCGCGTTGTAAGCGTACCCGTGCCTCATCGCGTAAATCCTGAATCTTGTCGCCCGATGCGTGGGCAGCGCTGCCGAAACTGGAAATTGCACCTGCCTTGGCCATCAGCAAGTCACCCCTGACCAGTTGCGCCAGTTTGTAGTTTGGATTGACGCGCAACACGCTGTCCACCTCGTTCATCGCGATATCCAGCCGGTTGTTCTTGATGGCCATCAAGCTTTTCGCCAGTTTGACTTCGGTGGCGCGCGAGTCAGGCGCGGCATGCACGGTGCCGACAGCCAGGCTACATAGTAATAGTGCGAATAGTCGCATCAATGGGTACGCTCTTCCTGAATCAGCCAGTTTCCGCCGGATTTAACCATCAGCAACGTTTTTCCGCCGGATGCCTTGAAACCGCTGGCGCGGTAATTCTGGCGGAATTTCACAGTCGCGTGGGTGCTGTCGGTGAAATCAACCGCGATATTGCTTACCTTGACCTCGATGTGTTTCGGCCTGCTGATGCGCTCCTTGCGCGTTTCAGCCCACGCCTTGCGGCTCTCGCCATCCGGGGTTTCAAAGTCGGCTGCATAGTGTGCCAGATATTTCTTTACGTTCTTCGATGACCAGGCATCAGCCCAGCCTTCGACCGCTTCCTGTACGTCGCGAGCCTTGTCGGAAATAACGGGTGCTTCAGCTTTGGCTGGCGGCAGCGTTTTAGCGGGTACTGTTGCCGCCGGTGCTGGTTTTGCGACTGGCGCTTCTGCAATTGGCAGAGGTCGGCTCGGTATTGCAGGACTACGCTGCGCTGCCAGTTTGTTGCGTGGTTTATCGGAAAACAAATCCTGAATCATCGCCAGCTTGGTCTGTGTCGCGGTGTTGCTGCTGTCCAGTTGCAAGGCGCGGTCATAGGCCTGGCTTGCCATCTTGGCATAGATGTCGCCCAGGTTTTCGTGTGCGGTTGCATAACTCGGATGAGTGCGTATCGCCATTTCAAGCGCTGACTTGGCCTTGTCATACTGACCCTGGCTTGCATACAGCACGGCGAGGTTGTTATAAGGCTCCGGCAGCTCCGGATAATCCTGGGTTAAATCAGAAAAAATCTTGATGGCATCTGCGATCTTGGCCTGCTCGGTGAGGATCAGGCCCTTGAGAAACCGGCCCTGTGCATCCCGGGGTTTGTTGACCAGAAAATTATTTACTTTGCTCAGGGCAGCGACTTGCTGGCCTTGCTTGAACAGCTGGGTGGCATCTTGCATCTCATCTGCATGTACACCGGCGCTTAACAGCAAAGTGCCGATCAGCAGCGCGGAGGGAAGATGGAGGCGGTTCAATATATTCATTGGTAATTCATATCCTGTGGGTGCGCCGTGTCACGCGCTAACATAGCTAACTGTGGATTCTACCAAATAACTTGCGTAGTTAATATACAAGTCCTCACCTGAGGGGGATTAAAAGCGTGTTTTCGGGTAAAATCAGCAACTAATCTCACATAATTCAACCAAGATACAAGAGAGTCCAGTATGAGCAGCACGCCTTTAGTATCCCCCGTTTCAAATTTTATCCGTACTGTCATTGACGGCGATCTGGCTGCCGGCCGGCACAGCAGTATCGTCACGCGCTTTCCGCCTGAACCGAACGGCTATCTGCATGTTGGTCACGCCAAATCAATCTGCCTTAATTTCGGGCTGGCAGAGGATTATCACGGCAAATGCAATTTGCGTTTCGATGACACCAATCCCGAGAAGGAAAGCTGCGAATATGCGCTGTCGATTCAGGAAGACGTGCGCTGGCTGGGCTTTCAGTGGGACGGGGCCGTGCACTGGGCCTCTGATTATTTTGACGACTTGTATCACTATGCAGTCGAACTGATCGGCAAGGGCTTGGCCTATGTGGACGATCTCACGCCTGAAGAAATGCGCGAATATCGCGGTACGCTGAAAGAGGCGGGTAAAAACAGCCCGTATCGCGACCGCACTGTTGCGGACAATCTTGACCTGTTCGCGCGGATGAAAGCCGGTGAATTCGCCGACGGCGCGAAAGTGCTGCGTGCCAAGATTGACATGGCGTCCCCCAATATCAACATGCGGGATCCTGCGATTTACCGCATCCGCCGCGCGCACCACATCCGCACCGGCGACAAGTGGTGTATCTACCCGATGTATGACTACACGCATTGCATCTCCGATGCGCTCGAAGGTATCACGCATTCCATCTGTACGCTGGAGTTCGAGGATCACCGCCCGCTGTACGACTGGGTGCTGGACAACCTCAGCATCGCCTGCCACCCTCGACAGTATGAATTTTCGCGCCTGGAGTTGCAGTACACCATCACCAGCAAGCGCAAGTTGTTGCAACTGGTGAACGGCAAGCTGGTATCCGGCTGGGATGATCCGCGCATGCCCACGATCAGCGGTATGCGCCGCAGGGGTTATACGCCGGCCGGGATACGCGAATTTTCAAGGCGCGTCGGAGTGTCCAAGAGCAGCAACAACGTGGACATGGCCATCATGGAAGGCGCGATCCGCGAAGATCTGGAAGCGATCGCGCCGCGCGTGGTGGCGGTGATCAATCCGCTCAAGGTGACCATCACCAATTTCGAAGGCGCGCTGACCCGCGAGGCGGATTTTCACCCCAATCATCCCGAGTTTGGCCGTCGCATGGTGGCTTTTGGCTCGGAGCTGGTGATTGAAGCCGATGATTTTAGTGAGGTGCCGCCCGCCGGCTGGAAGCGGCTTACGCTGGGCGGCGAAATCCGGCTGCGCCACAGCTATGTGATGCGCTGCGATGAAGCGATCAAAGACGCCGAGGGCCGGGTTGTTGAACTGCGTTGCAGTATCGATCACGCGACGCTGGGCAAAAATCCGGAAGGCCGCAAGGTCAAAGGCGTGATTCATTTTTTGTCAGTTCAGCATGCGCTGCCGGCCGAGATTCGTCTGTATGATCGTCTGTTCACGGTGGCCTCACCTGATGCGGACAAGGAAGTGGATTTCTGCAATTATCTGAATCCGGCATCGCTGAACGTGGTGCAGGGGTGGGTAGAAGCCGTTGTGCAGGATGCGGCGCCCGAAACGCGCTATCAGTTTGAACGTCTGGGTTATTTCTGCACCGACCGGCGCGATCATCAGCAGGGAGGCCGGCTGGTGTTCAACCGTACCGTGACGCTGAAGGATTCCTGGACTAAGGAACAGAATTAATATGTTGAAAATCTACAACACCTTAGCACGCGACAAGCAACTGTTTGTCCCCATCGATCCCAATGCAGTGCGCATGTATGTGTGCGGCATGACGGTGTACGACTATTGCCATCTCGGTCACGCGCGTGTGATGGTGGTGTTCGATATGGTGTACCGCTGGTTCAAGGCTTGCGGCTACAACGTGAACTACGTGCGCAACATCACCGACATCGACGACAAGATCATCCGTCGTGCTTCTGAAAATAATGAATCTATTCATATACTTACGCAACGATTTATAGATGCGATGCACCTGGATGCCGATGCGCTGGGCGTGCAGCGCCCGGACCATGAACCGCGCGCCACGCAATATGTGCCGGAAATGCTGGAGATGATCGCAAGGCTCGAAGCGAACGGTCTGGCATACCTTGCGGCGGACGGTGACGTGAATTATTCGGTGCGCAAGTTCGAAGGTTACGGAAAACTGTCCGGCAAGTCGCTGGAGGATTTGCGCGCCGGTGAGCGCGTCGAGGTGACTTCCGACAAGCAGGACCCGCTCGACTTCGTGCTGTGGAAACACGCCAAAGAGGAAGAAGCGGAAGAAGTGAAATGGGATTCCAAGTGGGGGCGTGGCCGCCCCGGCTGGCATATCGAGTGTTCGGCGATGGGCTCGAAATTGCTGGGTGATCATTTCGATATTCACGGCGGCGGCGCGGATTTGCAGTTCCCGCACCACGAAAATGAAATCGCGCAATCCGAGGGCGCGCACCAGTGCCAGTATGTCAATTACTGGATGCACAACGGTTTCGTGCGCGTGGACAACGAAAAAATGTCCAAGTCGCTGGGTAATTTCTTCACGATACGCGAGGTGCTGAAACAATACGACGCGGAAGTGGTGCGATTTTTCATCCTGCGCGCGCATTACCGCAGCCCGCTGAATTATTCCGATGCGCATCTGGATGACGCCAAAAAAGCGCTGGACCGGTTGTACACGGCGCTTAAGAGTGAAGAGGGAAGGGAGAAGGGAGAAGGGAGTGTTGTGGTGGACTGGAACGAAGCCTATGCCATCCGCTTCAAGGCAGCGATGGACGACGACTTCAACACGCCGGAAGCGATTGCCGTGCTGTTCGATCTGGCCAACGAAGTAAACCGCAGCCAGTCGGAAGATGCAGCAAGACAACTGAAGGCGCTGGGCGGCGTGCTGGGACTGCTAGGACGCGATGCGACCGAATTTTTGCAAGGCGCAGGCTCGGATGATGGCATGATTCTGGAACAGATCGCCGCGCGCAACGCCGCAAAGCTTGCCAAAAATTATTCGGAGGCCGACCGCATCAGACAAGCGTTGCTGGCTGATGGCATCGTGCTCGAAGACAGCGCAGCGGGGACAAACTGGCGGCGGGTATAGATATTCTTCAGCCAACACATGACAAAGAACAATTAGGGTCAGACTCGATTTAAACAAATTAGGGTCAGACTCGATTTATTGCCTTCGGTTTTCTTGGTCGGCCTCGTGGAAGTGGGGTTGCTTGCCTTTCTGTCAACGTTTCCACTTTAGCGCTGAAGCTGCTTCCGCCCAAAACCCACGCCTTATTCGTTGCGTCGCGGATATTATCCATATCTTCTCTGGATATTTCTGCACTGAATAGTTCGCGGTATGCTTTCTGTCGTTCGATATCTGTGCTTCCAAGGCTTGTGTATAAGGAGTGTGGCGTGATCAGCTCATCCGTCATGCCATGAGCATTGGCGCGGTAGCTTGACCATAGGTAGTCATCAGGGTGCTCGACCATTTTTGCGCGAACGGGATTGAGTTCGATATAACGCATGCAAGTGAGCAGGTAACGTTCGCTGTCAATCAGCGTGCTTTTGTAACGGCCCTCCCATAGCGTGCCGGTGCGTCCATAAATATGATTGAAATACTGCACATAACGCCTACCAATGGATTGCATTGTCCTGGGCAGGCTTGATTCCGTTTCAGGCGTTGCCAGTAAATGTACATGATTGCGCATCAGTGTGTAGGCGTGAATAATCAAATGCTCTTCATCGCTTGCCTCCTTCAGGCAGCGCAGGTAAAAACGGTGATCCGCATTTGTCATGAAGATCGTCTCCCGGTTATTCCCGCGCTGAATAACGTGCAGCGGTTGAGCTGGTAGAAACAAGCGGGGAAGGCGAGTCATCTGGTTGCCTTTAAAATATGTTTAAGGTTTTGGCGTTAATTCGAGTCTGACCCTATTTTGTTTTGATAAGGCCCGCTTTCGCGGGCTTGTTCTGAAAACTCAAAACAGTAAACTGGTTGTTGTTATTACAGCAGTTTGCAGACCGTGTAAGTGTTCGGATCAAGGTAAGCTGCTGGTGCAGCTGCATTCGGATCGAAGTTGCCAGTACCCAAGGCGGCACGCACATTCCCGGTGGCGGGATTGCCGTCGTCGAAACTGGCATCCACTGCTTCTGCTGCCTTGGCGGGAAGATTGCCGAAACACAGGTTCAAGCCAACTACCATCGCAGTATTCGCGGCCACAGTATTTTGTTCGACGCGAATCGCTCCGCCATAGGCGTTGATCGGATCGGATGTATTAGGTGCGCCGGTAATCAGGCCGGCAAGACGTAAATGATGAATGAACGTGCAACTTTCTGGCGCGAGCAGGAGAGCGGTGCACGCTGTCCAGGTACCGGCTGTAGTGATGAGTCCATTGCCATCCCCTGAAGTGGCTGCGGGTGCGGCTGCGGTTGTCCATCGGGCGGCGGCTCTGGGGTCATCCCCGGGCCGGGCGTTGTAGCGATCCAGATAGGCATAATAGGCGGCGGTCACGCCTTTAACGTCATTTTCCACATTTTTAATTTTGCCGTTTTCGATTAGTTCCTGACCTTTCAGCACGCCGCCCAGCAGCAGGCCGATGATGACCAGCACGATCGCCAGTTCAACCAGCGTGAAGCCGGATTGATGCTTTTTACTGTAGTTCCACATGATATTCTCCTTTGAAAGTGTGAATGAAGCATATGGTGCACTGTAAGCAGGGGAGGGGCGGGGCGGAAGTAAAAAAGTTTTACACGCGCGTGTTGTGGAATGATGGC
>JAPLQK010000005.1 GCA_026399735.1 Pseudomonadota bacterium
CTCCGATTCCGCAAGACTGGAAAACTGCATCCCTTCCATCACCAGATACGTGCCGCCGCGCACCACCGGGATGCCCAGTTGCCCGGCTGCGGCGAACAGATGATCGCCCAGACGACTGCACACCGGATGCGCCATAGACACATGCGCCACAAGACCTGTGCCGAAGAAACTCTTCTCGCGCGCAAAAGTGCGGTCGATGAATTGATCGACGATGACAAATGTGCCGGGCGGCAAGTCTTCACGCAACGACCCTACCGCGCTGACCGAGATGATATCCGTCACACCCAGACGCTTCATCGCATCGATATTGGCGCGAAAGTTGATATCCGAAGGGGAAATGCGATGTCCCCTGCCGTGGCGCGGCAAAAACGCAATCGGCTGCCCCGCCAATTCGCTCAGCAAAATCTCATCCGATGGTTCGCCGAAAGCCGAATCGGCCTTAACCCAACGGGAATTTTCCAGCCCCTCGATATGGTAAACGCCGCTACCGCCAATAATACCCAACATAAATCAATTCTCCAGCATGGCTTTGTAAAGGAAATTTTGCAGCATCGTGAGATCCACGCTGACAGTCTGAACGAACTCCATGCCGTGCATGACAATTTTATTGCCGGTCTGACTATCGGTCTCAGCACGTACATTGCGTATCACGGCCGACACCAGAAACACCTGCGTCTCGCCCGCGACCTGCATACGCAACCCCACCGATACGGCGTCGCCCACCTGACCGAACGCTTTACCGGCATGAATACGTGCGCCGGAAATACTCATATCCTCGATAATTGCCGGCACTTTCAAACCCGTAGCCGCTGAATCGATAGAGCATACCAGCCTGAGCTTGATGCGTACCGCGCTGCGCATATTGGTCGTTTTGACTTGCGGGGGAAACGCCAAATGCAGATAGGGGTAAGGTGTCAGGCAAACGCTGATCACATTGCTGCTGAATTCGTAGGTTTTGGTACCCGCAAAACCACGCACCAGAAAGCCCACCCCCTCCTTGATATAACTTAATTTATCTTCATGTCTGGGGTGGGAAACCAGCACGCTTTTCTTACTTGTGAAACCGATCAGTTTTACAAAATAGCGTTGCTTGTTCGAGGAAAAATCCTGCAATTGAACCGTATCGCCGATCGCCAGCTTGATCGCCAGCAAATCCTCTATTTTCTCGACCGGCAGATGCTTCCCGGCAACAGGCTCAGCCGCCCGACTGGCGACCAGCCCCTCACTCACATCGCAAAACAGACCATTTTCAGCCAGCCCTTCGAGTTGCTGTGCCGATTCAATGACACTCCCCTCATGCAGCAGCAAGCGCCCGACTTTATCGTATAACGACCATGCCAGCGGCATACCGAGAACAATATCGTCGAGTTTCACCGGCTGTAATTTATCGTCCATATCGCCCTTTCTCATTAAACCCGAACGGGTACGCGAGCAGTCAGCGCACACATCAATTCATAGCTGATAGTTCCCGCAGCAGCAGCCACCTGTTCAACCGGCAATCCGCTTCCCCACAATGTCACCAGCGCACCCACTCCTGCGCGGGGTAAGGCAGTCAAATCCACACACAGCATATCCATCGAGACCCGACCCAGCAACTGTGTTTTTTGCCCCTCAACGAGTACCGTGGCGCCGCCGCTATACCCGTGAGGAGTAGGCCGGTGTGTACCCGGAGCCTCCGGCTCCACCCTTCCGCTCTGCCCGCGAGGAGTAGGCCGGTGTGTGCCCGGAGCCTCCGGCTCCACCCCTCCGCTCTGCCGGGGATAACCGTCCGCATAGCCACACGCCACAATACCGATACGCATGGTGTGATCCGCGCGAAATAAACCGCCATAACCCACTTCATCCCCTGTGCTCAATTCCTGAACGGCGATGATACGGCTGCTCAATGTCATCGCCGGTTTCAATCCCAGCTGCTGAGCAGAAACTTCAGCAAACGGCGATGCACCATACAACATGATGCCGGGACGCACCCAGTCGCCGTGCGTTGCGGGGTAGCGCAGCAGCGCGGCAGAATTGGCAAAACTGCGCGCGACGCGATATTCCGCCGCGATATCGTTGATCACGGCCAGTTGCCCTGACACGCCGCGCGCCTCATCCGCACAGGCAAAATGACTCATCAGCGTGATTTCGCGCACCGACCTGTGACGGCGCAACGCCTCCATCGCGCCCGCCACCTGTTCCGGCGTAAAACCCAGACGGTGCATGCCGCTGTTGACCTTGAGCCAGACATCGAGTGTGCCGCGCCCGGGATAGGCATCCAGCAGCGCAATCTGCCAGTTGCTGTGAACGACGCAGGTCAGCTCATATTGTGCGACCAGTTCAAGATCGGAGGCCTCGAAAATTCCTTCCAGCAACAAGATGGTCTGGCGGTATCCCGCTTCCCGCAAAAGGATTGCATCCTGAATATCGAGCAGCGCAAAACCATCGGCAGAGGCGAGCGCTTCAGCCACGCGCAACAGCCCATGACCGTAGCCATTTGCCTTGATGACCGCCATGATGCGCGCGTGAGTGGCACGACGCGCGACATGCAGATTGTTTTGCAATGCGTTCTGGTCGATGTGGGCTAGTATGGGACGCGGCATGAATCTTTGGCTTGTACAGGATTTCGGTTACGTAATGATAGCAGGGGCCATACTTTCATGATATAAAACGACCTGATAAATAATACTTCAGTTGAATGAATATCGGCTTCTACATCATCCTCGCGGCGCAATTCACATCTGCGCTCGCCGACAATGCGTTGTTATTCGCCGCCATCGCACTGCTGAAGGACTTGCACTCGCCCTCCTGGCACACGCCGGTGCTTCAGGAAGCCTTTATCTTTTCCTACATCGTACTGGCTCCCTTTGTCGGCGCATTTGCCGACTCGCTGCCCAAAGGGCGCGTAATGTTCGTCAGCAACAACATCAAGATTTTAGGCTGTATCGCGATGCTGCTCGGCATCAACCCGCTGCTGGCCTATGGTCTGGTGGGTCTGGGCGCTGCGGCTTATTCGCCTGCCAAATACGGCATCCTCACCGAATATCTGCCGCCCGAAAAACTGGTGCTGGCAAACAGCTGGATGGAAGGGCTGACCGTACTGGCCATCGTATTGGGCGCCGTCATCGGCGGAATACTGATCAGCCCGTCCATTGCCACGCCGATGCTGCAATGGTGGGACGTACCCGTGATCAACACCGGCATCGACACGCCGCCGGAACTTGCGATCGCCATCATCGTGGTGATCTACTTTTTTGCCGCGTTGTTCAATCTTTACATCCCGCGCGTGGCGCTGGACCACAAACCCTTAAACAGCAACCCGCTTTTTTTGCTTGCCGAGTTCTGGCACAACTTCAAGCTGCTGTGGAAAGACCCATTAGGACGCGTGTCTCTGGCCGTCACCACCTTGTTCTGGGGCACGGGGGCTACGCTGAGACTGATCGTACTGGGCTGGGCGGCGATCGCACTGCACTATGACATTGCCAGTGCCGCCAAACTGACCGCCTGGGTCGCCATCGGCATCGCCATCGGCTCAGTGCTGGCCGCGAAATTCGTCAAACTGGAAAACTCGGTGAAAGTACTGCCGATCGGCATCGCAATGGGCATCGTGGTGCTGTTTATGATCCCGGTGACCAACAGCACGCTGGCAATTTTGCTGCTGATCGCCATCGGCGCGATGGGCGGCTATTTCGTGGTGCCGATGAATGCGCTGTTGCAACATCGCGGCCATTTGCTGATGGGCGCCGGCAGTTCAATCGCCGTGCAGAATTTCAACGAGAACCTGAGCATTTTCGCGATGCTGGCACTGTACGCCACGATGGAAAAACTGCATCTGAGCATTTACATCATCATTACGGTGTTCGGCCTGATGCTGTCCGGCATCATGACCGCGCTGTACAAACGCCACGGCCACGATCAGGATTCCGGAAAAATCTAACAAAGCGCCGAATAATTCCACCATTCATGGTTAAGTGGTGACCTGACAATCGCTCTTTGATTGCCCGGACAACACTTAGTCGTTGCATCAGCGATATCGAACCATTAACAAATAACATCTAATAATCATAAGGTTGCACTTTTCGCCCTTCGATACGCTTAGCGTATCCTGCACTGAGGATAACAAAGCATCAGGGCAAACATGTGATTTATTCAGCACTTCCCTGAGACGTTTACGAGTTACCCTCCTGTACCAACCTCTCGAACTGATCGATAGGTACCGGCTTACTGAACAGATACCCCTGATAAGCCATGCAGCCGTTTTGTTGCAGGAACTCCAGTTGCGCGCGGGTTTCCACCCCCTCAGCGATGACGTTGAGGCGGAAATTCTTCGCCATGTCGATAATGGTTTTTACCATCACGGCATCGTTGGGATCAGTGCAGATATCACGCACAAAACTCTGATCGATCTTGAGCTGATCCAGCGGCAGCTGTTTCAGATAAGCCAACGAGGAATAGCCAGTACCAAAGTCATCCAGCGACAAGCGCACGCCCAGCGCTTTCAAAGCATGCATCTTGGTGACCACGGCCGCGACATCGTTCAGCACCACACTCTCGGTCAATTCCAGCTTGAGTCGTTCTGGGTTGATCGCAAAGCGCGCGATGACCTCTTCCAGTTTCGTCACGAAATCACGCTGCCTGAACTGGTGCGCACTGACATTGACCGCCAGTATCAGGGAACACAACAACTCGTCTTTTTTCCACTTCGCCAACTGCGCGCAGGCGGTTTCGATCACCCATGCACCTATTTCCAGTATCAGCGCACTCTCTTCCGCAACCGGGATAAAGTGGTTCGGCGGCACCATGCCGCGTATCGGATGTATCCAGCGAATCAGGGCCTCCGCACCGATAGCGCGCTGTTCGCCATCCATCTGAATCTGGTAATACAGATACAACTGCTGATCCTGCAACGCACGATGCAGGTCCGCCTCCAGTTGTGCGTGGGTCTCCACCGCCTGCTGCATCGCCGGATCGAAGAAGCGCACCGCATTGCGCCCGGCATCCTTGGCCTGATACATCGCCATATCTGCCTGCTTCATCAAGCCATCGACGGAGTTGCCCGCGCCGCGATACAGGCTGACGCCGATACTGGGCGAACTGTGAATCTCGTGATGCTGCAGCAAATAAGGCATTGCCAGTTGTGCGCGTATCTTTTCGGCGATCAGGGCCACCTTCTGCGATGCCTCTTCCAGATGATCGCCCAGCTCATCGATCAACACTACAAACTCATCGCCGCCCAGACGCGCCACCGTATCGGTCTCACGCACACAAAGCTGCAGACGCCTTCCCACTTCGACCAGCATCATATCGCCAAAATCATGACCCAACGTATCGTTCAGGGTCTTGAATCTGTCCATATCCAGAAACAGCAAGGCACCACTCTGATGACTGCGCGCCGACGCGGACAGCGCCAGATGAATCCGATCAAGCAGCAGCCGCCGGTTCGGCAAACCTGTCAGCGCATCATAAAATGCCAGATTACGAATCTCGTCTTCGGCGCGTTTACGTGCCGTGATGTCGCCAAAGATCGCGACATATTCACTGACCTGCCCGACGATATCCTTGACAGCAGTGATACTCATCCACTTAGGATAGATATCACCGTTCTTGCGTTTATCCCATATTTCGCCGGACCACGAACCGTTTGCCAGCAATTGCTGCCACATCTGCGCATAAAATACCTTGTCCTGTCGCCCGGAATTCAGAATGCGCGGATTCTTGCCTGTCACTTCATCCAGGCTATAGCCCGTGATATCCTCAAATGCCTGATTGACGCGCAGGATATTGACATTTGCGTCCGTGATCATAATGGCGTCCCGCGTGTTGAACGCAACAGCCGCGACCCGTAAGTTATCTTCATTGAACTTCTGCAAACTAATATCCTGCACCGCACCGAACGACCGTAGCGGCTTGCCGGATTCATCAAATTCACTGCTGCAATGCTCGCGCACCCATTTAACGCGTCCATCCGCCATTAGCAAACGGTGCGTCACGTCATAGGGCAGCTGGTTTTGCAACGACACGGTATAAGCCTGATTCACTTTCTCCCGGTCATCGGGGTGAATCGCGTTAAGGAAATTCTCGTAGGATGGCTGAAAATGGTCGGGATCAAGTTCAAAAATCCGGTAAATTTCATCTGACCAGAGCAGATCTCCATGTACCAGATTCAGCTCCCAGCTACCCAGCTTGCCCAAGTGCTGCGTCTCATTGAGCAACTCCTGATTGTGCTGCAAATCCGTATTAACTTGATTCAACTCGCAAGTCCGCTCTTCGACACGCTGCTCAAGTGAGGCATGCGATGCCTGCAAATTGGCCGTCATGCGATTGAAGGCTCGGGCGAACGCACCCAGCTCGCCCGGCGCAGATTCATTGACTCGCTGCTCCAGATGGCCGGACGCCATCTGGTCGACCGTGCTTGCCAGGGCAGAGAGCGGCACACTGATCTGGCGACCGAAATACCAGGCAATCAGTCCAACGCCCAGCAGTACGGTGCACAACATCTCCAGCAGTCGCCAGCGTTGCGCATAGACGGGGCCATACTCTTCCACCACATCGATCTTGACTGCCATCCCCCACGCCAACTCCGGCAGATAACGCCACGCCGCCACCACCGGCACACCGCGATAATCGACCTTAATCCCCTCACCGGTATTCCCTGCCAAAGCTTCAAAGGTCGGGGTGAGCTTGATCGCCTGCGCATTGAACCGGAACTTCATCTGCGTATCGGCACGATATTTCAGCGGGGTGGTGTACAACACGTCGTCGCCGTCGCGCTGAGCGAAAGTCACTTCGCCACTCGCACCCAGCCCGGTTGCATCGGTTGCCACCCGATACAGCAGTTCATTGCCCAATTGAGCCGCAAACACTCCCTTGAAACGGCCGCCGTCCATAATCGGTGCGGCAATAAACAAGGCGGGCATCTGTGAAGGCTGATAGCTCTCATAACCCGAGATCACCGGCTCCAGCGTCATGCGCACCGTACTGAAGGCATGGGCCAGCTGCGAATCACGCAAGGTGCCGCCGAGCAGATTGCTGGCGAAATCAGATTCGTGCTTCTGTGTATAGATGATCTCGCCCTCCGGCGTGATCAAAAACACGTCATAGAACAAGCCGGTCTCTTCGATATAGCGTGCAAAATATTTATGCAGATCGGCCTCTGCACGCAAATACCCGGCATGGCGGGTACCCGCGAGATACAGGGTAGGAAGCTGGTTGATCGCCGTGATCACCTCCGGGCCACGCGCCCGGATACGCACTTCCCGCTGGCGCTCCATCAGGTAGCTTTTGACCTGTATCACCTTTTTGTCCGCCAGCCCTGCCAGTCTTTCCAGCGTCTCATCGCGCATACTTGCTTCATACTGTTGCAAATTGACATAGCTGAATATCGCCAGCGGCAACACCGCGAGCAACAGGAACATCAACAGCAGGCGCGTGACGATTTTCACCGCGCCACCTTTTCGATGTCGCGCAATTTCCCGGTAGGAATAAAGAATGGAAACGGCGCCGGCGCGATGCTGCGTTCGGATTGCCAGACGATATCAAACTGACCATCGCTGCGCGCACGACCGATGCGCACCGACTTCCATAAATGAAGCGTTTCGGCGTCCACCGCCACAATGCCTTCCGGTGCAGACAAGGTATCCGCACCCAGATGCGTTCTGAGCGTCTCCACAGCAAAACTGCCGCTACTGCGAGCCGCATTCACCCAAAGCTGGACAGCGATATAGGCTGATTCCATCGGGTCATCCAGCACGCGCTGTTCACCGAAACGCTTGCGAAAACGGGCAACAAAGGCGCGATTTTCCTCGCTCTCTATGCTTTGAAAATAATTCCACGCCGCATAATGCCCGGTCATCAGTTCAGGTCCCATCGCGGCCAGCTCTGCCTCGGCGAGACTAGTGGAAAACACCGGAATGTCTTTGGCACTTATCGCTGATTTTTGCAAAGCTTGAAAAAAATGCCGATTGCTGTCGCCATTGAGTGTATTCAGTACAAAATCGGGACGCAGGGCGGCGATTTCACGCACCACGGCATCCAGATTCTGCTCGCCCAGCGGCACATAACGTTCCGCCAGCACCGACGCGCCACCCTGTGCCTGCAACAGACTTTCGACAATTTTATTGGCGGTACGCGGAAACACGTAATCCGAACCGATGAGATAGACGCGACGCCCCTGATGCTGCAACGCCCAGTTCACCATTGGAATGATCTGCTGATTGGGGACGGCACCGGTGTAAATAATATTAGGTGATTGCTCCAACCCCTCGTACTGCACAGGGTAAAACAGCAGATGATGATATTTTTCAACGACAGGCTTAACCGCCTTACGACAGGCGGAGGTCCAGCAACCGAACAGCACTTTCACCTTGTCCTGCGTAATGAGTTTTTCAGCCTGCGCTGCGCAATAGATGGCATCCGAACGACAGTCCGCAACCACCATCTCGATCTCTGCACCCTTGATGCCACCGGACTGATTAGCCTCTTCCACCGCCAGACGCACCGCATCGACCAGCGGCATTTCGCTCCCTGCCATGGTACCGGTCAGCGAATGCAATACGCCTATTTTGATGACCGGCTTGATCTCGGCGCGCGACACCCAAATGACCAGCGTCACCAAGGCCAGCAAGGCTGGCAGAACCATTTTCCATGAGCGTGTCGTTATCTGCATTTTACGAAAATCCCCTGGGTGACCTGGAAAAATCCAACCGATATTTGCAAGAAGAGTTCATCGCATCGTCTGCACCGCCAGACACAAATCCTGCCAGGCTTTGGCCTTTTCCATCGGACTGCGCAGCAGATAGGCCGGATGAAAGGTGACGACAACAGGAATTCCTTTATATTCATGCAATTGCCCGCGCAAGGAAGCGATGGTCGCATCCGTCTCCAGCAGGGCGGAGGCAGCCGTCTTGCCCAGCGCCACGATAATCTTTGGTCTTATCAAATCGATCTGACGGCGCAGATAAGGCAGACAGGCGTCAATTTCGCCCACATGAGGATGCCGGTCTTCAGGGGGACGGCATTTGATGACGTTGGCGATATAAACCTCACTGCGTTTGAGTCTGATCGCCAGCAGCATATTATCGAGCAGATGGCCGGCATGACCCACGAAAGGTTCGCCTGTCGCATCCTCATCAACGCCTGGCGCTTCGCCGATAAACAGCCAGTCTGCCGCCGCATTTCCGCTGCCGAATACCGTTTGCGTACATCCGGCGCGCAAGCCGCAAAGCTCACAGCCCATTACCTTTTCCTTCAGTTCAGGCCAGTCTGTGTCTGCAAGCGGCCCGCCGGCAATTTTCATCTGAAACTCGCGCAAACTGTCTTCAGCCGATTTTTGCACCGTTGGCGCAGGCTGTTCAAATAGCGGGAGTTCAGTACCCCCCTCCTCTTTAACTGAAATCGCCTCCGGCATGGCGGATACGGAGTCGGCATGACTCAATGAAACCGCATCCGGCACCGGCTCGCGCCGCACCCACGCGGGGTACAGATTCAACTCGCGCAGCATCGCCTCGCGTCTATCCATTTTTATCACCACTATCACACGCCATCACAATCGCGTCCTCGCTGCCATCTGCATTCCGGTAATAGGCGCGCCGCAGCCCCACTTCGGTAAAACCGCTGCGCTGGTACAACGCAATCGCGCCGCTGTTGGAAGCGCGCACTTCGAGAAACACGCGGGCCAGCTGCCTGTTTTTTGCCGTCGCAAGCAATGCAGAGAGCATTGCGCCGCCCAGTCCCTGGCGCTGATGATCGGCCGCAACCCCGATATTGAGCAATTCGGCCTCATCCACACCCGGCATCAGCACCGCAAAACCGCATATTTCACCAGCGATCTCTTCCACGAAACACAAATAGCCGCTGTCCAGCGCATCGCAAAAATTGCCGCGCGTCCACGGATAGGCTTGCACTGAAATTTCAATCGCCAGTACCTGATCCACATCGGCCGCCGTCATCGGCCTCATCAACAGTTTCCTGTTTTCTGTTTACGATTCACGGTTTAACTTTTCGGCAGCCAGTTGTTCGCGCTCGGCAGTTTTGAGCGCAACCTTGTCGCGCAAGTAAAACGGCTGCGCCAGCGCCGCACCCACGCCAAGACCGCCGGCAAACTGCACCGCCCCCAGCGCAGCAATCGCGGCGGCTTGCGGCACGGCTGTTCCATCCACACCGCTTAGCTGACCGGCATAACGCGCCTGCAATGCGTCGCCAAACGCAGCATATCCGCTGCCGGCACCAAACCAGCCCTCACCTGCAAGCTGCGGCGCAGCTTCCGGCTTGCACAGGCAGGGCTCATAAATTGTCACCCAGCGATCAGCCAGTTTTTCATAGGCTGCGCAATAAATCTCGCCCATGCGCGCATCCAGCGCTGCGATGACACGAGAGCGGCCGGAAGCTTCCGCCAGCGCCAGCAAGGTGCATATCCCGACCACCTTCAGACCGGCCCCCAGCGCCAGGCCCTGCGTCGCCCCGCACGCGATGCGCACGCCGGTGAACGATCCCGGCCCTGAACCGTATGCAATGCCGTCGCATTGCGCGAGTTTTATGCCGGTTTCACGCAACAACGCATCCAGCATCTCTATCAGCATTTCAGAGTGTTTTTGCCCGACCAGTTCAAAACGCTGCGCAATCGCACCGCCCTGCCACAGCGCGACCGAACAGTATTCGGTAGAGGTTTCCAACGCGAGTATTTTCATTGATCGGCCATCAGCAACACGACCGCCTGCGCAGCGATGCCTTCGCCGCGCCCGGTATAGCCCAGCTTCTCGGTCGTGGTCGCCTTCACGTTCACCGCACTGCACTCGATGCGCAAATCGGCGGCGATGTGTTCAATCATCTGGAAAATGTGCGGCGCCATTTTCGGCGCCTGAGCGATGATAGTCGCATCCACATTAACGACACGAAAGCCCTGCTCTCGCACCAGATGCAACGATTGGCGCAACAAAATCCGGCTGTCGATATTCTTATACTTTGCATCGGTATCGGAAAAATGCCGCCCGATATCGCCCAACGCTGCCGCACCCAGCAACGCGTCGCAAATCGCATGCAACAGCACGTCGGCGTCCGAATGTCCCAAAAGACCTTTTTCATACGGAATATCCACCCCGCCGATAATCAGGCGGCGACCTTCGACAAGCTGGTGTACATCGAAACCCTGACCAATTCTCATATTCTTTCCTTTAGCAGCAACCGGGCCATCAGCAAATCCTGCGGATAGGTCACCTTGAAATTGCTGGTATCCCCTGCCACCAGTTTGGGACTCAGTCCCAGCGCCTCGACTGCCGATGCTTCATCGGTGACCGACTTACATTGTTGCAACGCCTCTGCAAGCAGCCCTGCACGGAACATCTGCGGGGTCTGCGCCTGCCATAACTGCTCCCTGTTTTCGGTTTGCTGTATGCGCTGTGCGGCATCAGAACGCTTCAAGGTATCCGCCACAGGCACTGCCAGAATCCCGCCCACCGGATCGTATTGCAACTCATTGATTAATTTCAATAAATTTTCCTGCGTCAAACAGGGACGCGCCGCATCGTGCACCAGCACCCAGTCATCCGGCTCCAGTTCCGCCGCCAGCAGGCCGTTTGACACCGTGTCCGCACGCGTCTGTCCGCCACAATATAAAGGCTGCAATTTATCGCCAAACGGCGACCAGTCATAAGTGTGAAACAACGTGTCATCGGGCGAGAGCACCACGAATACCGTGGTAATTTCAGGGCAGGCACACAGCGTACGCAATGCGTGGTAAATCATCGGATAACCTGCCAACGGCAGATACTGTTTAGGCAACTCATGCCCCATGCGTGCACCGAAGCCGGCGGCGGGAACCAATGCGTGGAATTCAGTCATGGGCGAATTGTAATCAAAGAAGGTAAGCGCAGCACGGGAAATATTTGCCAGGACGGTTCATTATCAACAATCTGCAGGTAAACAATCCTGTTGGCTTTTTACCGATATAGAGGTAACATTTTACTCAACTATTCGACAGCAGCACAAAATGATGACGCGAAAAACATTCCCGATTGCCGTAAAAGCTTCAGGCACTGAAAATCAAAGCGACTGCGGCGATGCCGAGCCGTATGCGCTGATGGTGCTGGGCGACAGCATGACACCGGAATTCAACGAAGGAGAAATCATCATCATTGAACCTGCCAGCCGTGCCGCAGCAGGCACCTATATACTGGCCTTTCACAATGAGGAATATATTTTTCGCCAGCTGACACAGTCTGATACCGGCTGGTGTTTGCATCCGCTCAATGCGGCCTACCCCGATGTGCCGATTGCGGATTTGTCAGCAGTAAAAGGCGTCATCACCCAAAAATCACTTCCGGGCAGACGCAGCGCTTCAAAAATTTACATCGGCTAAACTGGCAAATCCAGATTCGCGGCCCCTGCACCATACTGATAAAACGAATGCGCCGCGTTTAACTTATAATGCACGGCTACCCGTCTTTACCTTGCAATCAGCCATGCTGTTCACCTCCACCCATGCACGTCCCCGCTACACCCGCCTTGTCGGCTCGTCCGACGCGCTGGCGCTGGCGCAATTTACTGATAAAAATACGCCGCTGGTGGTAATTACGGCCAACGCGAATGAGGCGCAGCGACTGGTGGAGGAAATCCCGTTCTTCGCGCCAAAACTGCGCGTACATCTGCTGCCGGACTGGGAAACGCTGCCGTATGACCACTTCTCGCCGCATCAGGATCTGATTTCCGAACGGCTGGCGACGCTGCACCATGTGCGCAGCCAGTCCTGCGACGTGCTGGTGGTGCCAGTCACGACCGCGCTATACCCCCTGCCGCCGGCGGAATATCTGGCCGCCTTCACCTTTTTCCTCAAACGCGGCGAGAAGCTGAATCTGCCGGCCTTGCGCGAACAGATGACGTTTGCCGGCTACAGCCATGTGCAACAAGTGCTGTCGCCCGGCGAATTCTGCGTCAGAGGCGGCATCATCGACCTGTTTGCGATGGGCAGCGTGCTGCCGTACCGCATCGATTTGTTCGACGATGAAATCGAGACCATTTCAACCTTCGACGTGGACACCCAGCGCACGTTGTATCCGGTGCCGGAAATCCGCCTGCTGCCCGCGCGCGAGTTTCCGCTGGATGAGAAAGGCCAGGCGCATTTTCGCCAAAGTTTCCGCGACCGCTTCGAGGGCGACCCGTCCAAATCGCGTATCTACAAGGAAGTCAGTAAAGGCAACGCGCCGGCCGGCATCGAGTATTACCTGCCGCTGTTCTTCGACAAGACCGCCACCTTGTTCGACTATCTGCCGAAAAAGGCCACCGTTTGTCTGCACGGCAATGTGGATGCGGCGATTGCGCAGTTCGGCGTGGACGCGGCATCGCGTTACAACCTGTTGAGAGGCGATCCGCAACATCCGCTGTTACCGCTGTCCGATCTGTTCATGGATGCTGAGGCATTCTTCATCGCATTAAAAGAATTTGCACGCGTGGACATTGTGCGCGATTCCGAAACGGCTACGCCCTGCGCCACCGCAGCGCTCCCCGACATCGCGGTAAACCGTCACGCCGACACGCCGACGCAGGCATTTGCACAGTTTCTGGAAAGTTTCGACGGGCGCACATTGCTGCTGGCGGATAGTCTGGGGCGGCGCGAAATCATGTCGGGCTATCTGCAGGAATACGGCCTGAAAGCGAAAACCTGCGAAGATTACGCTAACTTCTTGAATAATAACGATAAGTTTATGCTCTGCATCGCGTCGGTGCAGAACGGCTTTTTACTGCCGGATCAGCACCTGTCCATCATTACCGAGACCGAGCTGTACGCCTCACAACCGCGCAACCGCGCCGCGCGCATCGCGAAAAAGAGCAACGTCGAAGGCATGTTGCGCGACTTGTCCGAGCTCAAAGTCGGCGATCCGG
Organism: Pseudomonadota bacterium; assembly: GCA_026399735.1. Lineage (GTDB taxonomy): Bacteria > Pseudomonadota > Gammaproteobacteria > Burkholderiales > Gallionellaceae > Gallionella. The sequence continues at coordinate 13,852 of JAPLQK010000005.1, forward strand.
TGGTGCACGAACAGCACGGTATCGCACGTTATCAGGGACTGGTGAATCTCGATCTGGGCGAGGGAGAGGGCGAATTTCTGCTGCTGGAATATGCAGGCTCAGACAAACTCTACGTGCCTGTATCGCAACTGCACGTGATCGGCCGCTACAGCGGCGGGGCTGCAGAAACCGCCCCGCTGCACAAGCTGGGCAGCGGCGCATGGGACAAGGCCAAACGCCGTGCGATGCAGCAGGTGCGCGACACCGCCGCCGAACTGCTGAATATCTACGCGCAGCGCGCTACCCGCAAAGGTCACGCCTTCAAACTCACGCTGCGCGATTACGAGGAATTTTCCGCCGGTTTCGGTTTCGAGGAAACGCCCGATCAGGCTGCTGCCATCAATGCGGTGATCGAGGATCTGCAATCGGGCAAACCGATGGACAGGCTGATCTGCGGCGATGTGGGGTTTGGCAAGACCGAAGTCGCGCTGCGCGCCGCCTTCGTCGCGGTGATGGACGGCAAACAGGTCGCGGTGCTGGTGCCCACCACGCTGCTTGCCGAACAGCATTTCCAGAATTTCTCCAACCGTTTCGCCGACTGGCCGATTCGCATCGGCGAGTTGTCGCGCTTCCGCTCAGCAAAGGAGCAGACGCTGGCCCTCAAGGAGATGGCGGACGGCAAACTCGACATCATCATCGGCACCCACAAGCTGATCCAGAAAGGCATCGCATTCGACAATCTGGGCTTGCTGATCATCGACGAGGAACACCGTTTCGGCGTGCAGCAGAAAGAGAGACTGAAGGCGCTGCGTGCGGAAGTGGATATTCTGACGCTCACCGCTACGCCGATCCCGCGCACGCTTGCAATGTCGCTGGAAGGGCTGCGCGATTTTTCCATCATCGCAACCGCACCGCAGCGGCGCTTGTCGATCAAGACCTTTGTCAGTTCATACAGTCAGGGCGTGATCCGGGAAGCCGTGCTGCGCGAATTGAAACGCGGCGGCCAGGTATATTTCCTGCACAACGAAGTGGACACCATCGCCAACATGGCCGAAAAATTGGCCGAATTGTTGCCGGAAGCGCGCATCCGCACAGCGCACGGCCAGATGGGCGAGCGCGAACTGGAGTCTGTGATGCGCGACTTTTATCAGCAGCGTTTCAACATTCTGCTGTGCACCACCATCATCGAGACCGGCATCGACGTACCCACCGCCAACACCATTATCATGAACCGCGCAGACCGCTTTGGTCTTGCGCAACTGCATCAGTTAAGAGGCCGCGTCGGGCGCTCGCACCATCAGGCTTATGCCTATCTGCTGGTGGACAGTCTGGACGGACTCACCGTACAGGCGAAAAAGCGTCTGGAAGCGATACAGGCGATGGAACAACTGGGCAGCGGATTCTATCTGGCGATGCACGATCTGGAGATACGCGGCGCCGGCGAAGTGCTGGGCGAGTCGCAAAGCGGCGAGATGCAGGAGATCGGTTTCTCGCTGTATACCGACATGCTGAATGCGGCCGTCGCCTCATTGCGTCAGGGACATGAGCCCGACATGGCGCATCCGCTGGGCGTGACGACCGAAATCAACCTGCACAGCCCGGCGTTGTTGCCTAATGACTATTGCGGCGACATCCACCAGCGACTGGTGATTTACAAGCGGCTGGCCAATTGCACCAGCCAGTCAGAACTGGACGGCATGCATCAGGAGTTGATCGACCGCTTCGGCCTGCTGCCCGAACCCGCGCAGACTCTGCTCGATTGCCATCGTCTGCGCATCACGGCAAAACCGCTCGGCATCTGCAAGGTAGATGCATCGGAAGAGGCGATCGTAATTCAGTTCGTGCAGAATCCGCCTGTCGACCCGATGAAGATCATCACGCTGATTCAGAGCAAACGTCACATCAAGATGACAGGACAGGACAAGCTGCGCATCGAGTTAAAGCATGAAGACTTAAATCAGCGGGTGTTGGCAATCAGGAATTTCATCAACGAACTGAAGTAATTTTTTGATTTGGGACGAGCTGTACCGAAAGGAGATGCTAACGGGATCTCAGCTGTTTAATCTGTTTCTGGATTTCTGCAACTTCCGTATTCGTCAGCCTGGATGTCTCCAGCTTCCGTTCCAACGCAGCTATCCTGTCTTCATCAGTGAGCACCTTTACCCCACGAGCCGCTACCAGCGCCTCATGCAGAACTTTCTCATGCCCGAAATATTTTTCAGGTTTCATATCAGTCTCCTATTTCAGCAAATTTTTCGAATTCTAGCCTAGAAACAGTAGATCGTGTTTATTAGCCGCGACCGCATCACGCCAGAAATCGCGTCACAGCCGCCTGATCAAACGGCCAGCCAAGTTCTGCGCCGCTGCCAACCCGCCGCAACACCGGGATGCGTATGCCGTATTTCTCCAGCAATCCGTCGTCATCTGCAATATCGATATAAGAGGCCATCACCCCGGCGCGATGCAGCACCGCCTTCGCCTCATCGCACAGATGGCAGCACGCTGTGCCGTAGAGTTCAATTTGCACGCAACTCGCCTTTCACGGGCGCAGACTGATGATATCCCAGCCATGTTGCTCGGCGTGAGCGCGCAACGTTTCATCGGGATTTGCCGCAACCGGGTGTTTCACTTTGCACATCAGCGGCAGATCATTCAGCGAGTCGCTATAAAACGTGCTGTCGTCAAAGCTGTCCAGCGTCCAGCCGCGCAGGTTTAGCCAGTTGTTCAGTCGCGTGATTTTTCCTTCGCGAAAACACGGTACATCGGTCACCCGTCCGGTAAACTCGCCATCCCTTTGCTCAGGCTCGGTCGCGATCAGATGTTCGATGCCAAATTCACGGGCGACAGGGGCGGTAACAAAGCTGTTGGTGGCGGTGATGATCACGCACACATCATTCGCATCCAGATGCCGTTGCACCAGATCACGCGCGGCTTGCGTGATCATCGGCATCACGTTTTCACGCATAAATTGCAGATGCCATTCGTTCAGGACTTTGCGGGAATGGCGCGACAACGGTTTGAGCTGAAAATCCAGAAACTCGTGAATGTCCAGCGTGCCCGCCTTGTACTGGTCGTAAAATGCCTGATTTTTCACCTCGAACAGTTCGCGGTCGAGTATGCCGATGCGGATCAGAAATTGCGACCACTCGAAATCGCTGTCGCCGTTAAGCAGCGTGTTATCTAA
>JAPLQK010000091.1 GCA_026399735.1 Pseudomonadota bacterium
TCGCTGGATGCCGTTTCCGACCGCGATTTCGCGATCGAATTCACTGCCTGCGCTGCGCTGATCATGACGCATTTGTCACGCTGCTCTGAAGAACTGATTCTGTGGATGAGCCCGATGGTCGGCTTCATCGACATCGCCGATCGTTTCTGTACCGGCTCTTCCATCATGCCGCAGAAAAAAAATCCTGATGTGCCCGAACTGGTGCGCGGCAAAACCGGCCGCATCAACGGTCATCTGGTCGCTTTGCTGACGCTGATGAAGGGCCAGCCGCTGGCCTATAACAAGGACAATCAGGAAGACAAGGAACCGCTGTTCGATACGGTGGATACGCTCACTCAAACCTTGCGTATCTACGCCGATATGATCACCGGCATCAAAGTCAAACCGGAAGCGATGCGCCGCGCGGCCTTGCAGGGCTATGCAACGGCTACAGATCTGGCTGATTATCTGGTCAAGAAGGGTTTGCCGTTCAGGGATGCCCATGAGGCAGTCGCACTCGCGGTGCGCTTCGCTGAACAACGCGGCTGCGATCTTTCCGACATCAGCCTCGCAGAATTGAAAGATTTCTCAACACTGATTGAGGATGACATCTATCAGGTGTTGTCGCTGGAAGGCTCGCTCGCCAGCCGCAACCACATCGGCGGCACCGCGCCGAATCAGGTCAAGGCTGCGATCGCACGGGCGCGGGTCAGCCTCGCCAAATAAATCTCCCTGTCCTGTAAACTCAGGACAAAAAAACGGGCAATCTGAGGATTGCCCGAAAGGAGGAGAGTCTGAGAAGTCGAACTGTCGCCAGCTTCGATCCTCCACACCCGATGCGACTATATGCGCAATCCCCCCTTGTTCATATATGCCTGATTGCCTAGACAATCCGGACTAAGCGATTAACTTGCTGTCGCCAGTTCACCCAGCAACTGTTTCAATTCACCGCTCTGGTACATCTCCGTCATAATGTCACAACCGCCGACAAATTCGCCTCTGATATAACACTGCGGCAAGGTCGGCCAACTGGCATACTCGACCAGACCGGGAACCAGCAGTGGATTTTCAAATACGTTGACCGCCAGAAAATCTTTAACGCCCAGCAAATTCAGAATCTGCACCACTTTGGCTGAAAAACCGCATTGCGGGAACTTCGGCGTGCCTTTGATATAGATCACCACCGGATTTGAATGGACTTGTGTATTGATCAGTTGCTGAATATCTGTGGTCATGATTCTTACCTTAATTTAATAGTCGGGAATTATCCCAGAATAAGTGTGCAAGCGTCAAGTGCGTCAACCTCAGGCCTGTCCGATCGTCACACGCTCAATTCCGGACAAGTCCCGCCACGATGCCACACCTGAAAAGCCGGCGTCTTGCAGCAATTGACGCACGCGATCCGCCTGATCGTAGCCGTGTTCAAACATCAGCCAACCGGCTGGCGTTAAATGTTTTTTGGCATTTGCAACAATCCTGCGGATATCGTCCAGCCCGTCACTCCCTGATGCCAGCGCGCTCAATGGTTCGAAACGCACGTCACCTTGCCCCAGATGCACATCATCGGATTCGATATACGGCGGATTTGAGACGATAATGTCGAAGCGTTCACCTTCGAGTGAGGCGAACCAGTCGCTGTGCAACAAACGCACGTTACCGAGATTGAGACGCTGCGCATTCTCACGCGCCACATCCAGCGCAGCATCGGAGGCATCCACCGCAACCACCTCCGCATCGGCGCGTTCATGCGCGATGGCAAGCGCAATGGCACCGCTGCCGGTACCCATATCCAGAATGCGACACTTGCCGCGCTGAGGAATGCGCTGCAATGCCAGTTCAACCAGCAGTTCGGTATCGGGACGGGGAATCAACGTAGCGGGCGTCACCTTGAATTCCAGGCCGTAGAATTCACGCGTACCCAACAGATAGGCGATGGGTTCGCCGTTGATGCGTCGCTGGAATAGCGCGTTGTAATGCGCCGTTTCATCATCACTCAGGATGCGTTCGAGATGGGTCAACAAATAAGCGCGATTCACCTGCAACACTGATTGCAACAGGCATTGCACCTCGATGCGCGCGGTGCCGGGTTCGTGATTCAGCGCGGCGTCAAGCCGTTTGCTGTCGCGGTGAAGGATGCATCCGATATCGTGCGCAGCGCCGGGTGTTTCGGGTTTAGAAATTGACATCTTCCGCCATCGCGGCGAGTTGTTCGGCCTGATGCTCGGCCATCAGGGCGCCGGTGAGCTCGCTGATGTCGCCGTCCATGATCGCGTCCATCTTGTAGAGCGTCAGATTGATGCGGTGGTCAGTGACACGACCCTGCGGGTAGTTGTAAGTGCGAATACGTTCGGAACGGTCTCCGCTGCCCACCAGACTCTTGCGCGTGGCCGCCGTCTCGGCGTTCTGCGCACGCACCTGAGCGTCCTTGATGCGGGCACATAACACCCGCATCGCCTGCGCCTTGTTCTGGTGTTGCGAACGTCCATCCTGACATTCCACCACCACGCCGGTCGGCAGATGGGTGATGCGCACCGCCGAATCGGTCTTGTTGATATGCTGGCCGCCCGCACCGCTTGCGCGGAAGGTGTCGATGCGCAGATCGGCATTGTTCAGCACCACGTCATCCACTTCATCCACCTCCGGCATGATCGCAACGGTACACGCCGAAGTGTGCACGCGGCCCTGGGTTTCGGTGGTGGGCACACGTTGTACGCGATGCGCACCGGATTCAAATTTCAACACCGAATACGCGCCCGGCCCGACAATGCGGGCGATGATTTCCTTGTAACCGCCCATTTCGCCGAGACTTTCCGACACCACTTCGACCTGCCAGCGGCGGCGTTCGGCAAAGCGCGAATACATGCGGAACAAGTCGCCTGCAAACAGCGCCGCTTCGTCGCCGCCGGTGCCGGCGCGCACTTCCAGAAACACGCTACGCTCGTCATTAGGATCCTTGGGCAGCAACTGCGTCTGCAAATCCTTGTCCAACTGCGCCAGACGCGCCTCGCCCTCCTTGATCTCGGCTTCGGCAAATTCGCGCATTTCCGGGTCTTCTGCCATTTCCCGCGCGGCAGCGATATCGCCCTCGCAGGCCTGATAGGCGTGAAACAGCTCAACCACGGGTTCAAGCTCGGCGCGCTCGCGGTTCAGCTTGCGATACGAATCCATGTCGCGAGTAGCTTCTTCGGTACTCAGCAGCTGGTTGACTTCGAGCAAACGCTCGCTTAATTGCGCGAGTTTGGTGGCGATATTTGGTTTCATTCGGTGATTAGATTATTCTTCCTGATGCAGATGATGCAGGCGATGGACCACTTCGAGAAAGTTGTCGCGATCTTTGCCATGCGCCTGATTTAGCGCATGCGTCGGCGCATGCAGAAATTTGTTGGTAAGGCCACGGCTCATCGCTTCGAGCACCTTGTCAGGACTTTCGCCTTTGGCCAGCAAACGCATGGCTTTTTCAACTTCCTGACATCGGCTCAGTTCGGCGCGATCACGCAACGCACGGATGGTCGGCACCACATCTCGCGATTCCATCCAGTGAATAAAATCGGACACGCCGGATTCAATGATGACTTCGGCTTCCTTGACCGCACCCTGGCGCGCTTCGAGACCGTCCTTGACCACCTCGGCAATATCGTCCACCGTATACAGGAAAACATCATTTAAATCAGATACTTCCGTTTCAACATCGCGCGGCACGGCAAGATCCACGATAAACAACGGCTTATGCCGGCGCGCCTTGAGCGCACGCTCCACCATGCCCTTGCCCAGAATCGGCAACTGGCTGGCGGTACAGGTCACGATAATATCGTTTTGCGCCAGCTGTTCCGGCAAATCGGAAAGCGTGATGGCATGACCGTTAAACTGCCTGGCCAGGGTTTGCGCGCGTTCCAGCGTACGATTGGCAACGGTGATGCGTTTTGGGTTACGCGCGGCAAAATAGACCGCGTTGAGTTCGATCATCTCGCCCGCACCGATGAACAACACGTTTTGGTCCGCTATGCTGGGGAAGATGCGTTCGGCAAGACGCACGGCGGCGGCAGCCATTGAAACCAGATTCGCGCCGATTTCAGTTTCGGTGCGCACCTGTTTCGCGACCGAAAAGGTATTTTGAAATAACTTGTGCAGCAGAATACCCATCGTGCCGGCTTGCTCTGCCTGACGCACGGCCTGCTTCATTTGTCCCAGAATCTGCGGCTCGCCCAGCACCATCGAATCCAGGCCACTGGCCACGCGGAACGAATGCTTTACCGCCATTTCGCGCGGCAGAGAATAGAGATAGGGTTCGAGGTCTTTGCGCGGCAGGTTGTGATATTGCGCCAGCCAGTCGATCGCGTGCTCCGGGCGGGCCGCGTTGCAATACAGCTCCATACGGTTACAGGTGGAAAGAATGGTCGCTTCTTTCGCAGCACCGTTTTCGACCAGATCACGCAGCGCGTTCTCTATCCCGTCCACATTGAACGCAACTTGCTCGCGCACGGCAAGCGGCGCAGTCTGATGATTAAGGCCAAAGGCGAACAACTGCATCGTGGTATTTGACGGGTGAAAAAACTTAAAGAGGGCGAATTATAGTCGGAACGGCGGTGCAATACCATCCGACTGGCATGACGCAGTTGGCGTGCGTCATGCGCCCCCTTCCCAACCTTCCCCCGCAAACAAAACTTTGCAAGGGAAAGGGCGAACGTATTACTGCGTGAATTTCATGTTTAAAATGTGCCCCCTGTTAGAATGCGCATCTGCCCACTATCCAATCTTGCCCATGGCCATCAAAGCAACCGTCTTCAAAGCTGCCCTGCAGATCGCTGACATGGATCGCTATTACTATGCCGATCATGCACTCACCGTTGCGCAACACCCATCGGAGACGGAAGAACGCATGATGGTTCGCCTGTTTTCGTTTGCGCTGTTTGCGGATGAAGCATTAACCTTCGCGCAAGGCATGAGCTCAGATGACGAACCGGACCTGTGGCACAAGGACCTCACTGGCGCGATCTTACGCTGGATTGCGGTCGGATTGCCCGATGAACGAGTCATTCGTAAAGCCTGCGGGCGATCCGACAAAGTCGTGATCGTCAGCTATGGACGTTCTGCCGACATCTGGTGGAATGAAAATAAAAGCAAATTAACGCGCCTTGACAACCTGACAGTACTCAGACTACCCACCGAAACCACTCAAGAACTGGCCAAACTGGTCAACCGTACCATGCAACTGCAGTGCACGATACAGGAAGGACACATGATGATCACCAGTAATGATGGTGTGGTAGAAATCGAGTCCGTGATATGGCATGGCAGCCTGCCATCAGGCCAGAACTGGAAGTAAAAGTCATGGCAGCAAAACCGAATCCCTGCCCGTGCGGCGGATCAGATTACACAACCTGTTGCGGTCGTTACCATGCGGGGGTATTCGCACCGGATGCCGAGTCGTTGATGAAACCCCTGGCCATTCGCCTAGGCCGCCAAACAACGCCGGCCAACGCGCTGGTTATGATGCGTTCGCGCTACAGCGCCTACGTGCTGAAACTGGGAGCTTATTTGCTCGCCACCTGGCATCCGGACACGCGGCCTGCCACGCTCGATTTGAACGATGATAAATGGCTGGGACTGGAGATAAAAAAGCATATCGTGGAATCATCAAGCCATGCCACAGTGGAGTTCGTCGCGCGCTACAAAATCGCCGGGCGTGCACATCGATTGCACGAAATAAGCCGGTTCGTACAAGAGAACGGCCAGTGGTATTATGTGAATGGCAACTTCCCGCAACACCTGTGATAAACCTGATTTACTGATAAAAATCAGACACTAAAGCTAAGGCAATAATGAATACCCTGAAATGCTTACATTTTCCCAAAGTAATATTTTTAGTATTAATATTGAGTGCAACTCAGGCCTTTGCACAAGACAGTCAGAAAATCACCGAAAAATCCCCCTCATCCGGAATACTGGAACCTGCCACATCGGACACTGCCCAACTCCAAAATGACAACGGATCGGATGCCCGCGAAAAACTGTTACGCGATGCCGATACGTTGATCAAAAGCGGCAAAGCAACTGACGCCTATAGACTGCTGGAACCCTTTGAATTTGACCGTTCTGGTGAAATTCGCTTCGATTATCTGCTCGGTATTGCGGCACTGGACAGTGGCAAACCAGATAAGGCAACGCTGGCCTTCGAACGGGTATTGACGGTGAATCCCGATTTTGCCGGTGCACGTCTCGATATGGCGCGCGCTTATTACCAGCTCGGTGACATTGCCCGCGCAAAAACCGAATTCGAAGCGGTAATGACACTCAATCCCCCGGCTGGAGCGAAAATAACCATACAGAAATATCTGGACACGATCAGCGCTGCCGAACGTTCAAAACAGACGCGCATCAGCGGATATCTTGAGGGTGTGATGGGACACGACAGCAATGTCAATACAGGAACGGGTTCATCGATTGCTGTTGCCAGCCTGTCTCCGGGTCTTGCTGCCCTGATCACAGGTCTGACCGGCAACCTGAATCCGCAAATTTCGGCTTCACAACGTGCGGACGATTATTCAGGTATAAACATGGGCGGTGAAATCAGCCACAGCCTGAACACCAACTGGCAAATCTATGCCGGTGCCGATGCACGTCAACATGGCAACATGACTCAAACGCCCTATGACTCAATCAGTACGGATGGACGATTCGGCGCAATGTATACGGAAGCAAAAAATGTCTGGAAACTGACCGCGACAGGCGGGCAGAACTATCTGGCCAACTCCATGCGCCGTGACACACTTGGAACAAATGCCGAGTTTCAGCACACCTTCAATCCTGCGAATCAAGTGAATACCTTTGTGCAGTACGGAAGAAACCGTGCTGCCGGTTCTCCATCCACAGCACCGGGCACGGATGCACGTACCACAGGAAATACGGATTTGATACTTGCAGGTGCAGGCTGGCTGCACGCGATGTCCGGGGGCCGTCAGCTGGTATATGCGAGCGTCTATACCGGTAAGGAACTGGATGCTGCGCCCGCGAATATCATTCAACCGCCCGATGGCAAAAGACGATTTGACGGTATACGTCTGGGCGGACAATTGAATGTTAACGATCAACTGGATGAATTTGCAAGCATCGGCTGGCAACATGCCATATTTTCAAAACCGAACGCATTCATCGTAAATAACGGACTGCGCAACGAATACCAATATGATCTGACCCTCGGAGCAAACTGGCATCTGGATAAACGATGGTCTGTCAAACCGCAGATCTCGATGTACAGGAAAAACTCCAACCTGGCGATCTACAGCTATGATCGTACCGATGTTTCGCTGACGCTGCGCCGCGACTTCAAATAACTGGATGATGTCATGAATATCTCAAACAAATTTCATCTGGTAACGGCGTTGCTGTTGCTGGCAAGCGGTGCTGCCTTTGCGGATACAGCAGGGCATGTGCAATTTGTTAGTGGTCAAGTCAGTCTGACGAGCACAGCGGGTAAAACGCACAGCATCTTAAAAGGCGAGGCGATCAATGAAGGCGACCTGCTGATCTCGGCAAATAATGCTTCTGCGCAAATCAGAATGCAGGACGGCGGCATTATTGCGGTGCGCCCTGACACTCAACTCAAGATCGACAGCTTCAAATACAGCGGGCGCGAAGATGGCAGCGAGCGCAGCTTTTTTTCTCTGGTGAAAGGCGGATTTCGCGCGATTACCGGAGCCATAGGACAGGTCAACAAGTCCAATTACCGCATTACCACGCCGACTTCGACCATCGGGATTCGCGGCACGGATCATGAAACCATCGTGGTGGCACCGGGCAGCGAATTAGCAGTCGTTGCTCCGGTTGGCACCTATAACCGTGTGAATGTCGGAGAAACCAGCCTCACCACAAACAAGGGCACGATAGACGTGCTGCCGAATCAAATGGGTTTCGCAGGTGCTGCTGACGAAGCGCCGAAATTGCAGCCGGTCAATTTAAACCTATTCAGCGTAACGATGCCGGCAAGGCCGGAGCATAAACAGAACAAACCGGATAACGATCAGGGAAAAAACGGCAAGGAATCCGGCGAAAGCAAGGGCAAATCGAACGGTGACACGGTGCGTGAAAAGGCAGTGGTCGATGAGAGCCCATCCGCAACAACTGGCAGCGCACCTCCACCTGCCGGCGATGGCGGCGTGACGACAGTTGCACCACCCGTCGTTGTGCAGGCGTCAGGTCAGACCATCAATCTTGACAATCAGACAATCACAACGACCGCTGGCACGACGACGCCGATATCGTCGGTGACGACAGCCGCCTACGTGCAGAACGACCTGGCTGTTGTTTTGGCAACCAGCAGCGCGAGCTATCTGCAATCCTTTAGCGAGGTTGCTACGCTAATCGCCGCACCTGCTGACGTAAACAACACGCTGCCCAACCCTGTTATCATCGACCGCTATTCGGGCAAAAATGCGGCCAGTTCGGTCACCTATTCGCTCAATGGCACAACTGTCGTCGGACAGGCGACAACGACGCTGGCTAACGGCATTCAATTCGGCCGATATGACAGTACATCGTCGCAAAAAGTGGTCACAGGAAATACCAGTTGCTGTACAACAGGCAACTATCCATCACCAGGACCGGTATTTTTACACTGGATTGTCGGTCCGGCCGTTAACCCGGTTTACTTGCCTGAAGTACTGCTTGGCACAACCAACTATAGCTTTGCAGGCGGAACGACACCTACCTCATCATTCATCGGCACCAGCACAGTTTTAAACTCTGCCGCATTATCGGTAAACTTCACCCAGCAAACAGTCGCATTCAGTCTGGGGTTGACAGTCGGTGGCGCTGCATGGGGGGCGAGCAGCACAGCTGCACCGCTGACAGGCTTGTACTGGAACAGTGCCAGTGTTGGTTTTCACGCAACGACTATGGTCAATACCAACTGGGCGCCTTTAACGGTGACTGGTGGCGCAACGAGTGGCGATGTCGTCGGGCAGTTGACAGGCAATGCACTGAACGGTGCAATGCTGTCCTATGTATTATCCGGCACATCGAATCAGGTCGCAGGGGTTGCCGCTTTTACCGGCACACCGCTTAATTCAGCAACGCCATACCGGATTGCTGCACTCTCCTACACTGCCACAATACCGGCCGCTCAGGTCAATGCCGGACTGGTCGTGCCGACAACAACGGGCGGATATAATAATTCTGCCAGCGTGTTGTTTGATGCGACTGGAAACATGACGCAGTTCAATGCAAATTCACCTTTTTCAAACGGCAGTGGAATCAACGCAGTCAATCTTGGAAGCGCAACAGCCGTCGGCTTAGGCACGGATCCGGTTTCCGGAATCAGCTGGGGACGCTGGCAGGGTGGCGCATTGTCGATCACCAATATTACAAATACCACAGTGACCAATCCTGCCAATGCCAGCAGCGCTCACTGGATAACAGGTCCGATAATGACAGCACCGGTAGATTTGCCGATATCAGGCACTTACAACTATGTGCTGTCTGGTGGCACTACACCCACGGATTCTTTGGGTGGCGTGGGCACGCTCAACAGCGCCAGCCTGACGGCTAATTTTACGGCGCAGACCGTGAATATCGGCCTGAATGTCACAACACCCAATGCAGGCAATCTGGTAGCAAATGCGCTCAACGTACCCATAGAACAGAAAAATTTCTTTAACGCGGCAAGCGCAAATTCGCCTAACGGAGGAGCTAATCTGGGCTTGCTGACCGTCACATGCGCCGCGGGATGTGGTGCCGCTACGATATCAGGCAATGTGGGCGGCGTGTTTGTGGGCGCAGGCGGTATCGGTGCCGGCATGGCGTACGGATTCAGCAATGGCACTGTCAATGTCAACGGCGTAGCCGCTTTTCATCGTTGATTTCGCTGGATAGCGAATTGCAAGACGCGGCAGATGCATCGATCTCTGCCAGTGCGTTGATTCTGTTAAAATCATCCCATGAGTAAATTAACCCTGGATCGCATCCTGCATACGCAGGGCTTTGGCACACGTAAATGGTGCCGTGAACTGATTGCCACTGACGAAGTCACCATTGACGGTGTCGTGTTTAACGATACGAACACCCCGATTGAAACCGGCGGGCTGGAATTCACGATATTTGGTAAGTGTTGGACTTTTCGCGAACATGTCTATATCGCGCTGAATAAACCGGCCAATTTTGAGTGTTCCAGAAAACCCAGCCATCATCCGGGCGTGCTGACAATATTGCCGGATCAATTCACCCGGCGCGACGTGCAGCCGGTCGGGCGTCTGGATCATGACACCACAGGGCTTTTGTTAATGTCTGATGATGGCGCCTTCATCCACACCCAATCTTCACCGAAACACCACGTACCGAAGATTTATATTGCGACCACTCACGACCCGGTAACGCCTGATCTGATCGAACTGTTGTTAAAAGGCGTTAAATTACACGATGAACCCGCACCATTGGCAGCAGAAAATTGCCGGATGATAGATACAAATCATCTTGAAATCGTGCTGAAACAGGGAAAATACCATCAGGTTAAGCGCATGCTTGCCGCAGCTGACAACCATTGCACTGCGCTCAATCGTTCACAGATCGGCAATTTGAAACTTGACGAACTGGGACTCGCGCCGGGTGAGTGGTGCTATCTGAATGAAGCACAACTGGCGCAGCTTGCGCCGCCATTTATCAAACGAATATAGAGAATTATATGGCCATACAATGGTTTCCCGGTCACATGACCTCCGCCCGCCGAAAAGCTGGCGAAACGATGGAGTTCACCGATGTCATCATCGAAGTGCTGGATGCGCGCGCGCCGGAGGCAAGCTGCAACCCGATGATCAGGGAACTGCGCGAACACCGCCAGCGCCCTTGCCTGAAAATACTCAACAAAATCGACCTGGCAGATCCTGCCACGACACAACAATGGCTGGATTTCTACAATAAACAGGCGGGCGTAAAAGCGGTTGCGCTCAGTTGCAAAAGCGCGCTGGACGCCGCCAAAGTGCCCAAACTATGCCAGCCGCTTGCCCCGCATCGCGACAGCACACACAAGCCGCTACGCATGATGATCATGGGCATTCCCAACGTTGGCAAATCCACGCTGATGAACATGCTGCTCAAACGTAAAGTTGCGGCGGTCGGCGATGAACCTGCTGTCACTAAATCCCAGCAGAACCATAAAATCAACGATCACATGACGCTGACCGACTCCCCGGGTCTGATGTGGCCGAAAATTGAATATGATGAAGACGGCTTTATCCTCGCCGCGATTCACGCCATCGGGCGCAATGCGGTGATCGAAGAAGAAATTGCCGAACATCTGGCCAATAATCTCTTGGTCCGCTATCCTGAATGCTTAGCCGAACGCTTTGGTTTTGATACAACCGGCATGGACGGTGTCAGTGTAATCGAAGCCGTTGCCAAACGACGCGGCTGTTTGATCAAGGGTCGTGGCGGCGAACTGGACCTGGAAAAAGCCTCCATCATTTTATTGACCGAATATCGCGCAGGAAAATTGGGGCGCATCAGCCTGGAATCCCCGTCCTCCCGTGAGGCGATGATCAAACATACGCTGGAAAATCCTGTCAAGCCGCGAATTCATTCCCTGCGCGGCGAGTCTGAGGATGATGAAAGCCAATGAAAACCCCGAAAAGAATTGAACCCCTGATTGAAGATGGACTGGTAGATCAGGTCTTGCGTCAGTTGATGAGCGGAAAGGAAGCCACCGTCTACGTCGTGCAGTGCGGTGACGAGATTCGTTGTGCCAAGGTTTACAAGGAAGCCAACCAGCGCGGTTTTCATCAGGCTGTTCATTACACCGAAGGCCGCAAGGTAAAAAACAGCCGCGCACAGCGCGCGATGGAAAAGGGCACGCGCTACGGACGCAAAGAACAGGAGTCCGCCTGGCAACGCACCGAAGTTGATGCTTTGTACAAACTCGCTCAAGCTGGCGTGCGCGTGCCGCTGCCTTTCGGATTTTACGAGGGCGTACTGTTGATGGAGCTACTAACGGACGAGAATGGTGCGGCAGCCCCAAGGCTCAACGATCTTGAACTGACCCGCGAACAGGCGCTTGAATTTCACGCGATGCTGATCCGCCAGGTGGTGCTGATGCTGTGTGCAGGCATCATTCACGGCGATCTGTCCGAATTCAACATACTGGTCGATGCGCATGGTCCGGTCATCATTGACTTGCCTCAGGCGGTGGATGCCGCCGCCAATAACAACGCCAGCCGCATGCTGGATCGCGACGTCGAAAATCTGGCCAATTATTTCGGCCAGTTTGCGCCCGAACTGCTGGACACTCAGTATGCAAAGGAAATATGGGCCATCTACCAGCGCGGCGAACTGTTGCCCGACACGCCTTTGACGGGCCGCTTTGCGCAACATCATAAAAAAGCTGATGTATATTCCGTGATGCGTGAAATCACTTCTGCGAAAGACGATCACGAAGCCAAATTGCGTTATCAGCAAATCAAACGTGAAGAAGGCCGGTAAATGAATACTGTCATTAACGTCATCAACTGGCAAGAAGATGGCATAGATCAATCGGCTCGCTGGCACTCTGAGAGCGGCATGCCACCGCCCAGGCGCGTCGTGATCGCAGATGACCGTATGACAGCCGATACCGCTTACCGTCAGGCGTGCGAAGGCACGGCGCTGCTCTGGCGTGGCGATTATCAGAACGCGCGTCAGCTGCTGCAAGCCATGGCACGGCGATGCGATGAAAAACCAAATAAAATCAACAAGATAGAAACAACCCCGGCACAAGCCTTTCATCTGCATCGCCAGGCACAATCGCAACGTTCCCGCACCTTGAACATGTTGTTGTTGCCGTTCAACAGCGACCACAGCATCCCATTGCGCCGCGCACCTGATGTGCGCACTGCGTTGAGCGAAGCATTGGGTGTCACAACAGATACGTACGTCGCATCGCTGCGCGGATTGCTGGGCCTGATCGGTGCTCACGAGTGGCGCAAAAATGGCGTGGAAATTCCGGCGCTGAGTGCCCGCATTCATCCGCATTACGGCGTATTCGCACCGATACGCGGCGAATACGTGGCGCTGGTAAATGAAGCACCCTTGCCCGGACTGACAAAAACTCAATCTGTCGCCTTTGATATCGGCACAGGTACCGGCGTGTTAGCCGCCGTCCTTGCGCGCCGTGGCATCAAACGCATCGTCGCCACCGATCAGGACAGCCGCGCACTTAGCTGTGCGCGTGAAAATCTGACTCGCTTAGGACTGGAAAATCAGGTTATCGTCGAGGCAGCCGATCTGTTTCCCGAAGGCCGGGCAAGCTTAATCGTGTGCAACCCGCCCTGGATTCCGGCAAGACCCAGTTCGCCGCTCGAATACGCCGTGTATGACCCTGAAAGCCGCATGTTGAAGGGATTTATCAACGGACTGTCCACACATCTGGAAACCGGTGGCGAAGGCTGGCTGATCCTCTCCGATCTTGCCGAGCATCTGGGACTGCGTACAAGAGCCGAACTGCTGGCAACCATAGAGGCAGCGGGCTTGTCGGTACTTGGTAAAATTGACGTAAAGCCGCATCATCCCAGAGTTTCGGACACCAGCGACCCGTTACACGCAGCGCGTGCAGCGGAGATGACTTCCCTGTGGCGTTTGGCAAAAGATCATTAGCCGTACATCGAAACACGGCTAAATTCATTATTTTCTGACACAATTTTTTCTTAGCGTTATAATCGAAAAATTACAAGTAAAAAATTCCAAGGGAGATAATGAATGAGTAAATCAAGCTTCAAATTAGTCCTGGCTCTTTTAGGCGTCCTGTTTTGTTTGCCGTCTTTTGCGGCACCGATAGGCTTTAACGGCTATTATGACTATTCGACCTGGACATCTGCCGAAACCTACGGTGGCGCAACCGTCTCTTCCGTCGATGCAACAAAACAGACACTTACGATGATGGAACCCAATTCCTACCCCACCACGCCCTGGGCTCCCCAGGAGTTTACGCTATCTCATCTGGTTTCAAATTCCGGACTGCTCACGTTCAACTGGTCATTCAATGCACTGGTAGACGCATGCTGCTCCGGTCTTAACTTTTATGTGAACGGCACTTTGTACAACCTGATCGGCGGAACGATGGCCAATCCGTACAAGTGGAATGGCGCTACCGGTTCCGGCACATTCAGCACGGTGGTTAATGCCGGCGACACGATTAAATTTGCCGCTTTTAGCGCCGATAGTTGCTGCGGTGCCACCACCAACGTCATCACCAACTTTGATGCCAAAGTACCTGCGCCTACTACACTTGCGCTTCTGGGCCTGGGATTAGTCGGTCTGATTCAAACACGTCGCCGCAAGACAGTCTGATTTAACGAGCGTATTGTAAAAAATGGCAATCCTGACCGGATTGCCATTTTTTATTTAAATAGCGGCAAAACCTGTCAGCTTATCGTATCCACGTTGATCTGCAACCACCATTCCAGCAGCGCCAGATGCCACAACTTACTGCCCTGAATGCGCGTCAGATGTGTTTCCGGGTCTGCGAGCAGTTTTTCCACGTAGCTGCGCCGGTACAGGCCTCGTTTGACGCATGCGTCTGAATTCAAGATACTGCGTATTCGTTCGAGAAAATCGCCGCGCAGATATTTCAACGCCGGCACCGGGAAATAGCCTTTCGGCCGGTCGATCACGGCATCAGGGACGATGCCACGCGCCACCGCCTTCAGTGGAAACTTGCCGCCCTCCTTTAATTTGAGCGAGGGCGGCATCTTCGCCGCCAGCTGCACCAGTTCGTGATCGATGAAGGGTACGCGCGCTTCCAGACCCCACGCCATGGTCATATTGTCCACTCGCTTCACCGGATCGTCCACCATCAGCCGCGTCACATCCAAGCGCAATACCTGATCCAGAAATTCATCCGCGCCCGGCTGTTGTAGTTGCGCTGATACCCACTCGGATGTCACGTCGGGTACCGCATAAGCATCGTTCATCATTTCCAGATATTCATCATGGTCGCGATCGAAATAATGCTGCGAAAAACGCGCCAGTGGCGTGCCGCTTTCAGCATCCATCAGCGGGTACCAGAAATAGCCGCCGAACACTTCATCCGCCCCCTGTCCCGCCAGCACCACCTTGACGTCCGCCGACACCTGCTCGCCCAGCAGATAAAACGCCGTCACATCGTAACTTTGCATCGGCTCCGACATTTCGGCAATCGCTTCCGGCAGGCGTCTTAGCACCTCGGCGTTGGGTACGGAATATTTGTGGTGACGGGTATTAAAGTGTTTTGCCACCAGATCCGAATATTCAAATTCATCCGCCATCTCGCCTGCCACCGCTTCAAATCCGATGGAAAAGGTATTCAGTTCATCCACATGGTCTGCGAGAAGACCAACCAGCAGACTCGAATCCAACCCGCCGGAGAGCAATATACCCACCGGCACATCAGAGGCTAAGCGATGACGCTCCACAGCGCGGCGCAAAACGCTGCGCGTCGCAGCCAGCCAATCCTGTTCGGATAGTTGCTGCTCAGGGCGGGTTGCATCAAGCGTCCAGTAGCAATGCTGCGTCAACTCACCTAAAGCCGAAACACGCAGCGTATGCGCCGGCGGCAATTTCCTGATGCCCTGGAGCAGGGTTCTCGGCGCCGGCACCACGCCGTGCAACGTAAAATGCTGATGCAGCGCCACCGGATCGAGGCGGGCATCCACCCCTCCACCGGCCAGCAAGGATTGCGGTGTGGAAGCAAAACGCAGCCGCTCACCATCGAAGGTGTGATACAGCGGTTTGATACCCAGCCGGTCGCGCGCCAGAAACAGCGACCCGCTGCGCTTATCCCAGATTGCAAAAGCGAACATACCGTAAAAACGAGAGGTGCAATGCTCGCCCCAGGCGTGATAAGCCTTGAGAATCACTTCGCTGTCGCCGTTCGAGAAGAAAACATAGCCCATCTCAATCAGCTCGGCGCGCAGTTCCTTGTAGTTGTAGATCGTGCCGTTAAAAACCAGCGCCAGCTGCAACTCATCATCTGTCATCGGCTGATCGGCGTGCGAGGAGAGGTCGATGATAGCAAGGCGGCGGTGTCCAAACGCCAGCGCGCCATCCTGATAATAGCCTTCGTGATCCGGACCGCGCCGCGCCAACCGGGCGTTCATACGCCGCAGCGCATCCATATCAGGTGAGGTACCGTCCAGGCGAAATTCACCGCAAATGCCGCACATGCAAAACTCCAGTCAATTTATAGAGTGAATTATCGCTTACAAAGATGCATGGAGCTAATTTTTCCAACGCTGTCTGGCTGTGCGAAAAGTGACGCTGACCAATGTCCCTGCACCACCAGCCCCGGACAGCAAATCAACCCTGGCATGATGGAGTTCCGCAATTTCACGCACGATGGCCAAACCCAGCCCGCAACCTTCCTGTCTGGTACCCAAAACGCTATAAAAACGTTCAAATACCCGTTCGCGCTCCGAGACCGGAATACCCGGGCCGTTATCTTCCACTTCAAGTCTGACCGCTTCGCCTTCGCAGATAATCCGCACGGTTACATGCCCGCCCGCCCCGGTATAACGCAACGCGTTATCAATCAGGTTATTCAACATTTCACTCAGCAACAAACCATTACCGGTAATTCGACAATTTCCGTCGGAATTTTCAAATCCCAGATCAATATTTTTAAACAATGATTTCGGAACCCAATACTCCGTCGCATTTCTCGCCAGTGCCGCCAAATCAAGTTTATCCTGTCCATCAGGCCTTGCCGCGCCGGGTTCGGCACGCGCCAATAACAACAGCTGATTAGCCAGATGTGCAGCGTGATCCGCTGCATTGCGCATCTGAAGCAAGGAATGCCTGATCTCAACCGGATCATCCAGTCGCAATGCCAATTCGGCTTGCGCCTTGAGTCCGGTGAGCGGCGTACGCAATTGATGAGATGCATCGGCAATAAATCGGCGCTTCAGCACAAAAGACGTATCCAACCGAGCCATCAGGTCGTTAAATCCATGAATCAGCGGCCTGATTTCGGCGACCACCTTATCTTCCGGCAAGGGACTCAGGTCAAGCGACGAGCGTCTGATCACCTCATCCCGCAGTTGCAACAGCGGACGCAAGCCGCGCCCGACGCCCCACCACACCATGCCGCCTGCGAACAACAATGACAGAACTAAAGAAGGCAGTATGCGCCACATCCATTCCTGAGCGCGCTCATCATGCAGCACCAGCGTTTTACCTACTCTGACGACGACGCGCCCGCTGGCAACATCGGTTTCCGGAATGACGGCCTGCATCATGCGCACCGGATGACCCGCATAGTTTGCTGAATAATAGACCGGGGTTTCGCTCGGTCTGCCCGGAGGTGCCGGCAAATCGGGGGCGCCGAAGTGAAAATCCTGCTGCCAGCCGCTCAGGGAGTAATACAACTGATCTTTTTTATCTGCGGACAGAAGGTTCAGCGCACCGGCGTGAATGTTAAATACGACCTCTCCTTTGCTGGTGCGCAACTGATCCAGCAATATCTTGCTCGCATCCATCAAAAAACGGTCATGCCTGCGATCTGCCGTCTCATGACCGAATCGGTAAATTAAAGCAACGTTCAATATCAGCAGAATCACCATCGGCCCCAGCACCCACCAGAGCAACTTCTGGCGCAAGGTGCCGGAATCGAACCAGCGCTGATAAAGACTCATGGTTTTTCCATCAAATAACCCAAGCCCCGCAACGTTCGGATACTGACATTGCCGACTTCGATCTTTTTACGCAGGCGGTGCACATACACCTCGATGGCGTTAATGCTCATTTCCTCACCCAGAGATGACATCTGCTCACTGAGCAATTCCTTGCTCACCACGCGCCCCGCACGCAACATCAGGACTTCCAGCACACTCAGCTCACGTGCCGACAGCTCCAGCGGCTCACCATTCAGTGTGGCACGACAACCTGCCGTATCCAGACATAATTCGCCAATTTGCAATACAGCGCTGCTGGCAGATTGCCCGCGCCGCAGCAACGCCCTTATCCTTGCCTCCAGCTCCAGCAAGTCGAATGGCTTGGCCATATAATCATCCGCCCCGAAATCCAGCCCCTGCACACGCTCTTCTACCTTGTCCCTTGCAGTCAGAATCAACACCGGCACTTTATTGCCACGCTGGCGCAAACGCCGCAAAATTTCAGCGCCATCCATCTCAGGCAGCCCCATGTCCAGAATCACCAGTTCGAATTGCTGCACGATCAGCAAGTGGTCGGCACGTTTGCCATTGGCCTCATGCGTCACGATATATTTGGACTTTTGCAGGATACGTATCAACCCGTCCGCCACGATCGGGTCATCTTCAACAAGGAGTACGCGCATATATACCTTTCTTCAAATTCACGTGACCGTGAACAATTATTTTCGCGAAGCACCGGGGGTCGCTTTATCGCACCCCATCTTGCCACTCAAAAAGCAACTTACTTTGTAGTCTTCAGCCGCCTCCCGAAATTGCCCGTTCTCTTCAAAGGCGGTAGCACGACCGTAAAAATATCTGAAATTTGGCGGTGTTTTTTGTTCATGTTCCAAAGCGATCGCACGGCTGAATGCCTGTATCGCCAGATCATTCTGACCATTCTTGGAGTACGCAAGACCGAGATTGCCAAAGCCTGCCGACAAACTTGGATTAAGTCCAGTCGACACTAACAGATCAGATACGGCCCGATCCCCCCGGTCAATTTTCAGCCACTCCGTTCCACGGTTATAGTAGATGCGCCCCACGCCTGGTAGCTCCTGTCTATTTTTCACTAGCTTTTCCGCATCGTCCCACAGCAATATCGGATGAGAGAAACTTGCCAATCGCTCCATAGCCACCATAAACAGCGTCGCGGCGAACAAAACCGACAGCATCAGCGTCAACCGCACATTCAGTTGCATCAACAGCACAGGCAAGAGAATGACTCCACCCAACGCCCAGATATAACTGCGGTACAACACGAAAATCTCCTGAATACGCACCGAGGAAAATTCGGTCGCAAACATCAGCCATGAAAATAACAAAGCAAAACCGATCAGACCAATTTTACCTCGTTTAATCAATAGCTTAATAGCAACAAACCCATATGCGATATAAGCCAGCAACGCCAAACCGTAACCGAAAAACAGCCCCTGGGCGAACGGTTCGCGCATATCCACCGACAGCCAGTTCGGGTTGGGCAACAACCACAGAAAACCATATTTGAAAAACAGCCATGACTGGGTCAGGACGCTATAAGAGTAAGCGTGTTCCGGCAATACGCCTTCAAGCATGTTTGCAGCATCTATTTCATACGCATGGCCCAAAACGCCTCGTATCTGCGCAAAGGTCAGCAGCGCCACTGCGACATAACCCGCAAAAACCGGCCAGCTTTTCAGCATACGCGCCCGCCAGTCCTGATGTACCAACACCGTCATGGCCACTACAACGAAGGGCAACATGATCACGTGTTCCTTACTGTGCGTCGCCAGAAAATACAAAATCACACTAGACCACAACCAGACCCGGCTTTGTTTTTCACTACCTTGCAGATAAGCCCACAAGGAGAGCACACTGAACAAGGTTGCCATAACGATACTGCGCTGCACCAGATAGCCTACCGCATACACCGCCAGCGGATGTAGCGCGAACAGGCTTACGACTAGCAGCACAGCCGTCACCCTACCGGTATTTTCACTAGTGGATGCAGCGGGCAATACAACGCGATACAAACGCAGAACAAACAGTGCTAACGCGATGACAACCAGCCAGTGCAGCAGCAGATTCTCGATTCTGAACGGTGTCAAGTCAAAACCAAATAGCTGCGCACTCCACGCCAGCGAGGCATAGGGTAGCGCACGGAGATCAAGTGGTGACGGAGATGCAAATTTTTCGATAGCCGAATGTCCATCGTTGTCCAGCATGAAAAAATACAGATCGTCGAATATGATAGGATTGTGCAAGAACTGCCCATACAGCGCCGCGATCAGAATACCGATCAATACAGCCCATAGTGCTGTTTTTTTAGTATCGCTCATGCCTGTTTATCCTTGCAAAATCATGCTAAAAAATCCTATATAAAAAAACCCCTCACACGGAGGGGTTCCTATATTGGATGGACTTCTATGCTCCAACCACATTGCTTTTATTGATTAATTTTTCACATAGTTGTTTGTCACGCAATTGCCAGAGTATGCCCAATGAAGAACATTATTCGCATCCGCAGTAGGCGTAAAGACACAAGTGTCGCCCGCTGCAATCCCCTTATAAGCATTTGGAGTCATTGTAATAATACCAGAACCTGTAACTGTCAACGTGTTGAATGCGCCAACGGTCTGTGCGGTTGGTGCCGCAGGAACGCCATTACTACCTGCGGTACATCCAACCAGACTATTACTGTTATTTGTAAAGCATTCTTCGACTGCAAGTTTGTAAGGGGATGCAGCTGAAGTCACTTCAGTGTAAGCTGCTTTCTTGATGTAATTTTGATAAGCCGGAATCGCAACAGCTGCCAGAATACCGATAATCGCGACAACGATCATCAATTCGATTAATGTAAAACCCTGTTGTACTTTTTTCATTTGAAGCTCCTGTTTGAGTTTGTGACGCCATCCAAACTTATTGCTCTGGTTTGGTTAACACACGGTGTGTTGCCTGTTAAAAAGCAATAACCATGCCAAAGAACAGGATTCAGGATGCAGGATTCTGAAACCCGTTGTATTTATT
>JAPLQK010000026.1 GCA_026399735.1 Pseudomonadota bacterium
GTTGTTTGAATTCAGATGTGTGTTGCCGCCGACGGCGAATGGGAAGAGATAAATCCATGAAAGTGTCCACTAAGAATTAAGTGGACACTATGCTCTTAGGTTTCGCTTACTCATTCAAGATGGGACGGCTGGACGCTTACGCTCATCTAATAACTGTTGGATGTAACAATGACCTCTCTTGACGCATTAAATGTTGATGATTCCCAAATCATCTGGCGGTACTTCGATTTTCCGAAGCTAGTTCACTTGCTTGAAACGAGCTCCTTATTCTTTTCCCGCTTAGATTTACTTGGCGACCCATTTGAAGGGTCTGTCACCACCGCAGATCTCTCGGCTCTAGTTCAGGGGTGGGTAAGTATGAGCGAAGAGTCTGGGACCCCCGCTGGTTATTATGAGCTGGAGCATCGCCACCGAAACTCTGACCCACGTCATAGTCTCTTTGTAAGCTGTTGGCACATGAGCGACTTTGAAAGCGTGGCAATGTGGCGACTTTACGCCGGGGATATGAAAGGTATCGCGCTCAAATCAACAGTGGGTAAACTCCGCACACAACTACCGTCAGAGGGAAGAATCAGGAGAGTTAAGTATATTGACTATGCTGTCGATAAAACTTCTCATCTTTCCCCTGCCTACTGCAAGCGAAATGCATTTGAATACGAGCGGGAAGTTCGTGCAGTTATTTCTCGATCTTCAAACCCTTCCTTAACGGGTGTTTCAATAAAGCTCAATCTCGATTCCATTGTTGATGAAATTCGGTTATCTCCAGAGCTGCCGCCATGGATGAGTGACTTGCTCCACCAGTTGCTGGCTCGATATTGTGTCAAGGCTCCTTGCCTACCGTCTTTGCTGGATAAACAACCACAGTTCGATTGGGAACTCGAAGCATAGGCAGGGGAACAAGGGTTATAGAAAGGTCTCGTTCGACTTACCCAGATTAAACTCGATATTTCGTTTTTTTCTGTGTGCTGTACGAGATAAGTACGCCCTAGATCCGATAAGCGAAAGCTACGAGCATAGTGCCCACCTATTTTGGTGTGTACTATTATTAATTTATCTTAACATGGGGCCTGGATTTAATTTTTTTAAGCAAGCATCCATCAAATCTTTTTTGGTGAGAAATTTGCCAGCAAAAATGCAAGCGTCATCTCCAGCCCTCTCGCAAACTTTAGCTGCATCGTCGTAACGTTGGAGTCGGAACAAAGCCTCCGCTTGAAAAAGAATGGCTGACTGGGCGTAGTAGGCGTTCCTACAACTCTTTCCAAGAGATAATACATGCTCCATGTCAACTAAGGCGTTGTCTGCCTTATCGATTTGAAGAGATAGTCGCCCTCTTTGGAATCGATGCGCGGGTTCGTTAGAATTGAGTTGTATAGCTTGATTCGCAGCCAGAATAGCTTTTTCAAAATCACCGTTAATTCCGTAAGCATGTGATAGCAGTCCCCACATTGAATCTTCGAAAGGATTTTTATCAGCCGCATTTTTAGCTAAAGAGATAGCCTCGCCAAATCGTTTTGCTTTGACCAAACCAAGTACTTTCTTTTTTAAATTTAAATAGTCCATATTCAGTCCTTAATTAACAACTAGATTGCCGCCACATAACTGTGAAACGAGACCTTTGGCACATTGATGGATATTCATGCAACCTCCAGTCACCCCTATGGGTGGGTTTTTTTGAGAAAGCAAATTCTCGCACTCGAAATAAGCTGCCTCCCATTCTTGATCGCAATCATCGTCCATCTGTTAATTCCTTAATTATTCCAGTTGTCCGAAGATTATATATGAATAGAGCAGTAAAGCTGATGGGGGTGCGAAAAGTCTGATTATAATTGCAGGGTTTTAAAGTATTATAAATTATAACTAATTGAATTAATTAAAGTATTGCGATAGAGTTGGCTATGTCTAAGCACACTCAAAGCATGTTTTCTGAAATTCTTTTTGATGGACTATTCAGGATGGATGGTTCTGTCTGCCTCACTCCGAATCAAGTGGCAATGATATTGGGGGTCTCGATAAGTACCTTAAAAAAATATCGAGACAGTGGTGTGCATCCTCTGCCCTACATGAGCAACGGGGAGGGTATTGGTTATCGAGTTGATGACGTTCGAAAATACTTGAAATCCAAATCCGATCTTAAGAAAGAGCAAGAATCCAAGGCGGCTCAGGAAAGGGAGGCGGCTTCAAAACAGCAGAAAATCAGCCGCGCACTGGAGAAAATTAGTGCCATGACTGAGGTTTTTAAGCGCTTTGAGGGTATGCCAAACGATGCGGTGATTCCCGTAGAGTTGGCGGCACTATATTTGGGGATGAGTGTAAAGTCCTTGGCTCGGCTAAGGCGTGGCGGAGAAGGCCCACCCTATATTCAGCACCGAGTCGATAGAAATAGTAGAGCAGTGAATCAAAAAGTCAGTTACGAACTATCCGATCTTCGTGCATATAGATCAGCCCGAAAAGTGCAAGGCACGCTTCAAACCATCCAGTTGCGTGACATGGGCTAGCCCGATTTTAATCGGGCTGCCTATGAACAAGTACGGATAAATAGAGACATTTTATGCCAAGTAATGACAAAAAAGTGTTGGTTGTATGTAGGTTAGTCGCTATGGCTAGACGTGGAACCCAATAGAATCAACGTTTACAGGTTTTTACGCCGATGATGCTGCATCATCGGCGTGTGTTTTAAAGTGTTTGTATCGTCAGCCATCGCGGGTAAAATCAGTTTGTGACGCCGTTGCGCCTGGGTGCGCGAAAATACCATAATTTACGGGTTGATACATGATTTCGCAGTTCACCAAAGCATATTTGCCACGACTGTTCCTGGGGTTGCTCGTCATTGTTTTCATCGGCGAGTTGGGCGTCGGGGTTTTTCTGGATCGGATTTTTGACAATTTCCGGCCAAAATGGCTGTCAGCCTTGCTGGATGCGGCGCTGTTGGCAGCAATATGTGTGGCGTTTATAAGGCGATTGGTGCCGGCTGATGTCGCTTTGCCGCAGCGAGCCGGAATGGACTTGGAGGCGAGTGAGGAACGCTACCGGGCGCTGTTTGATTACGGCGGTGACGCCATCATTTTCTTAAAGACGATGCAGAAGGGACTGCTGCTGGTTGTGGATGCCAACGAAGTCGCATGCAAGCGACTGGGTTATCGACACGACGAGCTGGTTGGTATGAGTGTTGCAAGTTTTAACGTGTCCGGATACCCGGTAAATGCCGTGGATATAGCCTGCCAACTCAAACAATATGGACAAGCGCTGTTTGAGACGTTGCATCTGACAAAAGACGGCCGGCAGATCCCGGTTGAAGTGCAGGCACGCACCTTTCAATTTCACGGTGAGGCGATGACGCTGGCCATCGCGCGTGACATTACCGAGCGTCGTCAAGCCGGGCAGGAAAAGGATGAACTGCAGCGCAACATGCAGGCCTTGCTCAACGCCATACAGGAGTCAACCTTTCTGCTGGATACACAGGGCAAGATATTAATCATCAATGAAGTGGCGGCACAGCGCCTGAATACCACACCTTTGGAACTGACCGGGAAAAATATATACGATATCCTGCCTGCTGACGTGTTGCGGTTTCGCCGGGCAAAATTTGATCAGATGTTGCGGCGCGGTATGCCGGAAACTTATGAGGATGAACGCGGCGGACGGCGTTTTTCAAGTACGGTATATCCGGTCAGGAATGCAGCGGGTGAGGTCGCAGGTTTTGCTGTCTATGCGGCGGATGTCACGCAGCAGCGCAGATTGCAGGGTATTGAAGAACTGTTTTCAGAAATCAATCAACTGGTGTTGCAGGGTGTGCCGCTGCACACGGTGCTGATTGTCGCCTGCAACAAGGTGACTGAGTTGTTTCGCCTGGCAGTGGCGTGGGTGGGGCGCAAGGAACAGGACGGCGCGATTTCCGTACTGGCGGGCGGCGGTGTGGCATCCAGATATGTCGATAGTCTGAAGCAGACCGGCCTGCGCTGGGACGATACGGGGCGGGGGCCTGCGGCAAGCGCGATTCGCAGCGGGCGTGCTCATGTGTTCAAGGCCGCCGATCCCCGCTTTGACTCATGGGCAAAGCTTGCCCTTGAGCATGAATTGCAATCCATACTGGCGATTCCGCTGGTGATACGCGGCGAGATTCACGGCGTATTTACCCTGTATTCGAATAGCCCGGACTTTTTTGATGTGCCGTCCGTGGTCGATATGATGACGGGTGTTGCGATGCGTATCAGCGTGGCCATGGAAACTGCGATGGATCAGCAGCAGACGCGTTTGCTCAGTTCTGCGCTGGCCGCAGCAGGTAACGGTGTGATGATTACCAATGCGCACGGTCATATTCAGTGGGTGAACCCGGCATTTGTAAGACTGAGCGGCTATAGTCGCGAGGAGCTGATCGGCCAGACGCCGCGCATCCTGAAATCCGGTGTGCAACCGCCGAATTATTATCAGGCGTTATGGGCTTCGATCGGCAAAGGTGAGATCTGGAGCAGCGAAACCACCGAGCGTGCCCGTGACGGCAGTTTATATACGGTCTCGCAGACTATTACGCCCATTCTCAATGATGAGGGCGAGATTGCCTACTATATTGCCATTCATGATGATATCACCGCTCAGAAGTTGTCTCAGGAGCGAATTGAATACATGGCGCACTATGATGTGCTGACCGGTTTGCCAAATCGCGCCCTGTTCTATGACAGGTTGAAACAGGTTTTTATGATGGCCAAACGCACGCAGGGCGGATTGACATTGCTGTTTCTGGATCTGGATGGTTTTAAACAGGTGAACGACAGTCTGGGGCACCACGTTGGCGATTTGTTACTCAAAGCCGTGGCGGCGCGGTTGCGCGAATGCGTGCGCGAGAGCGATACCGTAGCGCGTTTGGGCGGCGACGAGTTTACCGTCATTCTTAATGATACTCATCAGAAAGACTCGATTGTGAAGGTGGTTGAAAAGATCATACAGGCGATCGCACGGCCATTCGATCTGGAAGGTGTGGTTGCGCGTATCGGTGTCAGTATCGGCATCGCGTGCGATACGGAAGAAACAATCAGCGAGGATGAGCTGGTGAATCATGCCGATCAGGCGATGTATGCGGCGAAATCGGCAGGCAAGAATACCTGGAGATTTGGCTCGGCAGACGTTTGATGCGTGAGCTTTGCCGGCAGCCTGTCTCACCGACAGGCTGAACGTGTTTACTTTCCTTTTAATTCATCGGTCAGGTGCGGTTCGATAACTTTCAAAAGCATCGGGTGAATGTTCGGGTTGCCCGCACAGATGTGTCCTGTCTTGAGGAAAGTGTCTCCGCCTGACAGATCGCTGACCATGCCGCCCGCTTCGGTAATCAGCAGGGTGCCGGCGGCGATGTCCCAGACTTTCAGGCCGGTTTCGAAGAAGCCGTCGTAACGACCGGCAGCCATCCACGCCAGATCAAGGGCGGCAGAACCCGGGCGGCGCAGACCTGAGGTCTGTTGCATCAGATCGCGGAAGATGCCGATGTAGGCATCCATGTGTTCAAAATTGGTGTAAGGGAAGCCTGTGCCGATCAGTGCGTCTGCCATGTGAATGCGTTTGGAGACGCGCAGGCGTTTGTCGTTGAGGAATGCGCCGCGTCCGCGAGTTGCGGTGAACAGTTCATTCTTGGTAGGATCGTAAATCACCGCCTGGGTGATGATGCCCTTGTGCTGCAACGCGATAGACACGGAAAATTGCGGAAAGCCGTGCAGGAAGTTGGTGGTGCCATCCAGCGGGTCGATGATCCAGACGAAATCCGACTCGCCGTGAGCGCCGCTCTCTTCTGCCAGAATCGCATGATCGGGATAGGCATCCAGCAGCGTCTGGATGATGGTCTGTTCGGCAGCGCGATCGACTTCACTGACGAAATCCGCGTGAGATTTTTTGGTGATGGTGAGGTGATCGATCTTGTCGGTGCTGCGGTGAATCAGATTGCCGGCGCGACGCGCGGCCTTCACCGCGATGTTGAGCATGGGATGCATATTTACGACCTTATAATTTAATGAGCGGTAGAACCTGGTGGCGTATTCTAATAGGTATTCGGCTTTGTATAAACAAAATATGCAGGTACGAATGTATTCGCACCTGGGCTAACATTGGACGGGGTCTGATTTAAGGGTAAATTTATTCGACTGAACCCGGCTTCTTCATTTATCATCTGTGGCTAATATACAAGGGCTGCACGCCCTGCAAGGATCGCTGTCTTGAACAATCATTTAAATAATGTGCGCGTGGTATTGAGCCACACCACCCATCCGGGCAATATCGGGGCGGCGGCGCGCGCGATGAAGACGATGGGGTTGCACCATCTTTACCTGATCAATCCGCGTCACTACCCGGATTTACATGCGAATGCGATGGCAGCGGGTGCGGACGATGTGCTGGCTGGTGCGATGGTGTGCGCCTCAATCGATGAAGCCTTGCGGGGCGTGGTGCTGACGGTGGGCATGACCGCAAGACAGCGGGATATTTCCAATGAGGTCATGACCCCGCGTGCAGCCTTGCCGCAGGTGGTTGAGCTGGCACAAACGCTGCCGGTAGCGTTGTTGTTTGGCACCGAGATGTCGGGGCTGACCAACGAAGAGGCGAGTCGTTGTCAGATGCTGGTTAATATTCCGGCCAATCCTGATTTTTCTTCGCTCAATCTGGCGGCAGC
Organism: Pseudomonadota bacterium; assembly: GCA_026399735.1. GTDB lineage: Bacteria > Pseudomonadota > Gammaproteobacteria > Burkholderiales > Gallionellaceae > Gallionella. Next base: position 6,647 of record JAPLQK010000026.1, read on the forward strand.
CGTCCAGGTGATCAGCTATGAATTATCCGTCGCGGCACAAAACTATCAGCCGGTTGTGCAGCAGGCACAACCGGCAGCGCATCAACAGGTGGAAGGTTTAATGAGCCATCTGGAAAAAACGCTGCATGAAATCGGTTTTTTTACCACGCAGAATCCGGCGCGCATGATGCAGCGCTTGCGTCGTCTGTATGCGCGGGCGCGTCTGGAGGCAGATGAAATCAACATCTTGCGCGGCATCTTGACGGTGACAACCGAGTACAATGCGCGTCTCAAGGCGCGCTATCAGCAGGAAAAAGATGTTTAACAATATCAGGGAAGATATACGCAGCGTATTTGACCGTGATCCGGCCGCGCGCACTACGTTCGAGGTGTTGACCTGCTATCCCGGTCTGCATGCGCGCGTGCTTCATCGTCTCGCCAACTGGCTGTGGCGTGCAAATTTTAAATGGCCGGCGCGGTTTTTGTCCTTTCTTGTCAGAGGATTCACCGGTATCGAGATTCATCCGGGTGCGACGATCGGGCGGCGCTTCTTTATCGATCACGGTATGGGCGTGGTGATCGGTGAAACCGCAGAAATCGGCGACGATGTGACGCTGTACCACGGCGTGACGCTGGGCGGCACATCATGGCGGCACGGCAAGCGACATCCGACGCTGGGCGATGGTGTAGTGGTCGGTGCGGGAGCGAAGATACTCGGTCCTGTCTTTATCGGTGCGGGTGCTAAAATCGGCTCGAACGCAGTGGTGGTCAAAGATGTACCGGCAGGTGCTACGGCCGCCGGTATTCCGGCGCGAATTTTGGACGAAGAAAAGAAAAGATCGGCGGGATTTGACGCGTACGGCATCGGCAACGACCAGAATGATCCGTTGTCCAAGGCAATTCACGGCCTGTTGGGACACAGTGTGACGGTGGATCAACGCATCGACTTTATTCTGCAACAACTTGAGAAGATGGGCGTGTGCGTTGAAGAAGAGCGTGCGACTGCTGAAAAATTTGACCCCAACCATTTGAACAAAATAGTTGATTAAAAAAATCAGGTATTATATTATTTGCATTACTGAAAACCGCAACTCATCGGTTGTGAATTAATTTTGAAAAGATTGGGATAACATGCGATTGACTACCAAGGGACGTTTTGCTGTAACGGCGATGGTTGATTTGGCGATAAACGGCGGACGCGGTCCGGTAACGCTTGCGTCGATCAGCGAGCGCCAGAAAATTTCGCTATCCTATCTGGAACAATTGTTCGGCAAGCTGCGTCGCAACAATCTGGTGGAAAGCGTGCGCGGTCCGGGCGGCGGCTATTATCTGGCCAAAACAGCTTCCAAGATCAAAATTGCCGAAATCGTGGTGGCGGTGGATGAGCCGCTGGATGCGACGCATTGCGCTGAAAAAGGGGATTGTCACGACGGCAAGCCCTGTCTCACGCACTATCTGTGGCTGGGGCTGAATGAGAAAATTTACGCTTATCTGGATTCGATCAATTTGCAGCAGCTGGTAGAGGGGCACGCCAAGCCGGCAAAGGGTGCGACGGCGATTTCGATGAATATGCATGTTGTCAGATAAGGGATTGTTTTCCTTAGCTTAAAGAGAGTTGAAAATGAAACTACCGATTTACATGGACTATTCAGCAACCACGCCGGTTGATCCGCGTGTGGCTGAAAAAATGATTCCCTATCTGTGCGAGAAATTTGGCAATCCGGCCAGTCGTTCACATGCCTTTGGCTGGGAAGCGGATGCTGCGGTCGAGCTGGCGCGCGAACAGGTCGCATCGCTGGTGAATGCCGACCCGAAAGAAATTGTCTGGACCTCCGGTGCAACAGAGTCGAATAATCTGGCGATCAAGGGTGCGGCGCATTTTTATCAGGGCAAGGGCAAGCATATCGTCACCATGCGTATCGAACACAAAGCGGTGATCGACACGGTGCGCGAGCTGGAGCGCGAAGGCTTTTCCGCGACTTATCTCGACCCCGAGCCGAACGGTTTGCTGGATATTGAAAAATTTAAAGCGTCCTTGCGTCCCGACACGATACTGGTGTCGGTCATGCTGGTGAACAATGAAATCGGCGTGATTCAGGATATTGCCGCAATCGGCGAGATCTGTCGCGGCAGGGGCATTCTGTTCCATGTGGATGCAGCGCAGGCAACGGGTAAGGTATTGATTGATTTGAATAAATTAAAAGTCGATCTGATGTCGTTTTCGGCACACAAGACTTACGGCCCGAAAGGTATCGGCGCGCTGTATGTGCAGCGCAAACCGCGTGTGCGTCTGGAAGCACAAATGCACGGCGGCGGTCATGAGCGCGGCATGCGTTCGGGCACACTGGCGACGCACCAGATCGTCGGTATGGGCGAAGCGTTCCGCATCGCACAACAGGAAATGACAACGGAGAATGAGCGCATACGGATGTTGCGCGACCGTTTGATGGCCGGCCTGATGGATATGGAAGAGGTGCATCTGAATGGCGATCTGGAACAGCGCGTGCCGCACAATCTGAATCTGAGTTTCAATTTCGTCGAAGGCGAATCGCTGATCATGGCGATCAAGGATGTGGCCGTGTCCAGCGGATCAGCCTGTACTTCGGCCAGTCTGGAGCCTTCCTATGTGTTGCGTGCGCTGGGGCGCAGCGATGAACTGGCGCACAGTTCGATTCGCTTTACGGTGGGTCGTTTCACAACGGTCGAAGAAGTGGACTACGTGATTGCGCTGATGAAGAGCAAAATCGACAAGTTGCGTGAATTGTCGCCGTTGTGGGAAATGTATCAGGACGGCATCGATCTTAACAGCGTGCAATGGGCAGCACACTAAAAATCTGAGAAGGGTAAAGGGAGAAGGGTTAAGGGTAAAAGCCGGGGCAGTACGCTGGTTTTACCCTTCCCCATCCCCCTTCTCCCTTCCCTGCGACGAAGGAGCACTAAAATGGCATACAGCGATAAATTATTGGATCACTACGAAAATCCGCGCAACGTCGGCTCATTTTCCAAGGATGATGAAGGTTTGGGAACCGGTATGGTCGGCGCGCCTGCCTGCGGTGACGTGATGAAGTTGCAGATCAAGGTCGGCAAAGACGGCATCATCGAAGACGCCAAGTTCAAGACTTATGGCTGCGGCTCGGCGATTGCCTCCAGTTCGCTGGTGACCGAGTGGGTCAAGGGCAAGACGGTGGATCAGGCGTTGCAGATCAAGAATACGCAAATCGCCGAAGAACTGGCTTTGCCGCCGGTCAAGATCCATTGTTCGATTCTGGCGGAAGATGCCATCAAGGCCGCAGTGGCGGATTACAAGTCCAAACACGGCGCAAACGTTGAAACTTCTGCCTGCACGGGCAGTTGCTAAGCACAGGAGGCAAAAAACATGGGCGTTACTCTGTCTGAAGCTGCGGCGAAACATGTGCAAAATTTTATCGCCAAGCGTGGAAAAGGCATCGGACTTCGCATTGGTGTGCGCACCAGCGGCTGCTCCGGCATGGCTTACAAGCTGGAATTTGCGGATGCAATGGATGAAGATGATCTGAAATTTGACAGTTTCGGTGTGACGGTGCTGGTCGATCCAAAAAGTCTGCCGTACATTGAAGGGATGGAACTTGATTACACGCGTGAAGGATTGAACGAGGGTTTCAAGTTCAATAATCCCAACGTGAAAGACGCATGCGGTTGCGGCGAGAGTTTTCAGGTTTAACGTTTAAATTTTAGCGGTTTTTTATGTCTTCTCCGGATTTAAACTTTCAAAATCACTACCAATTGTTCGACCTTGCGCCGGTCTTTAAACTGGATACGGCGCTGCTCGAACAGCGCTTTCGCGCCTTGCAGGCTCAGGTGCACCCGGATAAATCATCGCATTTGTCAGATGCCGAGCAACGCCTGGCAATGCAGCGTTCAACCATGGTGAATGAGGCGTATCAGACCCTGAAAAGTCCGATACGCCGTGCGCGCTATCTGTTGTTGTTGCAGGGCGTGGACACGCAGGAAGAAACCAATACTGTCATGCCGGTTGATTTTCTGATGGTGCAGATGGAATGGCGCGAGGCGGTGGAAGATGCAGCAAAGGCGCGCGATATCAGCGCACTGGAACAATTGGATGCGCGCATGAAAATCCAGACTCGCGAACTGGAAGCATTGCTTGCAGTTAAAATGGATATTGATCATGATTATCCGTTTGCCGCCGGACTGGTGCGCAAGCTGCGTTTCATGGAAAAACTCGCGGAAGAAATCGACGCCGCTTATGACGAACTGGATAGCTAGCGAGTATCCGATTGTTATAAATATCTTATAAATCAATAATTTAAATCTTACTACCCCACATGGCGCTATTACAGATTTCCGAACCCGGTTTGAGCACGGCACCTCACCAGCACAGGCTGGCGGTGGGTATTGATCTGGGGACTACCAATTCGCTGGTCGCCACGGTGCGCAACGGCATCAGCGTGGTGCTGGGCGATGAGCATGGTCGTGCCATGTTGCCGTCGGTCGTGCGCTATACGGCTGATGGCGCCGTGGTGACGGGCGAGCAGGCGCAAGCCGCTCAGAGCGATGATCCGGTCAATACCATCGTCTCGGTGAAACGCTTTATGGGTCGAGGGCTGAGTGATGTGGGGGACACCAGTCGCCTGCCTTACCGTTTTGTCGAAGATGCAGGACAGGCCGCTTCAACAAGTTCGGGGCAGGGTATGGTGCAATTGCGCACCGTGGCCGGCGTGAAGAGTCCGGTTGAAATTTCCGCAGAAATTCTCAAAGTGTTGCGTGTGCGAGCTGAGGCATCTTTAGGCGGAGAGCTGGTGGGCGCGGTGATCACTGTTCCGGCGTATTTTGACGACGCGCAGCGCCAGGCGACCAAGGATGCCGCGAAACTGGCCGGGCTGAATGTGTTGCGCCTGCTCAACGAACCGACGGCGGCGGCGATTGCCTATGGCCTGGATAACGCCTCGGAAGGGGTGTATGCCGTTTACGATCTGGGGGGCGGGACGTTTGATATTTCCATTCTGCGCCTGTCGCGCGGCGTGTTCGAAGTGCTGGCGGCCAATGGCGATTCCGCGCTCGGGGGAGACGATTTTGATCAGCGTATTCACTGCTGGCTGCTGGAAAAGAACCAGCTGTCTGCGCTCGACCCCAGGGACACCCGATTGTTGCTGACGCTGGCGCGTGCCGCCAAGGAACAGCTCACCGAACACAACGAGACGCGCATCACGGCGGTGTTATCGACGGGTGAACTGATCGATAACGTGCTGACGGAGGCCGAATTTCAGCTCATGTCGCAGAACCTGATACAACGCACCTTGCAACCGTTGCGTCGTGCGTTGCGCGATGCCAAGCTGAGCGTCGACGAGATCAAAGGCGTGGTGATGGTGGGCGGGGCAACGCGCATGCCGCAGATACAACAGGCCGTGGGCGAGTTCTTCGGTCAGACGCCGCTGACGAATCTTGATCCGGATAAGGTCGTGGCGCTGGGGGCTGCGATGCAGGCCAATCTGCTGGCGGGTAACCGCACCGGCGACGACTGGTTGTTGCTCGATGTGATTCCGCTGTCGTTGGGGCTGGAGACCATGGGCGGGCTGTCCGAGAAGATCATTACGCGCAACAGCACTATCCCGACTGCGCGGGCGCAGGAATTCACCACCTATAAGGACGGTCAGACTGCGATGAGTCTGCACGTGGTGCAAGGCGAGCGGGAATTGGTGAGCGATTGCCGGTCACTGGCAAAATTTGAATTGCGCGGCATTCCGGCGATGGTGGCTGGCGCTGCGCGCATTCGTGTGACCTTTCAGGTGGATGCGGACGGTTTGCTGACGGTATCCGCACGCGAAACGGGCAGCGGCGTCGAGGCGGCGATCGTGGTCAAGCCTTCCTATGGCCTGACTGATGCCGAAATTACCCAGATGCTGCATGAGTCTGCGCAACACGCACAGGACGACATGGAGGCCAGATCGCGGCGCGAGCAGCAGACGGAAGCGAACCAGCTGCTCGATGCGGTGCAACACGCTTTGGCGCTGGATGGCGATCTGCTGGATCTGGTTCAGCGTGCACATATCGAAGCGCAGATGGCGAGCTTAAAGGGTGCGCTGCAATCTGCCGGTCAACCCGTTATCAAACGCGCCATTACCGCATTGAATGATGCAACCGTCAGTTTTGCGCAGGCACGCATGGATAAAAGTGTGATGCGGGCGTTGGCTGGTATGAATATTTCTGACCTGGAGACCAAATAATGACGCAAATCATCGTGTTGCCGCATGAAGAGTTGTGCCCTCAGGGCGCATTGCTCAATGTCACCCCGGGTATCTCAATTTGCGATGCGCTGTTGCAAAATGGCGTTGATATCGAACACGCCTGTGAAAAGTCCTGTGCCTGCACCACCTGTCACGTCATCATCCGCGAGGGTTTGAATTCCCTCAATCCGGCAGAAGAACTGGAAGATGACATGCTGGACAAGGCGTGGGGGCTGGAGCCGAACTCGCGTCTGTCGTGTCAGGCGCTGGTGGCTGATACCGATCTGGTGGTGGAAATACCGAAATACACCATCAATATGGTCAAGGAGGGCTGATAGTATGAAATGGATAGACGTACGTGACATCGCGATTGCACTGAGTGAAAAATTTCCCGACACCGATCCCCGTACTGTGCGTTTTGTGGATCTGCACAATTGGGTCCTGGATCTGGATGGCTTTGACGATGATCATAGCCACGGCGGCGAAAAAGTACTCGAAGCGATACAGGCGACCTGGATAGACGAGGCTGATTGAGATGCTAAAGCTTTGGCGGCGCATTCCAAATAGCTGGCTGTATCTGGCGGGTTTCCTATATGTCAGCGGTCTGATGGGTTTCGGACTGTATCTGCAATACGTCAAGCATCAGGATCCTTGCCCGTTGTGCATGGTGCAACGCGTGATTTTTATCGCGATTATGCTGGTGTTTTTGATTGCTGCGACGCATGGTCCGAAGCGTCTTGGCGAGCGTCTGTATGCGGCACTGATTGTGCTGCTGTCCCTGTCAGGCACAGGTGTCGCTGCGCGTCATATCTGGATACAGCATCTGCCTCCCGATCAGGTGCCCGCCTGCGGTCCCGGCCTTGATTACATGCTCGATACCATGCCGATGGCCAGCGTGTTAAAGCAACTGATGCACGGCTCCGGCGAATGCGCAGCAAAAGGCTGGACTTTCCTCACGCTGGGTATTCCGGAATGGTCGCTGCTGTGTTATCTCGGCCTGGGTGCGTGGGCGGTACTGATCGCAATCAGAGGAAAATAGCGGCCAAGTTATTGATGTAACTTGTTGATTTATTTGTTATTTTTCATGATAAATCGGATGTGCGGAATCGCACGCATTGCCGTCGTTCAAGACGAACTGGTTTCGAGACGTTGCCGAAAAATACTTCAATCAATTGCGCGTCAAATTGCGGATGTACAAAGCGTCCTGTCGGCTAACTGTCATAGTGAAAACGGCAGGCAATAATGATCAACTCTGAATCTGCTGCGCGATATACCAAACGGTTTGCATCGTCTATGCGCCGAGACCAGTAACCGGATAAATCACCGCGCAGCGGTTCCGGTTTGCCGATACCTGAGAATGGCTCACGCGCAGCGGCGGTAATCAGTATGTTAATCCGCTTAAGAGTTTTCCTGTCCTGATCATGCCAATACAGATACGCATCCCACGCCTCAGGCACAAATCGGATGGCACGCATGATTATTCAATTGCAAGCAGTTGACGTTCCTGTGTCTGGCCTGCCTTGTCTTGTGCAATTGCCCTGGCTAATGCTGCGGCATTCGCAGGATTGCTTGTCAGGTGTAGCGTTTCCATGATGCTGTTGTAGCTGTCCAACGACATGACTACTGCATCCCCTTCTGCATCACGGCGGCTGATAATAGTCACGTCTGCATCCTGAATGACACCATCCAATACCGACTTAAGTGCGTTGCGTGCATGTGAATAGGTAACGACTTTCATGATTTTCTAACTTGAGCAATAAGTTGCACAACTATAAGCCAGGTGATAGCTTACTGCAAGACATATGTGAGTGCATAAACATGCAGATGTCCGGCGCAAATTCCCAATTATCAACTTTGAATCCTTCCTCAGCATCAACTTACCAGCGTCTGCTAGCCGCATGCACCGATCGCGCCGCAACTGGTGCAAAACTCGCAGCCATCTTTTTTGATCAGCGTGGCATTGCCGCATTCCTTGCACAATTTTCCGGTTATCGGCTTGATGCCGGTGGGTTTGATCTGTCCTGCGGGGATTTCCAGTACGCCCATCTGCTGCACCGGATAGCCGTGTTCGTCGAGCACGCCCAGCATCGCATAACGATGAATGATCAGCGTGGCGACGTAGGATACGGTCGACGGATAGCTTTGCATCTTGGCGCCGCCCGGCACGCGCGCCATGAAGTCGCCCAGCGGTTCGCCGAAGTTGAGCAGTTTGCGCAACTTCATACCGATCCAGGCAGGATCGATCACGCGCATATCCAGACTCAGCAATTTGCACAGTCCGTCCAGCGCACGCGGATACACGCCGGATAACCACATCGAGTACGGGCGGCGCTGTCCGTCCGGCAGCACCAGTTCTTTGAGTCCCAGTACAAAGTCGTCTCCCGAACCCGCATTGGCAATATCCACTGTCCAACTCATGGTGCCGTCGGTGCCGGTCTTCGGTTCCTTTTTGGCGAACAGCGCGTCCATCATCGGCGTGGTCATGCCGTCGCAGACTTCCAGCGCGCCCAGCGCTTCGATGCGGTATTTCAGCAAATGTGCGAAAGCGGCCACCAGACTCGGCATGCGCCTGGTTTCTCCGTCAGGCGGCATCGCCATCTCAAATGCGTCGTCGCCCGCCGTTTTCATCAGCATTTCCAGCTTCATGCGCACCCAGACCGGGTCGCGGGTGCGCATATCCATGGACAGCGATTTTGCCAGTGCACCCAGGCCGCGTGGCTGCTCTGAACCATTCACCCAGACCTCGAACGGATGGTTGCAACCGTTGCTGGTGTGCGACACGAACGCTACGAAGCTGCCCAGCGGGTGTTTGACCACTTGAGAGACCCAGCCTTCGCTACCCATGGCAAGTTCGGGGCGGCCCGGCCAGCGCAGCGAGGCGAGTGCCGGCTTGGGCGCGGCTTCCAGTTCGATGCGTCTGTCCTGGTCGAACACGAAATCCTGCGGCTGGTCTGCTTTTGCGGGTTCCGGCGTGATCGACAGCACCGAGCCCAGCACACTGTTCGGCCGGTAGGTTGCCAGCCCCTTGAGGCCGGCACGCCAGGCTTCGGTATACAGATTCTTGAAGTCGTCGAAGGGGTAGTCGGCGGGTACGTTGACGGTTTTGCTGATCGAAGTGTCGATAAAGGGCGCGACCGCAGCGCACATTTTCATGTGATCGAGCGCGGAAATTTCAAGCGCACTGACGAAAGCGTCCGGCAGATGGTCGGTATCGCCGCCCAGCTTCTTGTACAGCCGCCAGGCGTGATCCTCCACCGAATAGTCCTTGGTCGTGCCGTCCATCATGCGTTTCTTGCGCGTGTAAAACCACGAGAAGGCAGGCTCGATGCCGTTGGAGGCATTGTCGGCGAAGGCCAGCGAGATGGTGCCGGTGGGCGCAATGGACAGCAGGTGGCTGTTGCGGATGCCATGCTCGCGGATACGGTTTTTGATCTCGTCCGGCAGGCGCGAGGCAAAGCGCGGTTCGGCCAGATATTGATCCGCATCCAGCAGCGGGAACGCGCCGCGCTCATCTGCCAGTTCGATCGAGGCGGCATAAGCCTCGTCGCGCATGATGCGCGTGATGTCGGCGGCAAAGGCGCGTGCTTCATCGGTGTCGTAACGCAAACCCAGCATCACCAGCGCATCGCCCAGTCCCGTGTAGCCTAAGCCGATGCGGCGTTTGTTCTGCGCCTCCTGCTGCTGTTCGGGCAGAGGCCAGGCGGTGACATCCAGTACGTTGTCCAGCATGCGCACCGCGATTTTGACCAGCTGTTTGAACGGCTCGTAATCGAAACCGGCATGTACCGAGAATGGATTTTTCACCATGCGAGTCAAATTTATTGAACCTAAACAACAACATCCGTAGGGCGGGAGAGGTTGCTCGGCGCAGTTGTGGACATACAAGCCATTGGCGTCGAAGGCATGTACATCGGATACGGTCACGTCATACACATCCTCAACGCCGTCTTCTTCCAGCGATTGCACCGTTGCGATGAAACGTTCAGAATTCGGCTTGCGCTGATAATTTGCCAGTAAGCCATTCAATTTGTCCAGATTAGCGATGTCGATTTGCGTCAGTCGAACGCTGATACCTTTTGGCTGTGACCCTTGCACGGAACCGTCGGCATCGAACATGCCGCGCAATACGCCGCGATAAAAGTCGGATGAACTTGTTTCAATCGCTGCGGTGAATCGTTTGTTACCCGGCGTCAGACCCAATTTCAGTGCCAGCGTGCGCAATGCGCCTGTTGCCAGACGATATTCGCCGCGACCATCAACCGGTTTTTGCCAGCCGTTGAAGTCGCTTCGATGCGGCAAGCTGCGCGCAGCCTGTTCGGCGGCAAACATGACACTGGTAATGCCATCGGAAGGTAGTATCTCGCCGCCGTTGGCGATTTTCAATGCGGCGGTATCCCAGACGCTCAGTACCGCTTTGTCGTTCTTGAGCGTGCCGTCGCCGATCAGTAAGCCGATCAGATAGCCCTCGTCTTCAGTGTGTGCACCGCCCCAATTATGCAGGGCGCGATGATCGTGCAACACGATTTTGTCGTCAGGCGAAAGTTCGCCAGCCTTGACCCACTCCGTTTCGCGTGTGTAGCGCGTCATGTTTGATACGCGCAGTACCTGATGGTCGGCGGTCAGATGTAGCGAGTGACCTTCATTGGTCTTCAGACGTAACACGGGTTTTGTGCCGGTGAAGAAGAAGCCTTGCGATTCTGTCGGGTAAGACTTGCCGTCAACCATTGCAGTGAAGGGTTTGCCGATCAGATCGCGAACCTGACGTGCGCCGTGTCCGGTCATCACCCAAGTGTCAGCGGTGACGCAAGGATTCGTCGCCTCGATCACTTCGCAGTAGGACAGGTTGTTGTCGCGGTTCATCAGGTCGATGAACAATACGCCCGGTTCGGCATGATCATAGGTGCTCTCGATGATCTGTTTCCACAAGTCGACGGCGCGTACACGGCGATACACCCACTTGCCGTCGCTGCGCTGCGCCGCACCCGATGCCAGAAGCGCCTCGGCGGGTTTTGCCGTATGCACCAGTTCGAATTCATGATTATTTTCAACAGCTTGCATTAGTGCGTCGGTCACACCAACTGAAATATTGAAGTTGCGCAGATCGCCCTTGTCTTTTGCGCTGATGAATTTCTCAATGTCGGGATGGTCGCAACGCAACACGCCCATTTGTGCGCCGCGCCGCGCACCGGCGGATTCGACGGTTTCGCAGGAGCGGTCGAACACGCGCATGTAGGAGATCGGGCCGCTGGCACGTGAATTCGTGCCTTTGACCAGCGCACCTTCAGGGCGAATCGAGGAAAAATCATAGCCGACGCCGCCGCCGCGCCGCATGGTTTCGGCCGCTTGTTGCAATGCGTCGTAAATACCCGGTTTGCCGTCCGTATTGCCTGAAATCGCATCGCCCACCGGTTGCACGAAGCAGTTGATCAGCGTCGCCTGTATGGTCAGTCCGGCCGCCGAGTTGATGCGCCCGGCAGGCACGAAACCGTTTTCCTGCGCCAGATAAAATGCCTCTTCCCAATGCGCGCGCTGTTCGGGTTTTTCGGCTTGCGCCAGACCTCGCGCCACGCGGCGGCGCACATCCTGAACTGAGTGCTCGCCGGATTCGGCGTATTTTTCCAACAATACTTCGATGCTGATCTCTTGCGTCATTGCAATATCTCCTTCAAAAGCCGATTCTTCTGTCAGGTTTTGAATAAGTTGGATAAAAAAATAAAAACCACTATATCTAGTGGTAATGCAGTTTTTTAAGACTAATTCTAGTGTATTTTTGGGTAATTCTAGAGTGTTTTTTTAGCAGGGGCAAGCGAAAGCCTGTATATTTTTTGACAGGAAGCGTTGCAGGCAGGATTTGTCAGGATTGCATTGATGCAGGACGCGCTTTAACCGTGCAGGGATATGCCGGTCTGGAAAGTTGTTTATGGAAGGCTGCCCGGCCGGTGTATTCCAGCCGGGCAAAACGGCTTAATCCAGCACGTGCGAAACCATGCCGTCCGCAAGTTTGGGTTCAAACCAGGTGGATTTCGGGGGCATGACTTCGTTGGCGTCGGCAACCGACATTAAATCTTCCATGCTGGTGGCGAACAGCGAGAAAGCTGCGGCCATTTCGCCGCTGTCAACGCGTTTTTCCAGCTCTGACAAGCCGCGTATGCCGCCGACGAAATCGATGCGCTTGTCGCGGCGCGGGTCATCGATGCCGAGTATCGGCGCGATCAAATGATTTTGCAGCAGGCTTACATCCAGACGTGCAACCGGGTCGTTGACAGGAATCAGATCGGACTTGACTTCCAAACGGTACCACTGACCGGGCAGGTACAGGCCGAATTCGCCAGGTTTGCCCGGTTTGACCGCCTCAGCGCTTGCCTGAACCGAAAATTTTTCGCCGATGCGTTGCAGGAATTGCTTGTCATTCAAACCATTCAGGTCGACCATTACCCGGTTGTAATCCATGATTTTCATCTCGTGATGAGGGAATATCACGGACAGGAAATAGTTGTAACTCTCGTCGCCGGTGTGTGCAGCATTGGCAGCGCGCCGTGCAGCAGCGATGCGCGAGGCGGCGGCGGAACGGTGGTGACCGTCGGCGATGTAAATGGCATGCATAGCATCGAATGCCGCAGTCAGCCGGCTGATCGCATTCGCATTGTGGATCACCCAGATTGAATGGCGTATGCCGTCATTTGCCGTTACATCGGCATCGGGCGTACCGCTTGACGCGCTACGCAAGATTTCATCAACCTGCGGGGCGTCCGGATAGGCCAGCAGCACCGGGCCGGTCTGGGCGTTGAGTGCATCGATCTGACGTACACGGTCGTCTTCCTTGTCCGGACGGGTAAATTCGTGTTTGCGGATGCGGTTGGTGTTGTAGTCAGCGACAGACGCGGCCGCGACCAGACCGGTCTGGGTATGGCTGCCCATGATGATGCGATAGGCGTAATAGCAAGGTGCGGTATCGCGAGCCAGCACGCCCGCTGCCAGCATCTTGTCCAGGTTCTCCGCCGCCTTGGCGTAGACTTCAGCTGCATAGGGATCGGTACCTGCAGGCAGATCGATTTCAGGTTTGGAAATATGCAGAAAACTCCAGGGCTTTCCTTCGGCTTGTACACGCGCCTCAGCAGTGGACAACACGTCATAAGGGGGGGCTGCGACTTCGGCGGCACGGGAGGTGGCGGGGCGTAAACCGGTGAATGGGCGGATCAGGCTCAATTGAAACTCCTTAATTGATTTTGAAAAATATGGCATTTTAACTTGAGAACTGCAAATTATCCTGTTTAGTTCAGTGTAGTGGTCATTATTAAGGGTTGCGGCATCGTTACATACGCCAGACCAGCAAGGTGGACTGATGCAGATCATCAACCGCAATGTGCTGGTCGGGTTCGAGGCCTGGAATCGTAAAGGTGCTGCTGATAAACACGGCACCGGGTCGCATTTCGGCGCGCGCCTTGTGCCAGAGTCGTTCCATCGGCACGGGCGAGAGGTAGGCGAATACCACGTCGTATTGCGCCAGATTGCAAGCGGCCAGTTTCTCATCCCAGATGCTGGCCCAGTGTACCTCGCAATTGGGATAAGGTTTGGTGCGTAGCCAGCTCATGAGCAGCGGCAGCGGGGCTGATTCAACGCCGCAGTAATGACCGTCCGGTCGTAACCGTGCCAGATGCGTCAGCACGCCGCCCAGTCCTGAGCCCAGATCGATGAAACGGAAATGGCTGTCAGGTTGTTGAAGAGGCAGCAAGCCTTCCAGTGCGCGCCACACTTTGTTGCTGGAAAGATACAGCGGCACCTGAGTGCGGAATGTGCTCCAGTAGACCGCCAGCATGATCAGAAAGGCTGCGAGAAAAACACTTGGCGGAATGTCTGCGTTGAGCATCAGCACCAGTGCGGGCGCGAACAGTAACTGAATGACGAACCACCAGCGTGCCTGGCCGGCAAGTTGGCTGAAACTGGCTGCCAACAGACCGCAGGCAAGCGCGAAAGTCAGCGGCTCGGGTTGAAGTTCGAACAGGCGCACACTGAGCAGAACGAGTGCAAATGCCGCGATTTGCAGCAGCAGTGCGATGGCGGAGGGCGGCAGTGCGGGAAATCGGGTGCGCAATTTAACGGACTAGCCCGGCTTCGACTTCATTGCGTTTGGCTTTGCCTGCCAGCCGCTCCGCCAGCAACAATGCGAAATCCATCGCCGTTCCCGGGCCGCGCGAGGTGATGAGGCGGCCGTCTTCGACGATCGCCGTCGTTTGCAGATGCACCTGCGGGAAGCCGTCAAGACAGGTCGGATAGCAGGTCGCCTGTTTGCCGTCCAGCAATCCGGCGGCAGCGAGTACAGCAGGGGCGGCACAAATCGCGGCGACAAACTTCCCTTGATCTGTCATTTGTCGAACCAGCTTCAATACACGCGCATCGGCCTGCAGATTGTTTGTGCCGGGTTGTCCGCCGGGCAGGACGATCATGTCGAAACTGTCATGCAGCACCGCATCCAGCGTGGTGTCAGGGGCTATGCTCACGCCGCGACTGCCGCGCAACGCACCTGCTGTGATTCCTGCCAGTGTGACGGTGACGCCCGCGCGGCGCAGGATATTCACGATGGTCACGGCTTCCAGTTCTTCGCTGCCCTCTGCGAATAACACCAGTGCGGTTTTCATGCGCCCTTCCCCAGGTTGTAGGCTGCAACGAGTGCGCGCTTGATTGCAGGATGCTGGTTCAGGTCGGTGATGTCCAGTTCTTTTTCTGCGACGGGTTGTAACAGCATTTCAGCTTTAGCCGTCTGCCAGTTAGCCGCCAGAGCACCGGGATCGAATTCACCCTCAATTACATAGTTTGATGCGTAACCTTCGGGTTCGATAAATTCGATGTCCGCCTCCTGCATCACCTCGTACAGGTATGAGTAAGTGTCGATGCCGTGTTGCCGTGCCAGGATGACATGCAGCGAAGGCAGTGCATCATGCTGGCGCAGCAACTGATCCAGGTCGAGTACGGTTGTATAACTGTAGTCCTCGCCCTTGAATGAAAAATCGACGCTGGCGTTGATGCTGTTTTTCATTAGTCGCGGAAGTTCTGGTATTGCAACGGGAAATCGGTGATGGTCTTCTTGATAAAGGCGATCGCATCTTGCAGGTCGTCGCGGTTCTTGCCGGTGATGCGCACGGTGTCGCCCTGAATGCTGGCCTGTACTTTCAGTTTGCTTTCCTTGATGTGCTTGACGATTTTTTTCGCCAGTTCGATTTCCACGCCGACCTTGACTTCGCATTCGCGCTTGATCTTGTTGCCGCTGACCTTTTCGATTTTCTCGCTGATTTC
>JAPLQK010000034.1 GCA_026399735.1 Pseudomonadota bacterium
TGCGCTGATCATGCTGTCGTTAATTTGCGGCGCGGCATTCGCGTCAGGGGCGCCGTGGTATAAGTGGCAAAATACAACCGATAACACCCTGATGTGTTCGCAGAACAAACCCGGCGAAACATGGATCGTGTATCAGGGGCCCTTTATGGAATCGAACTGCAGAAAACCGGGTTACCCGCAATAATCTGCCGCCTTGTTTTAATGACTGAAAAATTAAATAATTTCTGAAAAGACGCGGCTCGCCACCTGAATTCGCTTACAAAAGCTGCACTTCAGCATTGAATCCGCCAAGGTTAAACTGTAGTGGAATTACGGAAGATTTTCGGCGCACTACTCAGACAGATAAGTCAGTTGTCTTTGATGCTTCAATGCCAGTAACGCAACCTCGACATCCGAGTGGGCATACAAAACGATATGCTGGCTGACAACGTATTCGCGCAAGTTGGGCAAACCTGCCTGTTCGGCTAGCGTGAGTACGGCTTCAGTCCTCAGTCTTGCCTGAGCGGAGCGCCCGGTGAGAAAACGTGCCGGGTGACCAACGGCAGGCGACCAGCTCAATATGCTGACCATCTCACGAAGCTGGGCTTTTAGTTTGCGCAAACGATCAACGGCAGAATCTGCGTCCTGCATAACGAAAAATTGGTGAGTTGCTTCCAAATTATCGAGAAAATTTGGAGTGGCCTCGACTCGTGCGTTGACTTTCAGCGTCATTGGTCTGAGAGTGCCGACATCAATTCATCGTGTGTCACGCGCCGTCCGGCAAGAAGTTGTTGCAGGCCGATCTGTGCTTCATCCAGCAAGACCAGGCCGGCATGTTCATCTTCGAGTGCATGGTAATAGTCCAGTTTGCGTGCATCGACGAGAGCGATAAAACTCATGCCGTTTTTGGTCAGCACTTTTTCAGCACCCGCACCAACGACTTCGTCGGCCAGTTCCGTCAGACGGGCACGCGCTTCGCTGATGGGTACGATATCACTGGTTCGCAAGCTCATGGCTACACCTTTAACGAATTCATTAAAACAGATTGTACGGACGTAAATTGAAATCTGCAATCAACTTTTAGCGGCCGGTTCAATGAATTTTCCAACCGAAGATTTCTGATTCGCATCAACCCTACCGATGCGCGTATACAACAAACAAGACGTGTCGTTACAGGTCGGCGCGCTGGAAGGATTGCGCGGAATAGCAGCAGCATTGTTGGGTTAAGTTCCTCACGCTTTTCGGTGCGAGGTTCCTGAACGTGCTATTGTCATAGTCAACTACGATCCCTTATGGCAGAGTTAAACGGCCAGCGTGTTAGAATTTGATCCGCTTAACCTTACCCGGATTCCGGCTTATGCCCGATGCTACCCGCAATCTTCTCCTTGATTTTCTTGTCGATCTGGACCAAACCGCCATCCTTTGGCAGATACCCGTACTGCTATTCAGTCTGGCGCTTGCCTGGGGAATAAACCGCTTGTTACCGGGCCAGCTTCCCAAATCGGAAGGCGTATTGAAAGTCGGTCTGGGCGGGGTATCACGTATCGCGTTCCCGCTGATGGCGTTATTGCTGGTATTGATTGGCAGGGCGGTGCTGAAAAACTGGTATTCCGTCAATCTGCTGAATATCGCGATTCCGCTGCTGTCGGCTTTAGTGCTGATTCGCCTTGTTGTCTACATACTGCGCCAGGTATTTTCTCCCGGCAGTTGGCTGCACGGCTCCGAACGATTCCTTGCCATGACGATCTGGCTGGGATTTGCATTGCACCTTACAGGATTGCTTCCTGAAGTAACCAATGCCTTGGATTACCTCAGCATTCATATCGGCAAACAGCGCATCTCGCTGCTGATGATTCTGAGCGGAATTTTCTCCATTATGGTCACCATGCTGGCGGCGATGTGGCTGGGACGGATGCTTGAACGCAAGGCCATGGCAGCAGAAAATCTGGACATGAATTTTCGCGTCGTGCTCTCCAAATTGATACGCGCCTCTCTGGCTGTACTCGGCATCCTGATCGCGCTACCGCTGGCCGGCATCGATATCACCGTGCTTTCCGTGTTCGGCGGCGCGTTGGGCGTGGGCATCGGTTTGGGTTTGCAGAAAATTGCCAGCAACTACGTCAGCGGCTTCATCATCCTGCTGGATCGTTCGATTCATCCGGGCGATGTACTGACAGTAGACGGTCACTTCGGCAAGGTTTTGCAATTTACCGCTCGCTATCTGGTATTACAGGACAACGACGGTACCGAAGCGATTATCCCTAACGAAACACTGATCAGCTCTACGGTCATCAATCATTCCTACACCAACCGCCAGATACGCATCGGCATTCCCGTACAAATCAGCTACCAGAGCGACCTGCAGCGTGCCATGCAAATCATGAAACAGGCCGCAGCGAACCAGCCCAGAGTATTGACCGACCCTGAAACAAAAGTCTATCTCAAATCGTTCGGCGACAACGGCATCAATCTGGAAATGGGCATCTGGATTAACGACCCGGAAGAAGGTCAGTTAGGCTTGCACTCAGACATCAACATGGAAATCTGGCGCGAGTTCCAGCTGGCAGCTATTGAAATCCCCTGCCCTCAGCGCGACATACGCATTACACATATCCCGGCGCCTGAACCGACAGCCTGAACTGCACCGCGTTAGCGTGCAACATGCAAGGTCGGGCTTTCTGTGGTACCGCCAACCTGCAGCGCAATCTGCCCCGCACGCATCGCAAGATCTGCCGAAATAACCCCCGACAGCTCCTGCTGTTCTATCGTCAGCGAACCCGCGGCTTTAACCACATGATCATTGATCCTCAACTGGCTGAAGCGATAGCGGCCGTTGGTGTAAGACAAATCGCTGCTCAATTCATCAAAATGCGTTCTGCCACCAGGCAGGCTTTCCCGGCTGCGCAAACGAGCGGTTTCAACGATATCCACGCCGTTGACTGTCCCCTTGCTGACGCTGAAAGCGCCATTGAGTATGGCAGCATCGGCAAGTTTCGACAGACTGCCCGCCTGCGTCTGGAAACGTGCAGATCCGTTCAGATCACCTGCGAGCAACTTGTTGATATTCTGTAAAGGAACGGCTTTTGCTGCAAGCGACCCCTGCACACGCCAACCCGCACGCCAGTTGATACGCGCATCTCCGCTCAACGCGCCGCCCCTGATCCGTCCGTCCAGTTCAGTGATACGCAACTCGTCCCGGCTCAGTTCACCGGTTGCCTTCAGTTCTTCAAATACCCAATTCGGCAATGAAGGCAAGGCGCTGTCGCGCAACGTCAGGTTAAGCTGTAACTTCGACTCCGGTGCTGCGCGAATCTCCAGCGCAAGCTTATGACCGTCAGCATTCAAATGTGTCAGCGAAAATCTGCCCTGCGAATCAAACTCAATCGCCCCGGCCACATCAGAAAACCGTACGCCGTCCGCCTCCAGCTGACCGTGCGTCAGCGCGATATGCGCAACCGGATACTGATGATCGCCTGCCACTTGTTGCAGCCAGCCAGACACCTGCGGCAAAGCCTGCCCCTGAACTTTCACTTCATCCAGATCAAGACTGTCGATGGGCTTTACTGAACCGAACAAGGCTGCAAAAGAAAAATGCACTTGTGCCTGTTGCACCTGAATCTGCTTCGTCTGGCCGATGTATATATCACTTAGAACCATTCCCGGCGCGGGCAATATCCGCACCTCCAGATGCCCGATATGCACCGGTTGTTGCAACTTTGCACCCAGTTGCTGTTCAATACTCGTGACATAGCCTTGCGTCGGCAACACAAAGGGCACAACGAATAACACGACCGCAAGCAAAACGACCAATCCCGCCGCAAGCTTACCCCAGGATACAGGCTTGCGAGGTTGGGCACGTTGAACCACCTTCGGCTGAGCGGGTTTCGGTTGCACGACCTTCTGCTGAACGCTTTTTTTCTCTGCTGGCACTGCCTGCTGCGGCGCAGCTTCCGCCCATTTTTTCACCTGCGCATCCGCTACATGCCTGGACTCATCCTCGGAATATTTCGGCGCTTCGACGACACTCGCTGCCTGACTCACAGGCGATTCCGGTGGCGCAGCGAATTCAACGACGTCCATCAGCCTGAGGCCTGCCGCATCTATCAGCAATTGGCCGGCAGCATCCGGGTGCGGATCATGCTGCGGTTGTTCTGCCGCAATCGATACCACCGCATCAAACGTATCAAAATTAAAAGCGTACGCTTTATCGGACTGCGCTGATTCCTCTGCGGGCGCGTCAGAATCCAGCAATTCGTAAACCTGAAGTTCACGTCCCTGCTTGTCCTGTTGCGCACCACGATAGCGAAACAAGCCGTCATATTCATCACTCAGGCTGGAAACAAAATCAAAATAGGCACGAGAAACATAGAGTTGATCACGACCTGCAAATCTCATCACACGCTGCGCGCTGTTAATTCCATCGCCCAGCATGCTGATCTGTCCGTTCATATCCTTGACCAGACTGATAGGACCCAGATGTATACCGATACGCACACGCAAATCCGGATAATCGCAATGCTTGTTGGCCATCAGTTTACTGCGGCAATGCATTGCTGTTTCCAGCGCATCCGTAGGATGCTGCAGAAAACCGATGGCAACACCTTCTGTCATATCCGAAACGATCCGGTCAGCTGTGCCGAACGGATCCAGACTGCCGGCCACCAGTTGGCTGAGTTGCCGCTTCAGTTCAATCTGCATGTTGCCCGACTGCGTGACATAATCCACTACCTCAAAGAAAACCACAGCAGCGATGGTTGTCCTCTTTTCTGCCAGACTGACAAGCGGTGCGGCCGAATCGGCATGCGATACGCCCGGTTCAATTTTATCCGTTATCTCTGCGGAATCCATCGCCTCCTGCTGGGCCAGTTCGTCCAGCGCCGCAAAAACACTTTTCTCCATCGCCGCATGTTTTTCATTCAGCCTGATAACGGCAGCCAGCATGCTGTTTTTCTCGGCCTCCCTCCCCTGTTCAAGCACTGCGCGCGCATCCTGTTTGTCCTTCTCAGCAGCACACGCTTCCTGTTCGGCTTTTGCAAACGCTTCCGCTTCGAGATGTGCCTGAGCTTCAGCCTCGACTTGCGCCATTAGTTTTGCCAATTCGTTTTCCAGCTTGCCCTTTTCTTCCGCTGCGGCACGTGCGCGCGCTTCAGCAGCTGCCTCCGCCTTTGCTTGCACCACATGCTGTTCGGCTCTGCGTGTCGCCTCCAGCACTTCCCTGGCGTGACGTGCAGCTTCTATACGCTCGGCTTCCAGAGCCGCCGCTACCGATTCAGCCCGGAGCTCGCGAGCCTGACGCTCTGCCTCCAGACGGGCCTGCTCTTCGGATCGCGCGCGCGCTTCGGCCTGCAACCTGGCGGCCTCCGCCTCCAGTCGATCTTGTTCTTCGGCCGCCTGCTGCTCTGCCGCTTCTCTGGCGTGGCGTTCAGCCTGCTCGCGCGCAGCTACCGATTCAGCACGGATACGCTCGGCCAGCTCGCGAGCCTGACGCGCAGCCTCCAGACGGGCCTGCTCTTCGAATCGCGCGCGCGCTTCGGCCTGCAACCTGGCGGTTTCCGCCTCCAGCCTGGCTTTTTCTTCGGCCGCCTGCTGCTCTGCCACTTCTCTGGCGTGGCGTTCAGCCTGCGCGCGCGCAAGCGCTTCGGCAGCCGCTTTTTCAGCCCGGATGCGCTCGGCCAGCTCGCGAGCCTGACGTTCGGCTTCCATTCGCGCTTGTTCTTCGGCGCGCACGCGCGCTTCGGCCTGCAACCTGACGGCTTCCGCCTCCAGTCTGGCTTTTTCTTCGGCCGCCTGCTGCTCTGCTGCTTCTCTGGCGTGGCGTTCAGCCTGCTCGCGCGCAGCTACCGATTCAGCACGGATACGCTCGGCCAACTCGCGAGCCTGACGCTCTGCCTCCAGTCGCGCTTGTTCTGCTGCACGCGCCTGTGCCAGGCTGGCGGCTTCCGCCACAAGTCTGGCCTTTTCCGCTGCCACAGCACGCGCTTTAGCTTCGGCAGCTTCCTGTTCTGCCTTTGCATGAATAGCGCGCAGCCTGGATTCTGCGGCATCCCGTTCCGCCTTGACACGCGCCTCTTCATCGCTCGCCAGTCGTTCGACAAGCGAAAGCGCCTCAGCACGAATGCGTGCCTTTTCCGCCACCTTGGCCGCCTCTTCATCCATCATGGCTTGTGTAGGAATACGAAAAGCCGCGGTGAAATCCAGCTCATCTACCTCGTCAGCCGATTTTTTAGGCGAAGCAGGCAGTATCAATCTTGCCACGCCGGCAACTTTGGACTTGTCCTGAATGAATCCGCCTCTGGCCAATTCATTGAACATGTCTTCCAACATGCCGCGCAAACTGGGGGAAGAACGCTTCATGATTTCAGCAACGGAGGCGGTTCCATCCACCATCAACAGGGCGCGTTTGATGTCCTTGGATAAATGCGCGGTACGGCTGCGCGCCTCATCTTCGCCACTGTCCGTTCTGACAAAAATAATTTTTTCATTCATTGTCCATTCTAACTGATAGCAGGCGAATTTTTGAATTGAAAAATACAAATGACACGCAAGTTATTACGCTCGAATCAAGATATCTTATTGACAACAGAACGAACGTTCTTTATATTGCACAGCACGTTCGTTCTCCAGGGAATTATCATGACCGACCACAAAGACATCGAGTACTTAAGCAAACTCCAGGACTACTACGCCGACTGGAAAAGCATCCCCTCCTACGCCCGTCTGTGCGAGGTGTTCGGCATCGCCTCCAAGTCCTGGGTAAAAACCATACTGACGCGTCTGGGGGATGCAGATTTCATCGAACGCACCCCGGATGGCGCATGGATACCGACCCGGCAATTCTTCGCGCGCCCGTTAGCCGAATCGTCCGTTCAGGCAGGTATGCCGGTTTCCGTGACCGCGACTCAGGGTGAGTTTTTCGTCATCGACGAGATGCTGATCGACACGCCGTCCAAGACCACGCTGATCACAGTCAGGGGAGACTCGATGATCGATGCGGGCATTCACGATGGCGATGTAGCCGTGGTGGAAAAACGCATGACCGCGAATATCGGCGATATCGTGGTAGCGATTGTGGACGACGACTTCACGCTCAAGACGCTGGATCGGGAAAATGGCGCATTCATTTTGCGCCCCGCCAATCCCGCTTTCCCCGTCATCCGCCCGCAAGGCACGCTGGAAATCTTCGGCGTACTGACAGGCCTTGTTCGCAAGTACCGGAGATAACCGACATGCAACTGCACTCATCCCGCCGCGCAGCACCTTCCGTGCTGTTATCCATGACTCACCCGAACAGGGAGCTGTTCTATCGCCAGCGCGCCTTGCTGCGCCGTGCCGTACCTGCAGGCTTCCCGTCACCTGCGGACGATTATGTGGAACAACGCATCAGTCTGGACGAACACCTGATCGGGCGTCGCGAATCCACCTTCTTCATGCGCGTCGCAGGTGAATCTATGCGCGGACTGGGCATCTTTGACGGCGACCTGCTGGTGGTGGACAGAGCCCTGCCCGCAACGAGCGGCTGCGTGGTGATAGCCGTCGTGGACGGCGAATTCACCGTAAAGCAACTGCTGCACACGCCGGAGGGTCAGGTATTGCGTGCCGCGCATCCCGACTATGCCGACATGCGCATCAAACCTGAACAGGATTTCTCCATCTGGGGCGTGGTGAGCTGGAACGTACACAAACACTAAATATTACAAAATAATCAATAAGTTACACTATGAAACGCGCAATCGCGCTGGTCGACTGCAACAATTTTTACGTTTCCTGTGAACGGCTGTTCCGGCCCGACCTGGAAGGCAAACCTGTCGTGATATTGAGCAACAACGATGGCTGCGTGGTATCGCGTTCGCAGGAGGTCAGAGATCTCGGCATTATGATGGCGGCCCCCTGGTTCAAATTAAAAGACCTTGCAAAAAAACACGGCATCATCGCTTTGTCTTCCAACTACGCGCTGTACGCCGATCTGTCCAACCGGGTGATGCGGCTGTTAGCGCAATACGCTCCGAATCAGGAAATCTATTCAATCGATGAATGCTTTCTGGATATGACCGGCATGACTGAACTCACCCGACATGGACAGCAGATGCGGCACACCGTCAGACAGTACGTCGGCATTCCGGTCTGCGTCGGCATCGCATCCACCAAAACGCTGGCGAAGCTCGCCAATCATGTCGCCAAAAAACAGCCGCACTTTAACGGCGTATGCAACTTCAACGACCTGCCGGTTGATGAATTGAATACACTGCTGGAAAAAATCGAAGTCGGCGAAGTCTGGGGCGTAGGCCGGCGCACTACGCTACGCTTGCAACAAATGGGCATCACGACCGTGCTGAATTTGAAAAATTCACCCGCCAGCCGCATCCGCGCAGAATTCGGCGTCGTTCTGGCGCGCACCCTGTCTGAACTGGGTGGCACGGTCTGCCTGGAACTGGATGAACTTTCCTCGCCCCGGCAGCAAATCATCTGTTCGCGCTCATTCGGCGCATCCGTTGTCCAGCTGTCCGAACTGGAACAGGCCGTAATCGCCTATACCACCCGCGCCGCCGAAAAATTGCGACAATCACATTCCCTGGCAACCTGCGTGCAGGTTTCTATCCGCACCAGCCCGCATCAGGCACGCCAGTATCAGCCCGACATGAACATCCCGCTGGCAGAACCCACCGATGACACGCGAGTACTGTGTCACGCAGCATTGAGCGGATTACGCCAGATCTACCGCAGCGGCTACACTTACCAGAAAGCCGGCGTGACGTTGTCCGGCATCATCGCCGCATCTGACCGGCCGCGCACCCTGTTCGACGATGTCGCAGCGCCATCCGCCGCGCTGATGGCGACGATAGACGGGATCAATCGCCGCATGGGCAGCGGCACAATACGGCTATTGGGTGAAGGAATCAAAAAGAACTGGGCGATGAAACGGGGAAACAGATCACCGCGCTATACCACGGAACTGACTGAGCTGGCGGTAGCGAAAGCCTGACTTGCTCTGCCGAAAACAAAACCGCCCGGGCGATTATCTCGCCCGGGCAGCCCGTTAAAAGCATAAGCTAACGGGCATAGCCCGTTTCCCCCGCCCAAACCCTCCCCCGCAAGCGGTAGAGGGGACAAACGATCGCTACGCGAATCTCAGATTAACGATTAAGCGCGCTTTTTAAACTCGTTGGTGCGCGTATCGATTTCGATCCTGTCGCCGATTTCAACAAATGCCGCAACCGGCAATTCAAATCCACCGTTGATCTTGGCAGGCTTCATCACCTTGCCGGAAGTGTCGCCGCGTACAGCAGGTTCTGTGTAGATCACTTCACGAGTGATGGTGTTCGGCAGTTCAACGGAAATCGCCTTGTCGTTGTAGAACACCACTTCGCATGGCATGCCGTCTTCAACGTAGTTGAGCGCATCGCCCATGCATTCCGCTTCGATTTCGTACTGGTTGTACTCCTCGTCCATGAACACATACATCGGATCGGCGAAGTAGGAGTAAGTTACCTCCTTGCGGTCCAGAATGACCTGATCGAACTTGTCGTCGGCACTGAACACAGTTTCTTTAGCCGATTCGGTCAGCAGATTCTTCATCTTCATCTTGACGACCGAACCGTTACGACCGGAACGGCTGTATTCGGCCTTCAGGATTACCATCGGATCAGTACCGACCATAATGACGTTGCCGGCGCGTAATTCTTGTGCTGTTTTCATGTTCACTGCCCATCTATTTTGAAGGCGCGCATTGTACCGATTTCCTGAAAAAAAGCCAGCAAATTCAATGCCAGATTGTTTTGCGATAATTGTTGCGCCCAAGTTCGTGCGTGCGGGTTTAGTTCGCCCAATTTGGCCGAAAAAACAGCCCACTCATTACCCGTTGCTATCTCGCCATTCCACATTCTCCACAAGCCCCGCAGCGCATGCGCAGCATCCGGACTGAGCGATTCGTTATATAAATCCAGAAAAGCCTGCAACTTCTCCCAGTGCACTTCATCGTGCTGCGGGTAAATCTGCCAGACAAACGGCCGGCCGGCCCACTGCGCACGCACGCAGGAATCTTCGCCGCGCACGAAGTTGATATCGCACGCCCACAACAATTCGTCGTAGTTTTCCTGCGCCACAAACGGCAGCACGCGCACCTTAAGATTGCCGCGAGCGTAATTCCGTAGGTCGGGATTCATCCCGACAACCTCGCCATGTCGGGATAAATCCCGACCTGCAAAATATTCATGAATTTGCGGCAGAATGCGTCCTTCCGGCACCAGGCACAGTACGGGTTTTACGCTGCTTATCCATTCATCGAACAGACCTTCCATCGCAGGATTTTCATAGGCGAACATCGAAATCTTAAGGGTGTCGACAGACGGCATTTCGATGCCGATGGATTGCCAGAAAGCCTGCTGCTGTGTAACGTCGTTTTGGAAAGCATCGCGTCGCGCCAGCAGATCGCGCTCCAGCAACAAACCGCCGGTTTTTTTGGTAAATCCGGGGAAGAAAAAATAGCGGGTCAGCGGCGGCTTCGGCGATGGCAGTTTGTGGCAACCCTCGACCCAGTCTTCGGCAGAAAGATATTCCAGATTAATCCAGACAGGCGGCTTGAGTGCCATCGCCGCCAGATAAACTGGCGGCAGCGCGCAACCGAACGCATCGATCACCAGTTCGGCGGGCTGTACTGTTTCAAAACTTTCGCGCCACAAGTGCACCTCCACCCCGCGACAGTGCTGACTTTCCAGCGCGGCATCGGCGTCCGGGCAAAGCCAGGCGAAGCTGGAAAGATCATCCACCCACAAGCGCACGTGAAGGCCGAACTCGTTCGCCAACTGACGCGCCAACCGCCAGCTCACGCCGATATCGCCGTAATTGTCGATCACATTGCAGAAAATGTCGCAATTGCGCGGCATCAGATTAGTTTTCATGCCGCTTTGCTCGGCGGGCGCAATCGTCACGCGGAACGGCCTGCTATCCAATCCGCCAAACGCTGGCGCACCTGCAACAACCTTTCTTCTTCAATAGCGC
>JAPLQK010000071.1 GCA_026399735.1 Pseudomonadota bacterium
GATGGGCGACTGATCAGCGGCATCGCGCGCGGGGTGGGCGACGGCGGGGAGCTGATATTGGAAACGAAAGAGGGTGTCAGGCAATTTAATTCCGGCGAAGTGGGCCTGCGATGAGATTGCTGATCGATGCGGGAAACACCAATATCAAACTTGCATGGCTGGATGGCGATAACTGGTTGTCGACGGCCAGTTATCCGGTCGGTCAGACGCCTGATATGACTGATGGCGTTAATGTGCAACAGGTTTACGTCAGCAATGTGGCGGGGCCTGACGTCGCACAAAGACTCCGTGATGCTTGCGTTGCGCGTAACTGGCCGGTACAGTTCATCACCGCTCAGACTGAGCAATGTGGTGTGAAGAATGGCTATGCGCTGCCTGTACAGTTGGGTAGTGACCGGTGGGCGGCGCTGATCGCTGCATGGCATCTCGCAGGTCGCGCCTGCCTGGTCGTGAACAGCGGTACGGCCACCACGATCGATGCCTTGTCCGGCAGTGGTGAATTTATCGGCGGATTGATTCTGCCCGGGATAGCGCTGATGCAGCGCAGTCTGGTTGCCGGTACGGCCGGTTTGCAATCGGGTTGTGGCGAGTATGCGAACTTTCCCTGCAACACCGCTGATGCGATGCTGAGCGGGGCGATACAGGCCAGTTGCGGTGCCATACAGCGGCAGCACGCATTGCTGAATGTCGCGGATGCGCCGGTATTGCTCAGCGGCGGCGCGGCCTGCCTGTTGTTGCCTCATCTGGGCTTGCCGGTGCAGCGGGTTGATAATTTGGTGTTGCAGGGGTTGTTGTTAATCGCACAGGGTACAGAATGAAAATATTTTTTTGGCTGTTAATTGCGGCGAATGTGATTTTTTTTGCCGTGATGCAATCGGGCGTGCTGGATGATGGCAAGGTGTCGCCGGCCTTGCAACCGCTGAATGCGGAAAAGATCACGCTGATGGTTGGCGTGCCTGCGCAATCATCTGTCGCAAACGCTCAACCGGTATCTGCACCCGTTGCCGCTCCTGCCCTGGCCTTTGCATCGGCTCCTGTATCGGCGCCCGTTGCGGGGTTGGCGGCTTCCTGCTACGAATGGGGTGAATTCTCGGGGCCTGAGCTTGATCAGGCGACAAAAGCGCTGGGTAAATTTTCACTGGGCGAGAAGTTGAGTCTGCGTGAAATTGACCGGGTTATCGGTTTCTGGGTGTATATCGCGCCGCTCAAGGACAAGGCTGCCGTCACTCAGAAGGTGGTTCAACTCAAGGCGCGCGGTGTAACCGATTATTTTGTGGTGCAGGAATCAGGTGAGTGGTTTAACGCCATTTCGCTGGGATTGTTCAAAAGTCGTGAATCGGCACAAAACTTTCTGCAAGGGTTGCATAACAAAGGGGTAAATTCGGCAAAAATCGGCGAACGCGCCGGTAAAAGTCGTGCCACTATTTTTGTAATCAAAGGCGTGGATGCGCAAATGAGCGCTAAATTGATTGCTTTGCAGAAAAATTTTGCAGCAAGTGAGCTAAAGAGTGTTTCTTGCCATTGACACGGGAGGCTTAAATCCGGACAATGCCGTCCTCTCGGTGATATAGCTCAGGTGGTTAGAGCGCAGCACTCATAACGCTGAGGTCGGTGGTTCAAATCCACCTATCACCACCAATAAAAAGGCAATGCAATCAATAGATTGCATTGCCTTTGTCTTTTTTCATCCTTTAAGTCCCCTGCGTGCAGAGAACGGGCATGCATTAACGGTTTCTGGTTTTGCTCAGGAATACCGTGATTTCTTCGCGGTCGTGGTAGAGCTGTTTGGCGATCAGTTTGTAACTGATGCCTTCCATGTCCAGTCGGGTGCGAATGCCGCCCAGTGCCGAATTCAGGGCCGTGACGCGTTGTTTCATCGGCAGTTTCAGGTTGAAAATAGCGTGTTTGCACCAGCCTGAGACGAACCAGTTGGCGATCAGCTCCGCGACTTTGGCGGGTTTTTCCACCATGTCGCAGATCAGCCAGTCGACCGATTTTTTGGGCGCGAACTTGAAACCGTCCTGTTTGAGATGTTCGACCAGCGGGTGCTTCTCCATCACGCCTTTCATCGGGCCGTTGTCCACGGCGGTGACGCGGATGCCGCGTTTGACCATCTGCCATGTCCAGCCACCGGGTGCCGCGCCCAGATCCACAGCAGTCATTCCGCTGCGCAACAGGCGCGTCTGCTCGCCTTTGTCCAGGAAGACTTCAATGGCTTCGGCCAGCTTCATGGTGGAACGGCTGGGTGCCTCGGATGGCATGGACTGGCGAACGATACCCATGATGGAGGCAGCGCTGTTAAAGGGCGCGCTGGTGCCGATCAGCGCAGCCGATTTGTCCGGGAAGAAAATATGCAGTCGCGGCAACTGCCGGTTTTCAGTCTGAATATTTTCGGCTAAACGTCCTTGTTCGCGCAGTGCGGTTTCCAGCAAGGGCCCGAAACGGCGGGTAAATGCGGACAGCGTTTTGCCGTCGTTGGTGTCCGGTACTTCCAGCCACATTTCACTAAAGGTGCCGGGAATCGCATTGATGGCCGTGAGGATAGGTGTCAGGCGGTCGCGTTCCGGCAGTTCCTCGATGATGTGCTCCAGGCGAATCAGCTGGCGTGCGAAAATCAGATCGCTGTAGGACAACGCCTGCTCGTTGATGGCGACGATCGTATAGCCGCTGTCCGGGATGATGCCGGGCTGTTCAGCCAGAACCGGGCGCTGCGAACGCGCCTGAGCGACCGCTTCCTGCGCGCAATCCTGTTCGAATCCGGGGCGGCAATACAACAGCCAGTGTGTCAGCGATGAATTACCCGCGCCGCCATGACTGGTTTTTGACTCGCGTGCGGGTGTTTTTACCGGCGCCACGTTTAATTCGAGAAGACGGGACATTTTAGTGCCGACGCGACGCGGCTTGGGTGCGTCAGTTCGGGGCGGTGTGTTCTTGTTGCTTGATTTTATTGTATTTTTTGTGCGAGCCGGTTTTGCCATTTCGGTCTTAACCGGTGCTCTTTTTGAGTTCGGTGGCGGCAGATTCGCGGTACGGCGCGGTTTTGCCGCCTCGTCTTTCACGGGAACTCTGTTTGATTTTGGTGTCGTTTTAGTTTCAGGGCGACGCGGCTTTGCTGCACCGTTCTTCTCTGGAACCCTGTTGGTTTTTTTTGTCGTTTGCATAGCGCGTATTGTGGCACAGGTTTGGGTGGTCGGCTTGAAGGTGGTAATATCTGCGGGTCTTTTTTGGTAAATTTATCTGCAATGAGCAAACGTTACGATTTAATTGTGTTCGACTGGGACGGTACGGTGATGGATTCCACGGCGATTATCGCAGGTTCGATTCAATCCGCCTGTCGTGATCTGGGGCTGACGGTGCCCAGCGACGAAACTGCGCGTCATGTGATCGGTTTGGGGTTGAGTCAGGCGTTGCGTCATGCCGTGCCGGATGCGCCGGAAGCCATGTATGAACCGCTGGTCGCACGCTATCGCCATCACTTTTTGGCGCAGGATCAGGCGATCCCCTTGTTTGAAGGTGCGCGCGAGACGATCGCCGAATTGCATGAGGCTGGTTATTCACTGGGTGTGGCGACTGGAAAAAACTGTGCGGGTCTGGCGCGTGCGCTTGAATCATCTGGCTTGAAGCGCTACTTTCATGCTACGCGTACCGCAGAACAGACTTTTTCCAAGCCGCATCCGGCCATGTTGTTTGAACTGATGGAGGAATTGGCTGTCAGTAGCGATCGCACGCTGATGGTGGGCGACACGTCGCACGATGTGCTGCTGGCTCAGAACGCCGGTGTGGATGTGGTGGCGGTCGCGTTCGGCGCGCATCCGGCAGATCAGTTGCTGGCGTTGAAACCGCTGGCGCTGATGGAAGATTTTGCGCAATTGCGCGCCTGGTTCAAAGAAAATGCATAATATATTGATTAATAAGGAATAAAATGTCAGATCAGAATTGGGAACGCGGCGTGCTGGAGAAGTTGGCAATGAATGCCGTTCAGGAACAGCGCCGCGCGCGTCACTGGGGTATTTTCTTCAAGGTACTTACCTTTGGCTACCTGTTTGTCATCTTGTTTGTGTTGATGGGCTGGTTCGATAAGAGCGAAACCGTGTTGAGTACGGGTAAACACACCGCACTGGTCGATATGCAGGGCGTCATCGCATCGGATAGCGCGGCGAGTGCCGATAATCTGATCCCGAGTTTGCAGGAAGCGTTCAAGGATAAGGGTACACAAGGCGTGATCCTGCGCATCAACAGTCCCGGCGGCAGTCCGGTGCAGGCCGGCCAGATCAACGACGAAATTCGCCGTTTACGCGCTATGTATCCGGCTGTTCCGTTATATGTCGTGGCCGGGGATATTTGCGCATCCGGTGGTTATTATGTCGCGGCTGCCGCAGATAAAATTTTTGTGGATAAGGCGACCCTGATCGGTTCGATCGGCGTACTGATGGATGGCTTCGGCTTTACCGGGACGATGGAAAAGCTGGGCGTGGAACGTCGCCTGGTGACGGCAGGCAGCAACAAGGGTTTCATGGATCCTTTTTCTGCCGTGCGTCCCGATCAGCAGGAGTATGCTAAACAGATGTTAGCTCAGATACACCAGCAATTCATCGATGTGGTTAAACAGGGGCGCGGCAAACGTCTGAAGGAAACGCCGGATACCTTCAGCGGGCTGGTGTGGAATGGTCAGGCGGCGGTCGCAATGGGTCTGGCGGACGGTTATGGTAGCGTCGAATCGGTTGCGCGCGATGTGATCAAGGCTGAGGAGATCGTTGACTACACGGTGAAGGAGGGTATTGCAGACCGGCTGGCGAAGCGTTTCGGCGCAGGGGTGGTCAGCGCGGCAGGCTTATCCTCGAAGAGCGGTGTGACGCTGCACTAAACCGAGAACTGTAAACTGAAAACTGTTTCTTAGTGCAGCATGGGTTTCAAGGCTTGCAGCACGTTGCGCATGACTTGTGGTTGTGAGGACGCAGCCGGGTGCAGATTGTCGGCCTGAAACTGGTCTGCTGTGACGCCTTCCAGCAGAAATGGCAGCAGGCTGACGTGCTGTTTTGTCGCCAGCCTGGGAAACAAATTTTGAAATTGCGTGATGTAGGGTTCGCCGTAATTGGGCGGAAGTTTCATGCCGATCAGCAGCGATTTTGAGCGAACCTGCTTGATTTGTAACAGGATTTCATTCAGGTTGTCTTCGATATCCGCCGTGCTGAAACCGCGCAGGCCGTCGTTCGCGCCGAGTTCCACGATGACGATCGCAGGTTTATATTGTTCCAGCAGTTTGGCGATCCGTTGCCGGCCTCCCAGCGAGGTTTCGCCGCTGATGCTGGCGTTCAGTATTTTGTAACCGGAGCGGCTGCTGTCCAGCTGGAGTTGTAACAGACTGGGCCAGCTGTCGTTCGTGTCTATGCCGTATCCTGCTGACAGGCTGTCTCCGAAAACCAGAATGTTTTTTGCAGCGGGAGATGCCAGAACCGTTGCAGGTAGCGACAGCGCCGCGAGCAGCAAGACGGTTTTCAGCGTGTTCAACAAGGATCGTATTTTCATGACAGCGATTGTGCAGGCGGTGAGCCTCAGTAAGCAAGTGTTAAGTGGCGAACAGCCGCTGATCATCCTGCACGAAATCAATCTGGCCGTATCTGCGGGCGAGAGTCTCGCCATCGTCGGTGCATCGGGTTCCGGAAAGTCCACTTTGCTGGGGCTGCTGGCAGGGCTGGATTTGCCAAGCCACGGCACGGTCACGCTGAACGGTGCAGACCTGTTCGCGCTGGATGAAGACGGGCGTGCCAGGCTGCGAGGCGAACTGGCGGGTTTCGTATTTCAGTCGTTTCATTTGCTGCCTGCACTCACCGCACTGGAGAATGTGATGCTGCCGCTGGAGTTGCAAGGCGTATCCGACGCAAGATCGCGTGCCGCTGAGTCGCTGCGCCAGGTCGGGCTTTTCGCCCGCGCCCATCATCTGCCCAAACACCTCTCGGGCGGCGAGCAGCAGCGCGTCGCGTTGGCCCGCGCCTTTGTCACCCGACCGAAAATCCTGTTTGCCGACGAGCCGACCGGCAATCTGGATGCGGAAACCGGTGCGCAGGTTATCGATTTAATGTTTGAATTGAACAGGTTGCAACATACGACGCTGATTCTGGTCACGCACGATGAAGCGCTGGCTGGACGTTGCGGCAAACAATTGCACCTCGCAGGTGGGCGGGTGGTGTGAGCGGAATTATTCTGACGAGGAGGTTATTTCGCCTTTCTCTTAACCTTCTGCGCCGCGACTGGCGCTGCAACAATCCGTCAGGTAGGATGAGTTTGTTTTGTAAGCGTGGATGAAGGATGTTGTTAATAAGGAGATGGCGATGGGTAAGCTCGAAATTATTGATATGGCGCTGCAATTGAAAGCGGCAGAGCGCTATGAGGTGGTTGAGAAGATCATGCAAAGTCTGGATAAGTCTGACGCTGAAATTGACAATATCTGGGCGGAAGAGGCGTTGTACAGGGCGCGGGCGTGTGACGCAGGGCGCATGAAAACACTCTCATTTGAAGAAGTTTTTGGCGGCAAGTGATGCGGATTCGATTTGCCGAAGCGGCCAATAACGAATTAAACGATGCCTGCGATTGGTTTGAGCGGCAACAGGCCGGGCTGGGGTTGCGTTTCAGGAGAGATGTGCGTGAAGCGACACTTCGAATTGCAGGTTCACCCTTGTTATTTCCGGTTGAGCTGGAGGAAGTACGGCGTTACGTTATGAATCGCTTTTCTTATACCTTGCGATATGTGCTGAGAGGTGATGAAGTCTGGATTGTGGCGGTTTCTCACCAACATCGTCGCCCGGATTATTGGGTGGGGCGAACTGAAAAACAATGATTCCCCTCATTACTGAAACATCCCTGATCGTGCCTTGCGGCTCATGGGAATGTTGGCAAGCGTAATTTGCTGCACCACGATTTCTTTGTGAATCCAGATGAACCTGCTCCGCCTTTCTCTTAACCTTCTGCGCCGCGACTGGCGGGCCGGGGAATGGCGCGTGCTGATGCTGGCGCTGGTACTGGCAGTCGGCAGTCTTTCTGCGGTAGGATTTTTCGCCGACCGGGTGCGTCAGGCGCTGGGTCAGCAGGCCGCCAGTCTGTTGGGTGCGGATCTGCGCATTACTTCGACGCGGCCGATTTCTCCCGATTACCGGAAAATGGCCGAGGGGCGCGGCCTGCGTGTGGTGGAGAGCCTCACTTTTCCCAGCATGGTGTCGCATCGCGATCAGGTATTGCTGTGTGAAATTCAGGCGGTGGAGACGGGTTATCCGCTGCGCGGCAAAATCGAGATCGACGATGGCAACGGGGCCGGCGGGCGCGCAAAGTTTTCACCCCCACCCCATCCCTCCCCCTCAATGGGGGAGGGGGTAATAAAGCGCGGCACGGTTTGGGTGGATCAGCGTCTGATGCGTCGCTTTGATTTGCGCGCAGGCGAGGAGGTTGGCATCGGTGCGCAGCGCTTCATCGTTGCGGCGCGCATTGTGAAGGACATCGACCAGTCTCTCGGTTTCGCCAGTTTTGCGCCGCGCGTGTTGATGAACGAGAGCGATGTGGCCGCGACCGGCTTGCTGCAGGAGGGCAGTCGAATCTCGTATCGCTTGATGATCGCAGGAGATGCGGCGCAAGTATCGGCATTGCGCATCGCTTTGCAACTCACGGCCAATGAGAAACTGGAAGATGTGACGGACGCGCGTCCTGAAATTCGTACGGCGCTGGAGCGCGCCGAACATTTCCTCGGACTGGCTGCACTGACAACCGCTATCCTTGCCGGGGTGGCTATTTTGCTGGCTGCCAGACGATATGTACTGCGCCATCTGGATGGCTGTGCGGTGATGCGTTGCATGGGTGTACAACAGGATCAGCTGCTGCGCCTGTTTCTGTATCAGTTTTTGCTGGCCGGGTTGGTTGCGGTGCTGGCAGGTTTGCTGTTGGGTTATGCCACTCAGGCGGTGTTGGTCGGGAGTCTCGCTGCCATGCGCGAGGCAAGCCTGCCTCAGCCCGGTGTATTGCCTGCACTCAAGGCGGCGGCAAGCGGTTTTGCGTTGTTGCTGGGCTTTGCATTTTTACCCTTATTGCAACTGCGCCATGTGTCTCCCCTTCGCGTCATACGCCGCGAGTTGGATTCGCCGGAAGTCGGCAGCTGGCTGATTTACGGCGCGGCGGTGCTGGCACTTTCAGGCCTTTTCCTATGGCAAGCCGGTTCGTTAAAACTCGGACTGCTGGTGCTTGGCAGTTTGCTGGCTGGCCTGCTGGCGGCAGGCGGCATGGCACGGTTGTTGCTGCACGGACTGGCGCGATATGCATTCTTGTTAAAGCCGCACTGGAGGCAGGTGTTCAATAATCTCATCAGGCATGGCGCCGTGGTGCAGGTGGTGGCGCTTAGTCTGGGCGGCATGGCCTTGCTGGTGTTGACGCTGGTGCGCGGCGATCTGCTGGAGGGCTGGCAGGACAAATTGCCTGTGGATACGCCGAACCACTTCGTGGTGAATATTCAGCCCGATCAACGCTCAGGTGTGCTGGATTTTTTTAAGCGTCAGGCGATACCTGCGCCGCAGCTGTTGCCGATGGTGAAAGGCCGTCTGATGGCGATTAACGGTCACACAATCAACGCTGAGCGTTACACGGATCCGAGGGCGCGCGGACTGGTTGAGCGGGAATTCAATTTATCCTATGCCGACAAAATGCCGGAGTGGAACGAGCTGGTGCAGGGTCAATGGTGGCTGCGGGAGGGTGATGCCGCAGGCATCGGGCACCCCCCGGCGTCCCCCTTGCGGGGAAACGGCGATGATAATGCACAGTTATCCGTCGAGGAAGGTATCGCCAAAACTCTGGGCATTCATCTGGGTGACGAGCTGACCTATGACGTGGCAGGCAGCCGTTTTGCGGCTCGAGTCACCAGTTTGCGTCGTGTGCAGTGGGATTCGATGCGGGTGAATTTCTTCGTGATGAGTACGCCGCGCCTGTTGCAGGATTATCCGGCCAGTTATCTGACCAGTTTTTATCTGCCCCCGGACAAGGTGCGGGCAGGCGACGAACTCGCGCGACAATTTCCAAATCTGCTGGTGATCGACACCAACGATATTATCGTGCGAGTGCGCGGCATCATCGAACAGGTTTCGCAGACGGTCAGCGTGGTATTTGTGTTTACTTTGCTCTGCGGGTTGCTGGTGCTTTATGCCGCACTGCTCTCTACTCAGGACGAGCGCATGCAGGAGGCTGCCATTCTGCGCACGCTGGGGGCTGACAGTGCCTGGTTGCGCCGTTTGCATTTGAGCGAATTTGCGGTGACAGGGTTGCTTTGTGGTTTGTTTGCGGCGGCAGGCGCGGCTTTGCTGGGTTGGGTGCTGGCGCGTTACGTGCTGGATATTCCATACAGAATGAACGGTTTTATATGGCTGTCCGGTGTGTCAGGCGGCATTATTCTGGTGATGCTGACGGGGTGGTTTATTACACGTACCTTGCGAAAAATGTCGCCTTTGAATATTTTACGCGGTGAATAAGCAGGGTATTCGGACGGGGTATTTTTTCCGTGTAGCGGATGTTGTTGGGAATTTCCGGCAACTTTGGTACAATGCTCAAGCTTTTTTAACTTATAACAGGGTGGGAGTCTTAAAATGTCTATTGAGCTGCGTGTAAAAAAGATCGTATCGGAACAACTGGGCGTGAACGAATCTGAAGTAAAAAACGAATCGTCTTTCGTCAACGATCTGGGTGCTGATTCCCTCGATACCGTCGAACTGGTGATGGCGCTGGAAGAAGAATTCGAATGCGAAATTCCTGACGAAGATGCAGAAACGATCACTACTGTTCAACAAGCCATCGATTACGTCCTGGCTCATCAAAAGTAATTTGTTTTAGTTTCTTTCATGGTTGGCGGAGCGAATTTGTCTAAACGTAGAGTGGTTGTGACCGGGCTGGGAATCGTATCCCCGGTCGGTATCGGTGTCCCTGTTGCCTGGGCTAATATAGTCGCTGGCAAGTCGGGGATCGTCAAAATATCGAATTTCGATGCGAGTTCATTTGCCAGCCAGATTGCGGGTGAGGTGCAGAATTTCGATGTGACACAATACCTGCCCGCAAAAGATGCCCGCCGCATGGGAAGATTTATTCATTTTGGTCTGGTGGCCGGAATGGAAGCGTTCAAGGATTCGGGTCTGGAAGTTACAGATGAAAACTCGGAGCGCATCGGTGTGAATATCGGCTCCGGTATCGGCGGCTTGCCGGCGATTGAGGATACACACGACGATTATCTGGCTGCTGGTCCGCGCAAGATTTCACCGTTTTTTATTCCCGGCACCATCATCAATATGATTTCCGGCAATCTGTCCGTGATGTACGGATTGAAAGGCCCGAATCTGGCGATGGTTTCCGCCTGCACCACCGGTACGCATTGCATCGGTGAGTCGGCACGCATGATCGAATACGGCGATGCGGACGTGATGATTGCGGGTGGCGCCGAAGCTACGACCTGTCCGCTGGCAGTCGGTGGTTTTGCTTCCGCCCGCGCGCTGAGTACCCGCAATGATGATCCGGCTACGGCCAGTCGTCCATGGGACAAGGACCGGGATGGTTTTGTCATGGGTGAAGGTGCCGGTGCCATGGTGCTGGAAGAATATGAGCACGCCAAGGCACGCGGCGCGAAAATTTACGCCGAACTCACAGGTTACGGCATGAGCGGCGATGCTTATCACATCACTTCGCCGAACAGCGACGGCCCGAAACGCAGCATGCTGAATGCGCTGAGGAATGCAGGTTTAAATCCGGATCAGGTGCAATACGTCAACGCGCACGGCACTTCGACGCCGCTGGGCGATAAGAACGAAACCGAAGCGATCAAGCTGGCGTTTGGCGATCACGCCTACAAGCTGGTGGTCAATTCGACCAAGTCCATGACAGGTCATTTGCTGGGCGGTGCCGGCGGTATTGAGTCGATCTTCTCGGTACTGGCGATCCACCATCAGATTTCGCCGCCGACCATCAATATCTTCGAGCAGGATCCGGAGTGCGATCTGGACTACTGCGCAAATACCGCTCGCGACATGAAGATTACTGTGGCGATGAACAATAATTTCGGCTTTGGCGGTACCAACGGCACGCTGGTGTTCAGCAAAGTCTGACGAAGTTCTGCGATGCTGGTCAACGGTGTAGCCGGTAATCTGATCAGCATCCGTGATCGCGGTCTGCTGTATGGCGACGGGGTGTTTCGCACCCTGCGCGTCTTGGCTGGTCAGCCGCAACACTGGCCGCTGCATTACAAAAAACTCCAACACGACTGCGCAGCGCTGGGCATGGATTGCCCGGATTTCGATCGCCTTTCCGCCGAACTCAGCCTTTTGTTGGCTGAACATCCCGACGCCGTTTTTAAAGTGATTGTCACGCGCGGCCTGTCTGCGCGCGGTTATACGCCAGCCTCCGACGCAACACCCACACATATCTGGGACGTCACCCCGTTGCCTGTTTATCCGGGCGCCTGGGCTACGCAGGGTATAACGATGCGCCTGTGCGAGCTGCGCCTCAGTTCTCAGCCGCGTCTTGCCGGTATCAAGCATCTGAATCGTCTGGAAAACGTGCTGGCGGCAGCCGAATGCACGGATGTGGCGGAAGGTCTGCTGCTGGATGCGAACGGCCTTGTCATCGAAGGGGTGCGCAGCAATGTGTTCATGATCTCCGGCGCTCGCCTGATTACGCCGGACTTGTCGCGCTGCGGCGTGGCGGGCGTTCAGCGTGACCGCGTGATCGCGTATGCCGGGAAAATCGGCATGCCGGTCGAAGTGCGCGACGTCGAACTGGCGGAACTGTCTGCGGCGGACGAACTGTTTTTAACCAACAGCGTGTTTGGTATCTGGCCGGTTGCTCAGTTCGAGCGGCAGCGCCGGACTGATTTTAGCCATGCAATACAAATACGCGCGGCGCTTGAGGCTTAAAATGAATAAGTTATTGATTATTATCATATTTATTTTTTCAGTTTGCGGCGGCTCGGTCTGGTACGCTTATAGTCCATTGACCCCGCCGACATTGCCTTTCGAATTTTCACTGAATCAGGGCAGCAGCCTGACCACCGTGGCGCGGCAATTCGAACAGGCCGGGTTGCTGGAGAATTCCCGGCTGTTTGTCATTTTTGCCCGCGTGATGGGGCGCGCGGGGAAAATCAAGGCGGGCGTCTATCAGCTGGATGGCGCCGTTTCAAAAATGGAATTGCTGGATATGATCACGCTGGGCAATGTCAGCAAGAGTCAGGTGACGATCATCGAGGGCTGGAACTTCAGGCAATTGCGCGGCGCGCTCAACGCCAGTCCGAATATCCGGCATGACACGCAGAATCTGTCG
Source organism: Pseudomonadota bacterium (assembly GCA_026399735.1). Lineage (GTDB taxonomy): Bacteria > Pseudomonadota > Gammaproteobacteria > Burkholderiales > Gallionellaceae > Gallionella. The sequence continues at coordinate 12,325 of JAPLQK010000071.1, forward strand.
AACAGCGAAATATTGCAGCGCATCGGTGCGGCAGAAGTACATCCCGAAGGATTATTTTTTCCGGAAACTTATTTTGTCGCCGCAGGGAGCAGTGATATCGAACTGCTGAGAATGGCCTACCGGATGATGCAAAAACGCCTGAATGAAGCATGGCTGGCGAAAAGTGCCGATTCAATGCTGGCGACCCCGTATCAGGCGCTGATTTTGGCATCCATCGTGGAAAAGGAAACCGGCACGCCCGGCGACCGTCCGATGATCGCCGGGGTATTTGTCAATCGTCTGCGCATCCACATGCTGCTGCAAACCGATCCGACCGTGATTTACGGGCTGGGTGAGGCATTCGACGGCAATCTGCGTAAACGCGATCTGATCAGCGACACACCTTACAATACTTATACCCGTGCCGGATTGCCGCCCACGCCGATCGCCATGCCGGGGATGGCTGCGCTCAATGCCGCGCTGCACCCTGCCAGGACCGATGCCTTATACTTCGTCGCGCGCGGCGATGGCAGCTCGAAATTCTCCAGCAACCTGAACGCACATAATCGGGCTGTGAACCAGTATCAGAAATAGCCAGTAGCTGGTGGCTGCCAGCTAAAATACAAAAAATCTCATTTGAGATACAATAAGCGCAATTTAATGATCAGGAGTCGGCAATGTCTGCAACAACGATGGTTCATGTGCGTGTTGATAATGAAGTCAAGGCACAGGCAACAGAAGCACTTGCGGCGATGGGCTTATCTGTTTCAGATGCGGTGAGGCTTTTTCTCAAGCGAGTAGTGGCGGAACAGGCGATGCCTATCGAACTCAAGGTGCCGAACGCCGAAACGCGTGCTGCTATGGAAGAATCGCGCGCCAACATTCTCGCCCATCGTGCCCGCTTTGCCACTGCTCAGGCACTCTTCGATGACCTCGAAAAAAACAGCAAAAAGTAAACGGACTGTTCCACCGCGCGCATCCGACTATACGAAGAAATTTATCAAGGACTGGGCGCGCTTATCGGAATCCGGGCGTTACGACCTGAAGCGACTCAAAGAAGTCATGTTGATGCTCATCGCCAACGAAACTCCGCCTGGGCCGGAATGGTTCGATCACCCGCTAAAAGGAGAGTGGGCTGACCATCGCGAGTGCCATATTGGCGGCGATTTCCTGCTCATTTACCAACTACAAGGCAGTGGCACAAACGAAATATTAAGTTTCGTAAGAGCAGGCTCACATGCTGATTTATTTGAATGAGTGTGATTGATGTTGAATAAGTTTGCATGTGTGCATGCTGAACTTCGTCATGTGTCAGTACACACAACTTACGACCATCAACTTACGGCTGTTTTTTATGACTAAATTTATTACTTTTGAAGGTGTGGACGGGGCGGGCAAGAGCACGCATCTGGCGTGGTTTGCCGATGAACTGCGCTGTCGCGGGTTGGATGTGATCGTCACGCGCGAACCGGGCGGCACGAAGCTTGGCGAGCAGTTGCGCGAAATGCTGCTTAACCAGTCGATGAGCATCGGCACGGAGGCGATGCTGATGTTCGCGGCGCGCATCGAGCATGTCGAGCAGGTCATCAAACCCGCGTTAGCTTCAGGTAAATGGGTGATTTCGGATCGTTTTAGTGACGCCAGTTTCGCCTATCAGGGCGCAGGTCGCGGCATGGACTGGGATAAACTGAAACAACTGGAACAATGGGTTGATCTTGTGCCCGATCTGACGCTGTTCTTCGATGTGCCGGTCGAGGTGGCGAGAGAGCGGCTTTCGAATAACGTATCCTTGGATCGTTTCGAGCAGGAGCAGGGCGAGTTTTTCGAGCGGGTGCGGGCCGGATATCACCGCCGTGTGGCGGAAAATCCAGAGCGTTATGCGGTGATCGATGCGGCGCAGACGCTGGATTCCGTGCAGCAGCAGCTGGCCGATATAATTGTAACTATTTGAATATGAACGAAATTTATCCGTGGCAGCAGGACGATTGGGCGCGTTTGCAGTCATTGCGCGAACGCGCATCTCAGGGTTTGTTGTTTCAGGGAATGAAGGGCATCGGCAAGCTGGAGTTGGCAATCAGTTATGCGCGCGCTTTGCTGTGTCAGCATCCGCTGGAGGGCGGTTTCGCTTGCGGCGTGTGTCCCTCGTGTCACTGGTTCGAACAAGGATCTCATCCCGATTTTCGCTTCCTGCAACCCGAATCCGAAACGGAAGAGGCGGAGTCCGGCAAGAAGCCCAGCCGCCAGATTTCAGTTGATCAGATCCGGGGGCTTTCCGATTTTTTAGGGTTGACCGCGCATCAGGGCGGACGCCGGGTGGTGATCATTCATCCAGCGGAAGCGATGAATGCCAATGCCGCCAATGCCTTGCTGAAGAATCTGGAGGAGCCGCCGCCGGGTTTGCTGTTTATTCTGGTCACGCACAAGCCGCAAGCCCTGCTGCCTACGCTGTTAAGTCGTTGTCTGACATTTAGCCTGGCAGCGCCCGATGCCGCAACCGCTGCGCGCTGGCTGGCGGAGCAAGGCGTGAAAAATCCCGCCGACGCACTGGCGCATGCCGGATTTTCACCTTTGCAGGCTATGCTTGGAGCAACCGGTTCAGATTTGCGCGAGAAACTGTTGCGGGCGATACGGCAACCCGCTCTGCTTGATGTATTCGCGCTGGCGGATGTGATGCAGAAGACCGAGCAAGTGCTGGTCGTGCAGTGGCTGCAGCAATGGTGCTACGACCTGATGTTGATGAAAATGGCGGGAAAAGTGCGTTATCATCCTGCGGAACAGGCGGTAATCGGGCAGTTGGTCACAGATCTGGACCCGTTGAATCTGGCGCGTTTACAAAGCTTTCTGCAGACGGCGAAACGTGAAGCGCAACACACGCTCAACGCCAAACTGTTTTTTGAATCACTGTTATTCACCTATTGTCAGCTTACAAAACCATGCCATTCATAGATTCTCATTGCCACATCAATTTCCACGAATTGGCCGAAAATATCACCGACGTGCTGGCTAAAATGCAGCAGAATGATGTGCAAAGCGCTCTTTGCGTGTCGGTCAACCTGGCCGATTTTCCGCAGGTACTCTCTCTTGCCGAACAGTATCCGAACATCTATGCCTCGGTCGGCGTGCATCCCGATTACGAAACGGTCGAAGAGCCGAGTGTGCAGCGACTGATTGATCTGGCGCAACATCCTAAAATCATCGCCATCGGCGAGACGGGGCTGGACTATTACCGGCTGACCGGCGATCTGGATTGGCAACGCGAGCGCTTTCGCAATCACATTCGGGCCGCGAAGCAGTGCGGCAAGCCGCTGATTATCCACACCCGCAGCGCCGCTGAGGATACGTTGCGCCTGATGAAGGAAGAGGGTGCCCGCGACGCGGGCGGTGTGATGCACTGTTTCACGGAAAACTGGGAGGTGGCGCAAGCCGCGCTCGACATGGGTTTTTATATTTCCTTTTCCGGTATCGTCACATTTAAAAATGCATTGCAAATCAAGGATGTGGCTAGACGCGTGCCGCTGGATCGCATTCTGATCGAAACGGATGCCCCGTATCTGGCGCCGGTGCCGTTTCGCGGCAAGCTCAATCAGCCCGCCTTCGTGAAGCATGTCGCCGAAGAAATAGCATTGCTGCGCGGACTCACGGTGGATGAGGTAGGCTGTCAGACCAGTGCTAACTTTGTGCGTTTGTTCGGTCTGTAATTGCGAAAAAAGTTGACAATATTTCTGAAATCCCTATAATCCTTGCCTCTCAAAGCGGGAATAGCTCAGCTGGTAGAGCGATACCTTGCCAAGGTATAGGTCGAGAGTTCGAACCTCTTTTCCCGCTCCACTTTCAAGGGAAAGCATCACGCTTTCCCTTAATTATTTCAAGTCTGTTTTTGAAACGCGGTGCGTTAGCAAATCGGTTATGCCCCGGATTGCAAATCCGGTTAGCCCAGTTCGACTCTGGGACGCACCTCCAAACATCCGCCCGGGTGGTGAAATTGGTAGACACAACGGACTTAAAATCCGTCGGCTTGAAAAGGCCGTACCGGTTCGATTCCGGTTCTGGGCACCAGCATTATCCTCTCATCCTGTTTTCATGTATGCCGCGATACGGTATTCTGTCGCCGTTCGCTCAAACGGCTAAATGAACTCAAAGCAGGAAATCACATGGATTCTTCAGCTTCACTGGATATCGCCAAGCATACGCTGCTGCTGTTCGGCATTGTTCTCGGTTTGGGTACTTTTTCCGGTCTGATCGCTCGCCTTGTGCGCGTGCCGGATGTCGTGGTGTTTCTGCTGGTGGGGATGCTGATCGGCCCCGGCGCGCTGGGATTGGTCGATATCAGCGCGGGTTCGACGGTCAATCAGCTGATCCTGATCTTCGGTTCCAGCTATATCCTGTTTGACGGCGGTGCATCGATCAAACTGCGCGTGCTCAAAGAGGTGTGGGTCACGGTGGTTGTGCTCGCTACGATCGGTGTGCTGATCACGGCCGCCATCACCGGTATTGCGGCCTGGTATTTTCTCGGTGTGCCGGTGATCGTCGCGCTGCTGCTGGGCGCTGCGCTTGCATCCACCGATCCTGCAACGCTGGTGCCGGTATTCAAACAAGTCAAAATTAAAGAGCGTGTCGCGCAGACGGTGATGAGCGAATCGGCTTTCAACGATGCGATGGGCGCAATCGTGACTTTCACCGTGCTGGGCGTGGCGATGGGTGCGGGCGAGTTTTCCGCAACCGATGCGCTGATTGATCTGCTCAAGCAATCGCTGTTGGGTATTGCAATCGGCGGGGTGCTGGGCTATCTGGCGGCCGTGCTGATCGCCCACGAACGCTTCAATTTTCTTGCCGAGTTCGCACCCGTGGTGACGTTGATGGCGGTGATCGGCGCGTACATGAGTGCGGACGGTCTGCATTCCAGCGGATTCATGGCGGTGTTCGTGTTCGGTATCATGCTGGGCAATGTCGAATCGCTCGGATTTAAACGCTCCCGTGCCCAAAGCCATCAGATGGAAGACTTTGTGATGACCACCGCGCTGATCATGCGCATGTTCATCTTTATTCTGCTGGGCACGCAGGTGGACTTTGCGCTGATGAACCAGTACCTGTGGGCCGGAGTGGCCGTGGTAGTGGTATTCATGCTGGTGGCGCGCCCCGTCACGGTGTTTCTGTGCGCATGGCCGGATCGCCGCGCGAAGTGGAGTTTTAAGGAAATGCTGTTTATGTGCTGGACGCGCGAGACCGGCGTGATTCCCGGTGCGCTGGCGGGCATGCTGGTCGGCATGAAGGCGCCGGGTGCGCAGATTATCGCATCCGTCACTTTTATCGCGATCCTGATGACGATTCTGCTGCAGGCGACCACCACCAAGTGGCTGGCCGGGAAACTGAATCTGCTGGAAGAGTAAAATCCCTTCTCCCTTCTCCCTTCTCCCTTCTCCTTTCTCGCGTTTCTGTGTCCATCTCATTGATTTTCTGAATATCTATTGACGAATTCGTATATTCGGATATAATCCGCGACCCTGTTGGACCGATGGTCGGTTCGGCAGCCTTGCTCCACCGTCTCGCATGGCGGGGGGCGTTTATAACCATAAGGAGATGTAATGCGACATTACGAAATCGTGTTTATCGTGCATCCCGATCAAAGCGAGCAAGTGCCTGCAATGATCGAGCGTTATCGCACATTAGTGACTTCCAAGGGTGGTCAGATTCACCGTCTGGAAGATTGGGGCCGCCGTCAACTGGCTTACGCTATCCAGAAAATTCACAAGGCACACTACGTGCTGATGAATATCGAATGCAATCAGGAAACATTGGACGAGCTGGAACACGCGTTCCGCTTCAATGATGCTGTATTGCGTCATCTGACCGTCAAGACCAAGGCTGCTGTCACTGTTCCATCGGCAATGATGAAGGAAGAAAAATCCCGTTCAGTGCTGAGTGAAGAGGTTGTTCAGGCTAAAGAAGAAAGCGTAGAAGCTTAAATCTGGTCGCTTAACCAGGTTCGCGCATACGCACTGGTTTGGCTTATCAACATTTGGTAAAAGGGAACATCATGGCTCGTCCATCTAGCAAAAGTACTGATGACAAAAAGAAGCGTTTTTCTCGCAACAATCTGTTCAAGCGTCGCAAATTCTGCCGCTTCACAGTCGAGAAAATCGCAGAAGTAGATTACAAGGATGTGAATATCCTCAAGGAATTCATCTCTGAAAACGGCAAGCTGATTCCAGCACGTATCACCGGTACCAAGACACGCTACCAGCGTCAATTGAGCACTGCCGTGAAGCGCGCGCGTTTCCTGGCTTTGCTGCCCTATACTGATTTGCACTAGGAGTATCGGACATGCAAATAATTTTGATGGAAAAAGTCATCAACCTGGGTCAATTGGGTGATGTTGTTAATGTCAAGAACGGTTACGCTCGTAACTACTTGATTCCACAGGGAAAAGCAAAGCGCGCAACGACAGCCAACATGGCCGAATTCGAAGTGCGTCGCGCTGAAATCGTTGCCGCTGACCAGGCTAAATTGGCTGATGCGCAGGCACGCGGCGAAAAGCTGGCCGGCACAACGGTTCAGATTTCGCAAAAGGCCGGTGTTGATGGTCGCCTGTTCGGATCTGTTACCAATGCAGACATCGCAGACGCGCTGGTTGCCCTGGGTTTCGAAGTCGATAAGGCGCAGGTTCGCATGAGCGAGGGGCACCTGAAGTCAGTAGGTGATTACGCAGTCAGCATCCAGTTGCATACCGACGTTGCAGCAGATATCACTGTTTCGGTACTCGGCGAACACTAAAAAGTATTCGTTGTATCGCGGCATTAAAAAGGACTGGAAACAGTCCTTTTTTTATTTCCTGAATTTTCCTCATAGCAAGGTAAAATAACGTTCGTTTATTCGCAATTCAACGGCCATGCAAACTTTTTCAAATTCAGACGCGCAAGTCGATCAGATCAAACTGCCGCCTCACTCGGTCGAGGCCGAGCAATCGGTGCTGGGCGGCCTGATGCTCGAATCCAGTGCGCTGGATAAAATCGCCGATCTGATCACCGAAGACGATTTTTATCGTCGCGAACACCGGCTGATTTACCGGCATATCGTGCGCATGAGCGAACAGGCAAAGCCCGTGGATGTGATTACCGTGGCGGAAGCGCTGGAGAACAGCGACGAGCTGGACAAGGCGGGCGGGCTTTCCTATCTGGGCTCTCTGGTGCAGAACGTGCCGTCCGCCGCCAATATCCGCCGCTACGGCGAAATCGTGCGCGAGCGTTCCATCATGCGTAAACTGGTGGAGGTGGGTACGGAAATCGCTGCCAGCGCCTACAATCCGACCGGGCGCGATGCGGCGCAATTGCTCGATGAAGCCGAAGGCAAAGTATTTGAAATCGCCGAGTCCGGTTCCAAAGGCAAGCAGGGTTTTATGGCGATGCCGCCGTTGCTGGTACAGGTGGTCGAACGCATCGAAACCTTGTACGGGCGCGATAATGCCAGCGAAGTGACCGGTACGCCGACCGGTTTTTCCGATCTGGATAAAATGACCTCCGGCTTGCAGGCGGGCGATCTGGTGATCGTCGCGGGCCGTCCGAGTATGGGGAAGACCGCTTTTTCGATCAATATTGCGGAAAATATTGCGCTGGACAGCAATTTGCCGGTGGCGATTTTCAGTATGGAAATGGGCGCTGCGCAACTTGCGATGCGTATGCTGGGTTCGGTGGGCAAGCTCAATCAACAGGATTTGCGCTCAGGCAAGCTGCAGGATGACGACTGGGGCCGGCTGACTCATGCGCTGGGTAAACTCAACGATGCGCCGCTGTTTATCGACGAATCGGCGGCCTTGTCGTCGCTGGATCTGCGCGCACGTGCGCGCCGCCTGCATCGCCAGCACGGCAAGCTTGGGCTGATCGTGGTGGATTATTTGCAGCTGATGAGTTCGAATGCGGGCAAGGCCAGCGAGAACCGCGCCACGGAAATTTCTGAAATTTCGCGCGGCTTGAAGAGTTTGGCCAAGGAATTGCAGTGTCCGGTGATGGCGCTGTCGCAGCTTAACCGTAGTCTGGAACAGCGTCCCAACAAACGCCCTGTGATGTCCGACTTGCGCGAGTCCGGCGCGATCGAGCAGGATGCCGATTTGATCCTGTTCATTTACCGCGATGAAGTTTACAACAAGGATTCCGATGACAGGGGCAAAGCCGAAATCATTATCGGCAAACAGCGTAACGGCCCGATCGGCACGGTGGCGCTGGCTTTCCGGGGCGAATACACGCGCTTCGACAACCTGGCGTCCAGCGGCTATTAACAGTCGGTGGAATAATGTTTGAAGTCAGGCAGCGTTTCGGCTACAATGCGCCCTCTTCAAAAGGAGCGTAGCTCAGTTGGTTAGAGCACTTGGTCGACATCCAAGGGGTCAGCAGTTCGAGTCTGCTCGTGCCTACCAAACAAAACAAGGACTTACGGTTAATTTGCTGTAAGTCCTTTTTGCTTTCTGCAAGGCAAACGGGCAGAGTCGTTCCAGCACGTTTTTCTTTTGAAGGAACTTTGAAGGAACTCGGTTTTTCCCCTGAATAATTCCCGTCCTGGCGGCATGGCGCTAAAACTGCTTGTTACAGTCGAGAAGCATGTTTTGGAAGTGTTGGCGTAAACTCATTGGAAGCCATGCGCTGTACTACACGGCCCAATTTTCTAAACGCAACTTCGATACGCGTTCAAACTCACGCGTGTTATTGGTAACCAGAATTGTATTGGTCGTTAGCGCATGAGCTGCAATCATCGTATCGAGGGTTCCAATAGGCTGACCACGTCGCTCAAGGTCAGTACGCAAGTCACCATAGTGCCAAATGGCAGACTCATCGAATGGCAAAATTTCTAACGTGGATAGAAACATTTCTAGTGCTTGGCGATTCCGTGCTGAGCCACTTTTTGCAACACTAAACACCAACTCTGCGGCGGTTACGCTCGAAATGACAATATCACCTAATCGCTCTTGTCGGAAGCGATCCAGCACCTTTGCAGGACGTGAATTTATAACGTAGATGCAGATGTTGGTATCAAGCATGTAGATCAAAATGCAATCTCCTCACGTTCTTGTATGCCGGGTTGTTCGCGGCTAATTTGAAATCCAGGCTCAAAAGCATTTAGCGCCATGTCAAGCATAGCCCATGAGTCCTTAAGCGGCATTAGCAATACGCCGTTGCCAAAGTGTTTAACAACGACCTCAGGGCCTTCAAATCGATACGCTTTTGGCAAGCGAACAGCCTGACTGCGGCCAGACTGAAAAATACGTGCGGTATCCATAATTTATCTCCTGTAAATTTGGTATCTATCGATGACGTATGAATCGTAACATATTGATTTATAAAGACTATATATTGTAACGTCGTACTGCGAACCAAGGGGGCGGGCGTTCGAATCGCCTATGGCGCACCCTCACTGGAATGCAAAAGAATTAGATGCCAGCATGCTAATCAGAAATTGTACGAGCACTGAGCGCTCAGTATGTTGGTTGCGATCGCACTGTATACCCCGGCCAGATTGCCGTTTCCGGTATTTGCCTGATTGCTGGCTATCGGGGCATTTGCAATAAACAGGTGGGCGTAGGCCAGATTGATGGCGGTATTCTTGTCGGGTTTGTATTGCATACCGAGTGACATCCAGGTGAGGTTTTGATCAGGAATGCCTGCCGTGCGGAATGCGTCCGGTACCGGTGTCTGGTCGTATGCCAGCCCCATGCGTACTGTCCATTGGTCGTTATAGTGGCGGTTTGCGCCGATTGCGTAACGCCAGGTGTTTTTCCAATTTTCAGGTATTGTGAGCAAATTGGCACCCGTTGCGCGGTTGATGCTGATATTTTGCAGGACACTCCAGCCTGTTCTGGTTGCGTCGGCCATCAGATCCCATTGCCCGTTCAACTGGTGGAATACGCTGGCTGAAAAGGTGTCGGGCATGGTGATCGGCAGCGTCACCGCTCCATCCGGGATGCCGGCAGCAAGAACGCTTGGCCGATTGGCAAAATTGACGGTGCCGTTAAGTGTGTAATTGATGGCTGAACGGTAGGAAAACCCTGCACGCGTCTGCGACGATACATCGATCAGTGTACCCAGATTGTAGCCCCATGCAGAATCGCTGCCGCTGATCGTGGTCAGTCCCTGGCTGTTTGATCCAACCCCCGGTATGCCGTATGAGGCTGCAGCAACACTGTAGTTGGTCATGCTGGTCAGTTCGCCGCTGATGCGCTGATAATTCAGGCCAAACCCCAGGCTTATGCGATCGCTTGTCTGATAGGAGAAGGAAGGATTTAAATTGATGGTTTTTATCGCCGATTTGATGGCCTGAAAACGTCCTGTCCAGGTGGCGTCGTAATTGGTTTGCAGTCCAAACGGTACGTTGACGCCGAGGCCGATTCTCAAGGCAGGATTAATCTCCATCGCAATGTATCCGTTTGGTGCAATGCCGAGGCTGCCAGGATCGCCACCATTGTTGCCGGTTGTCTGTAACAATGCCCCGGTTGCGGCTGTGCTCGGGGTAAATTGTGCGGTGGGGCGAATGGCGGAAAATCCTGCTGTAATTTGCGTCCCGTTCAGGCGTGACATGCCGGCCGGGTTGTAATAGATGGTGCTGGCATCCTGGGCGCCGGCAGCACCGCCGGCATAGGCGTTGCCAAGACCGCCCTGTTCAACCAGACTGAAACCGCCGGCGGCAAGGGCGCCATTTGTCATGATTGCAGCTGCAAGTATAGCGCTGGCTGTAATATATCCTGAGAACATGGGCGGGTTAAATAGGGTCGTGATTAAAACGGCGATTCAGGCGATCTGCCAGAGGAATTATATTCTAATAGATTTAAGGAAAGTCCGAGCGTAGAATCAGAAATGTCCGTTGGTGACGGTCGGTAGTATCGTAGTCAAAGCGTGTTTTCTCAGAATTCGGCACTGAACAGCTTGCCCAATCAAGGGAGCAGCGAACGTGAGGATTATTCATATCAGCGATACGCATATCGGATTTGAGCGCAATCTCTCCCGTTTTAATGCTGTGGCGGATGATTTGATTGCCAATCCGCCTGATGAGCCGTCCCGTTGTGTCGTCCTGCACACCGGTGATCTGATCGATGCAGCTATGGATGCCAACAGGCTGGCGGCAAAAAAGATACTGGCACGCCTTGAGGCATGCGGCTATTGCATCCTGATGTGCCCCGGCAATCACGACTACGGGGATAAACTCAAGATCGACAGGGCTGATGCCGCCGTGTTCCTTCGGGATTTTTCCTCATATATTTTTCAGGGCGAACAGGCCGATTTCCCGGTGATGCATGAAGTGGACGACTGCGTTTTTATCGGGATGGATTCCAATGAAGCCGAGTTAGGCTTTTGGGAGCGCTGGTTTGCCGAGGGGTATCTGGGTTCGGTCCAGCTGGATAAATTAAACTGTATGCTCGACCGTGTTCGCGGCAAATTCGTGATCCTGTACCTGCATCATCACCCCTTCTATTACGGTTACAGCGTTATGCCCGATGTAGGCGACAAAAATCCGCTGCTGCATCTGTTTGCGTGGTTGACCCGTCCGTTTCGTCGCCTGAAGGATGCCTATTCACTCTGCCAGATAGTCCGTGATCGGGTTCAGGTGCTGTGTTTCGGTCATATGCATCACGGGCTTGACAGCAGTTCAGAGAGCCAGAAATACGGTATTCCACTTGCGCTCGATGGCGGGTCGACGACCTGCACCGACGATGATTCGGACAGAATGCGCTATCGAATCATTGATACGAAGGATTTGTCGCAAACCATGCGGATGATAAAAATAAGTCGATCCTGATGAAGGGAGAGTGTCGATGCTTGCATTTTCGGAAAAACTGGGGCTGGTGCTGGTTTCGGTGGTCGCCGGGTTGATATTCGCGACGTATCGCCTGTTGATGATAGTACTGGTGCTGCTTGTGCCGTTATGGCTGTTTGATGCGGCAATACCCGGATATCGCTGGTATCTGTTGGGAGTGCCGGCGCTGGCTATTCTGTTGGCAACCAGCAAGTCTGTTTCGGTCAAAGAGAACCCCTATCGTAAATATACCGGGTTCACCGGATGGACAGACGCCAGGATCGATCAGTTTATTGCATGGGTGGGGACGTTGAAGTATTTCACCTCGCCGCTGTGTCTGGTGGAAGATCCCGGCTCATATCAGCTCAGGGGGTATGAAATTCGCCATCTGATCGACGGCGCTCTGCAGCCGGGCGATATTTTGCTGCGCGGATATGATGGTTATCTGGATGGCAAGTTGATCAGTCTGTCGGGCGGCGCTCAAGGCTCGGGGAAATATTTTTCTCATGCGGCACTCTATTTGGGGGAATTGACTGCGCCGCAGGACCAGATCGTTGCCGCACGCAGGTTGAAAGTGGTTGATGAATCCGGTGTCTGGCAAGAGGCCGGTATGGAACAAAAACAGGCGGTGCGCAACAATCCGGCTTACTTTCAGACGGGTAAACAAATGGTCGTCCATGCAATGTCCAAAGGCATTTTTGTAGAAGATATATTGACGTTCTCGCGTTGCGATTATCTGGCGGTGCTGCGGCTGCCTGACAGGCTTCAGTTGCTTGGTGACGACTTTAATAATAAGACGCTTGCCACCTTGTCCGAAGACGGGCAGGCGATTAACAGTCAGTTGCAAGCCGGACTGGTTGTGGAGAAGGGGCGCGTTGTCAATGCGATTCACGATTCCGCTCTGGGAAAGATAGGCTCCTGTTATGATTTTCAGTTTAACGATATTAAAACCGCACATCGTTTCAGCTGCTCCGAATTTGTTTACTACTGTTTCAAGAGCGTTCACAGTTTTCTTGGGTTGCAACCGAAAAAACACGCATTTATGGGCATATTTTTTTCCAGGCTGTCCATTACGCCGGCAGACATTTTTGAAGCAGCCGGGCAAAGAAACAGGTTGCAGATCATATGGAGAAATCAGGCCCTGATTGATAAGGGGGGATGAAATACACCGGTTCAGAATGGTTCTGAGCCATTTTCCTTGAAGAATGGAACTTTGAAAGTGTTCAATATATTTGTCTCGTTCTTATCCAGAATTTTTGGGTTTTATTTAAAAGACGTCGTCACGGTGGAAGACCGACGCAAATTTATTGTCATTTCACTGGCGATCTCCCTTCCTGCCACACTGCTTTTTTCAATGCTTAATTTATTTGTCTTTGGATACCCGCAACTGGGTATCGCGGAAGGTGTGTGTGCAAGCCTTCTGTTGCCGGTCTTTGTATTGCCGAGATATGACGAGTGGGTTTCATTTTCCGAGCGTTTAATACTGATTTACGGCATTCTAATTACCGTAGCGCTGGCAGTTTTCGGTGGTCTGGAAGGTAGCGGGATATTGTGGGTATTTACTTTTCCTTTTCTGGCATTCCTGCTTAAAGGTCAAAGGAGCGGCTGGTTGTACTGTTTTGTATGGATCGCTGTTATGAGCGCTGCGCTGCGTCTCGCGTTTTTAGTTCCCCATTCGCATTTCTACAGTGCTGCCTATTCAGGGCAGATCTCCGTTGCAATGCTGTTTTATTCAACAATTGCAGCGGCATTCAATCTGGTTCGCTCCCGGTTCGAAGCCAAGCTGCATGAACGCGTGCAGGCCAATACCGCAAAGGCGCGCGAATACCTTGATAAATTGGAATTTCTGGCGCTGCACGATCAAACTACGGGGCTGCCAAATCGTGTGAGCCTGTTGCAGGATTTGTCTTCTGCGATAGAGGTCTGTGATACGCAGCGTCAGTCGATCGTTGTCATTAATTTGCGTCTGGAAAGAATTTTTGAAATTTCCAATATTCTGGGACAAAAGTCTGCTGATTCCCTGATAAAGGGCATTGCCAACTCGCTGCTGGGCAGTGCGGCTGAGAAGGGGCACCTGTCCCGTGCCCGCAGGGATGAGTTTAGCTATTTTTATAAGCTCGACCACAGGGAGATTACCGCCGATATGGTGAGGAAGGCCATTGGCGATTTTCAGTTAACCTATCACTTTGAAGGCTATCCGGTACATATAGAGCACACGGTAGGCGTTGCAATTTTCCCGGACCATTCGTTGGAGGCTGAAGATCTGCTGCGCAAGGCCGGGCAGGCCATGTTGCAGGCGAGCGCTTCCAGGACCGATTTGGCAATCTTCGATAACAAGCTGGGACAGTTGTTTATCAAGCGGCATCTTTTGTACGGACAACTCAGGGAAGCGCTGGACAATAAGGAATTGTGCCTGTATTTTCAGGCTCAGGTGGATATGCGTACCGGCGGGATAATCGGTGCCGAGGCGCTGGTCAGGTGGAAAAATGCCGACGGCATATTTATTCCACCTGATGAATTTATTCCGGTTGCCGAAGGTTCCGGGCTGATAAAACCCCTCACGGCCTGGGTTTTGCGTGAAGCATTTTCGCAAATGGTCAAATGGAGATCGCAGGGACTGGAGATTACGGTTTCAATCAACCTCTCTGCCCGCAACATGATCGATCCCGAATTAATTGCCGATCTGCAAAAGTTGCTGGTGGAATTTGCCATTCCCGCAGATAGCGTAATGCTTGAAATTACCGAGAGTGCTTTTGCCGATCTTCCCGAAGTGGTGATGGATACGATAGATCAATTGCACAAAATTGGATTTAAACTGTCGATTGATGACTTTGGTACTGGGTATTCATCGCTTTCATATCTGAAAAATCTGAAAGTAAATGAAATCAAAGTCGATCAGAGTTTTGTCAGGTGTCTGCATACCGAGTCGGGCAGTTTCGCGATTGTTAAATCGACCATCCAACTGGCTCATAACCTCGGGCTGAAGGTGGTGGCCGAAGGAATAGAATCAGCCGGTCTGGAAAATTCCCTGCGGGCGATGGCTTGTGATATCGGCCAGGGATACGCATACAGCAGGCCGTTGCCGGCGGATCAGTTCTTTACGCTGGCCTGCAATGACACCCCGCATTTTTTGTCAGTGGAAACCATCCCGGAAAACGACATTACGGTTGGGTGAACGCGCCCGGAAGCCGCTCCCTGTGCCGGTTATGCTGTTCAGGCAGCGCCTGTGGTTTTCGGTTAACGCAGCGACTGGGCAAAGTCCTCGTCCAGAATCGTGCCGAACACAAAACCGTCTGCCAGCAATTTCGTAATAATTTCTTCCAGTTTCTTCAGCGTATTCGGATGAATCTCATGCATCAGGATAATACCGCCGTTACGCGCCCTCACGGCAGACACCACATGTTCGACATAGTCGCTATGGTTTTGCGGAATAACGCCGCATGAAATGGCTTCCTTGACATCGACCGAACCGGTTTTTTCAAATGCCCAGTCGCAGGAATCCACATGCCAGCCTACTATCTTGTACCCCCGGGTGCGCACCAGTTCGTTGGTCTCGCAGGACGAATTTCCATACGGATAACGAAACATTCTGGGTTGAAGCGCATCGGCTAACTGGGTTTCATTGCGCAGAACCTGATTTGTCTGCTCCTCAACAGAAATGTCGTGAAAATTGGGGTGATCCCAGGAATGATTGCCGATAATCTGATGGCCGGCAGCATGGACTTTTTCAACCAGTTCAGGGTGTTGCCGCGACTTTTCGCCGATCATAAAAAAGGCGGCAGACAGCTTGTATTTTTTCAATATCTCAAGGATGTACTCGGTCTGAACAGGATCGGGACCGTCATCAAAGGTCAGTGCAACGTGTTTTGCCGGCGGCCGGGTTGAAATTTCAGATTCATACTTGCATCCGGCTTCCAGAACCCTGGGTTCAATTGTCAGTTTGTCGTCCAGGCGCTTTAAATGATGCCGTCTGATGCGGGCGGTCTCTTCCTCGTGGGTATGCACGCTGGCAAGCGCCTGTGTTTTTGTGTTGGTTTCTATTCCGGGTTCAGCCGCTGCGAATGTACAGCAGAGGAGGAGAGCGGCGCTGCCGCAGCAGATAATTGCATTATTTCTCATGAAAAATGTATATAACGTATTGATTGTATTGATAAATTAAAAACTAACTACGCTTTGGGGCGGCTTGGCCCCCGTGGGAAATAGTACCCACATTCGTCCGCGTTGCTTCATTTTTCCGGCCCGGTTGGCGGCGCTTTCACCGAAACCCCAGAAGAAATCTGCGCGTACCGCACCCTTGATTGCCCCCCCGGTATCCTGAGCGAGCATCAGACGGTTAAGCGCTGCATTGTCGTCTGGGTAAGTGGTGGATAAAAATACCGGCGTCCCCAGCGGAATGATGCGCGCATCGACCGCCAGGCTGAATTGTTCGGTTAACGGCACGCCCAGCGCACCCAGCGCCGCCGGCGATTTTCCAGTCAGTTCGCGGAAAAATACGTAACTCGGATTCTGCTCCAGCAGGGCAGGCAGTTTGTCCTGATTATTTTTTGCCCAGTTTCTGATGCCTTGCATGGACGCATCTTCCAGCCTGAGTTCGCCCATTTCGACCAGTTTTCTGCCGATAGAAACATAGGGATGGCCGTTCTGATCGGCATAGCCGACTTTTACCAGACGACCGTCCGGCAATTCGATGCGCCCCGAACCCTCGACTTGCAAAAAGAACAGGTCGAGCGCACTGTCCACCCAGAACAGCGCCTTGAACGATTTTGCACCTGCGTCGATTTCTGCACGATTGTAATAGGGCACGACGCGGCGGCCAATCAGACGTCCGCGCAGCCGCAAATCCTTGATCTGCGGGTACTGCTCGCCCAGATCAATGGTGAGCATGTCGCCGGGGACAGCGTAAAGCGGATGGCAAAAGCGCGCCGATCTGTTGCGACTGCCGAACAGTTTGGGTTCGTAGTAACCGGTGATCATCCCCTGATCGCTGCCATCCGGATTGCGTACCTGATAGGGGGTGAACCAGTTCTCGTAGAATGTGCGCAAGGCATTGCTGTCGGCCGGAGATAATTGCACGGCGCGTGAACATATTTCCTGCCAGTGCGGACGATCTTTCAGCACACGGCAGCTTTGCAGCAGGGCTGGCAGCGAGGGCGACAGATCGAGCGTTTGCCAGTCGGGCAGCATCTCCCATTTGCTCTGGTTAAAAGTGGCGGTGGGAGTCGGTAATGCGGGGGGCGCAGGCAGCGATACCGGTGCAGGCGGTGGAACTGGTGCAATGGCGCAGGCGGCAAGCAGCAGACTCGCCGCCAGCACAAGCCCGTGTGAATTGAAATCAGTCATGCGCCCATCCCGGAAAGTCGGGCTATGCGGGCCATCGGATATTTTATTGCCTGTCATGATCCATCATATCATTGCCGGCCGGCGTTTGTGTAAGCGAGGGTTTGTATTCGATGTCCTTGATAAGGCGAAAAAATGATGCGGGAGTTGGTACAATGCGTCACAGCGGTGTCATAAACTTTTCTATGGAGTTGCCTTGTTAAAACTCATCGGTTTTATTGCAGGTTATTATTTTTTCGGGTTCTTCGGTGCGCTGTTGGGTCTGTTCGTCGGATCGTTCTTTGATCGCATGAAGGCGTATGGCCTGGGTGCGATGAACCCGTTGCAGAATGCGTTGCGTCAGGGCGTTTTCCTGGAAACAGTGTTTATTTCCATGGGTAAACTGGCCAAGGCCGACGGGGTTGTCTCTCAGGATGAAATTGCGCATGTTGAGCAGTTCATGCAAAAACTGGGCATGACGGCGGAGCATCGCCAGCAGGCCATTGTCTGGTTCAAGCAGGGGGCGGATCCCGCGTTCGACATTGCGCCGACCTGCAAACGGTTCGTGGACATTTGCGGCAACACGAAGAATCTGAAGCAGGTGTTGCTGGTGTATCTGATTGTGATGGCGCTGGCGGACGGGCATTTCCATCCCGCGGAAGAGGCGTTGCTCGGCGATATCGCGGCTCATCTGGGATACGACAGGGCCGAGTTCAGGCAGCTATTGGAT
>JAPLQK010000057.1 GCA_026399735.1 Pseudomonadota bacterium
TGACGTGACTGGCGCAGTTGAATTGCCGGCAGGTACCGAAATGGTTATGCCAGGCGACAACGTCAGCATCACTGTTGCGCTAATCAACCCGATCGCGATGGAAGAAGGTCTGCGTTTCGCGATTCGCGAAGGCGGTCGTACTGTTGGCGCGGGTGTGGTTGCAAAAGTAATCGAGTAAAAAGAATGTGAAGGGTGAAGGGACCAAGGGCTAAACGAGAAGGGTAAAGGGAGAAGAGAGAAGGGTGACGGCAAGTATGCGGTTTTACTCTTCCCTCTTTACGCTTCCCCCTTCATTGGTGTAATCCTTGTCTCTTCTCCCTTCTTAAGTTATAGGCCAGTAGCTCAATTGGTAGAGTATCGGTCTCCAAAACCGAGGGTTGGGGGTTCGAAACCCTCCTGGCCTGCCAAATAGTATGTAATCGTTAATCGGAACAGCATGTCGGATAAACTTAAGTTGCTAATTGCATTCCTGTTGGTTGTGGCAGGTATTGCAGGCTACTACTACCTGCACGACAGTGCTGCAGTGCTGAGACTGCTTTCAGTGCTGATCGGTATTTTGTTGGCGGCGGGAGTGGCTTCTACAAGTGATTCCGGACGTAGATTTATTGCGTTCGGTCGCGACTCTGTAGCAGAAGCCAAGCGTGTGGTATGGCCTACGCGTAAAGAAACGCTGCAAACAACCGGAGTGGTAATATTGTTCGCTATAACCATGGCATTGTTTCTGTGGTTGGTTGATGCCAGTTTGATGACGATGGTAAATAAGCTGATGGGGCGGGTTGAATAATGGCGATGAGTTGGTATGTTGTTCACACGTACTCGCAGTTTGAGAAGAGTGTTTCGCGCGCATTGGCTGAGCGTATTCAACGCGAGGGAATGCAGGATAAGTTCGGTCAGATCCTGGTTCCGGTTGAAGAAGTTGTCGAGCTTAAGGGTGGTCAAAAGGTCACTTCTGAGCGTAAGTTTTTCCCGGGCTACGTGCTGGTCGAGATGGAAATGACCGACGAATCATGGCATTTGGTGAAAAATACACCTAAAGTGACCGGTTTCCTGGGTGGTTCTGCAATGCGACCAACTCCGATCAGCGAAAAAGAAGTTCAGACTATCATGCAGCAAATGCAGGCGGGTGTTGAAAAACCAAGGCCTAAAGTGTTGTTTGAAGTGGGTGAGGCTGTGCGTGTCAAAGAAGGCCCGTTCACAGACTTTACCGGCATGGTTGAAGAAGTTAATTACGACAAGAATAAGATACGGGTTGCGGTGACGATTTTTGGTCGCGCAACACCGGTAGAGCTGGATTTTGGTCAGGTAGAAAAAGGCTAAAAAAGTGGGAAGCAGATATGGGAGACGTTGCTTGCAATGAATGCAAGCGAGGTTTCCCGTTCGCTGTTTCTCGTATTTGGGGAGAGACATGAGTCTCGTTTACCCGTTTGACAGGAGAGTAACATGGCAAAAAAAGTCATAGGCTATATCAAGCTGCAAGTTCCGGCTGGTAAAGCAAATCCAAGTCCA
The DNA here is from genome assembly GCA_026399735.1 of Pseudomonadota bacterium. Lineage (GTDB taxonomy): Bacteria > Pseudomonadota > Gammaproteobacteria > Burkholderiales > Gallionellaceae > Gallionella. The sequence goes on from JAPLQK010000057.1 coordinate 1,507, forward strand.
CCGATTGGCCCGGCACTGGGTCAGCGTGGTTTGAATATCATGGAATTTTGTAAGGCGTTTAACGCCGCAACCCAGGGCGTAGAAGTCGGTTTGCCAATCCCGGTGGTCATCACCGCGTTTGCTGACAAGAGCTTCACCTTCATTATGAAGACGCCTCCTGCAACCATTCTGATCAAGAAGGCTGTGGGAATTCAAAAGGGCAGCGCGACACCGCATACAGTTAAAGTGGGTCACCTGACCCGCAAGCAAGCTGAAGAAATTGCAACAACCAAGATGCCGGATCTGACCGCAGCTGACATGGATGCGGCTGTTCGCATCATTGCAGGCAGCGCGCGCAGTATCGGTATCACAGTGGAGGGCGAATAATGTCTAAGCGCTATAAAGCAATTGCAACTAAAGTCGATCGCAACAAGATGTATGCATTGACTGATGCACTGTCACTGGTTAAAGAAAACGCAGTTGCAAAATTCGATGAATCGATCGACGTTGCAGTTAATCTGGGTATCGATGCACGTAAATCTGACCAGTTGGTACGCGGTTCAGTCGTATTGCCGCGCGGCACGGGTAAAACAGTACGCGTAGCCGTATTCGCACAAGGCGCCAAAGCTGAAGAAGCTAAAGCTGCTGGTGCTGATATCGTTGGTTTCGATGATCTGGCTGAAGCCATCAAAAAGGGCGAGATGAATTTTGACGTCGTGATTGCCAGTCCTGATGCGATGCGTCTGGTTGGTCAGCTCGGTCAGATATTGGGCCCTCGCGGTCTGATGCCTAATCCTAAGGTGGGTACAGTTTCTGCCGACGTGGCAGGTGCTGTTCGCAATGCGAAGGCCGGTCAGGTTCAGTATCGCAACGACAAGAACGGTATTATTCAATGTACGATCGGCCGCGCTTCATTCGCGCCTGAAGCATTGCGTGAAAACCTGCTTGCATTGATCGATGCGCTGGCTAAAGCTAAGCCGGCAACATCAAAAGGTGTCTTCATGAAGAAGGTGTCTTTGTCCAGTACGATGGGCGTTGGTGTTCGCGTAGATCAGTCTACGTTTGCCGCTTAAGGTTTCAAATCTGGCGACAGGGCTTTTTAGCCATGTTGCCTTTTATCTTTGCACTGCTGGCGGTTGTCAGCATCAAAGACCGTAGGTGCCGAAAGGCTTAAATACAGTTGAGTGTTGATTGATAACAAGTTTATTGTTTTCGGTTTACTCAAGCCCACGCAGATGGTGTGCCCGCGAGCAGGAATGGTTGTTCTCCTGACTCATGGTCGCTGTTGTAAATGATGGAATGTATCTGATGCATTCCGGATAATGGAGGAAGACTTGAGTCTCAATCTGCAAGAAAAACAAGCTGTGGTAGCGGAAGTAAGTGCACAAGTGGCGCAATCGCAAACCATCGTTTTGGCAGAGTACCGTGGCATCAAAGTTGCCGATATTACTGTATTGCGTGCAGCTGCACGTAAATCCGGTGTATATCTACATGTGTTGAAAAACTCATTGGCACGTCGCGCGGTACAAGGTACATCATTTGAAGCGTTAGCTGACAGCATGGTAGGCCCTCTTGTGTATAGCATGAGTGCTGACGCTGTCGCTGCTGCAAAAGTGATGAACGATTTTGCCAAAACAAACCCGAAGTTGGTGATTAAAGCCGGCGCTATGGCAGGTTCCCTGATGTCTGCGGAACAAGTTGCTGTACTGGCAGCTACACCAAGTCGTGATGAGTTGATCGCCATGTTGATGGCAACCATGAATGCTACGACTGCGAAGTTCGTACGCACGCTGGCTGCGATTCGCGATGCGAATGCACCTGTTGAAGTAACCGCTGAAGCGTCTGCTGAAGTCGTTGCTGAAGCTGTTTAAATTTTTGAATTAACTGAACACGGAGAACAATATGGCTATTACTAATGCTGAATTGATGGATGCAGTCGCTGCGATGACTGTGCTGGAATTGTCAGAACTGATCAAACAAATGGAAGAAAAGTTTGGCGTATCTGCAGCTGTTGCTGCTGCGGGTCCTGCTGCTGCGGGTCCTGCTGCTGCCGCTGCTGAACAAACTGAATTTGACGTATTCCTGACCGCCATTGGCGACAACAAGGTTAGCGTCATCAAGGCTGTTCGCGCTATCACCGGTCTGGGCTTGAAAGAAGCTAAGGATCTGGTTGATGCAACACCTAAGGTTGTTAAAGAAGGTATTTCAAAGGCTGATGCTGATGCAGTTGCCAAGCAACTGATTGAAGCCGGCGCTACCGCTGAAGTCAAGTAATACATCGTGTTGTCAAAAGGCTGACGGCTTACCGTCAGCCTTTTGGCGCTTTAAGAAGCTAATGGACGGTGAGTCTGATTTCAGGCTTCTCGCCCCCTGTCTTTTTGCCTAGTCGTGGAGATTATATGAGCTATTCTTTTACCGAAAAAAAACGTATTCGTAAAAGTTTCGGCAAGCGAATCGGTGCTTTGCCGGTTCCTTTCCTTTTATCCACCCAATTGGAAGCCTTTGCGGCATTTTTACAGGCTGAAACAGCGCCTGATAAACGCAAGAATGAAGGCTTGCAAGCTGCTTTTAACGGAATATTTCCGATTGAAAGCCATTCCAAGAATGCCAGACTGGATTTTGTCAGCTATATGCTGGGAATGCCTGCGTTCGATGTGAAAGAATGTCAGCAGCGCGGTTTGACCTACGCATCGCCACTGCGCGCACGCGTCCGTCTGACCATCATGGATAAGGAAGCCTCCAAGCCGACTGTCAAAGAAGTCAAGGAGCAGGAAGTCTACATGGGCGAAATGCCTTTGATGACCAATACCGGTTCATTCGTGATCAACGGCACCGAGCGCGTCATCGTCTCCCAGTTGCATCGTTCCCCTGGTGTGTTCTTTGAGCATGACCGGGGAAAAACGCATTCTTCCGGCAAGTTGCTGTTTTCTGCTCGTATCATTCCTTACCGCGGTTCATGGCTGGATTTCGAATTCGACGCAAAAGATTACGTTTACTTCCGTATCGATCGTCGCCGCAAAATGCCGGTCACGATTCTGCTGCGCTCGTTGGGTTACAGCAATGAAGACATGCTCGCCATGTTCTACGAGTTTGATACCTTCCAGTTGGGCAAGAAGGGCGGGATTCAGTTTGAAGTCGTTGCCGAACGTCTGCGCGGCGAAATCGCGCGCTTTGACATTCTGGACAAGTCCGGCAAGACGATCGTAGCTCAGGACAAGCGTATTACCGTTCGCCATATCCGTCAGATGCAGGAAGCGGGTATCGACAAACTGGCTGTTTCCGATGAGTTTCTGTTGGGCCGTGTGGTCGCCAACAATGTCGTCGACAAGGAAAGCGGCGAAATCATTGCAAATGCCAATGATGTGATGACCGAAGAATTGCTGCGCAAGTTGCAGGAAGCCAATATCGCTAAGTTGCACACGCTGTACACCAATGATCTCGATCAGGGTGCTTACATGTCGCAAACGCTGCGCACCGATGAAACCACCGACAAGTGGACTGCGCGCGTTGCAATTTATCGCATGATGCGCCCTGGTGAGCCACCAACCGAAGAATCGGTAGAAGGACTGTTTAACGGTCTGTTCTTCAGTGAAGAGCGCTACGATTTGTCCGTCGTCGGCCGTATGAAGTTCAACCGTCGCGTTGGTCGCGATGAATTGACCGGTTCGCCGATTCTGTCCAACGAAGACATCGTTGCCGTCGTCAAGATTCTGGTTGAATTGCGCAATGGTCGCGGTGAAATCGACGATATCGATCATCTGGGCAATCGCCGCGTTCGCGCGGTGGGCGAGTTGGCTGAAAACCAGTTCCGCGTCGGTCTTGCTCGCGTTGAACGCGCAGTCAAGGAACGTCTGGGTCAGGCTGAAGCGGATAATCTGATGCCGCATGACCTGATCAACGCCAAGCCGATTTCAGCTGCGATCAAGGAATTCTTTGGTTCCAGTCAGTTGTCGCAGTTTATGGATCAAACCAATCCGCTGTCAGAAGTGACGCACAAGCGTCGTATTTCAGCCTTGGGACCCGGCGGTCTGACGCGTGAACGCGCAGGCTTCGAAGTTCGAGACGTGCATCCGACCCATTACGGTCGCGTATGCCCGATCGAAACACCGGAAGGTCCGAACATTGGTCTGATCAATTCGCTGGCGTTGTATGCACGCACCAACGAATACGGTTTCATCGAAACACCGTATCGTAAGGTGACCAATGGTAAAGTTTCCAATGACGTTGATTATTTGTCTGCGATCGAAGAAAGCACTTATACCATCGCTCAGGCGAATGCCGAGTTGGACAAGAAGGGGCACTTCACGGATGACATCGTGTCTGCACGCCGCCATAACGAATTCGTGCTGGCAGCGCCTGATACCATTAATTACATGGACGTATCGCCATCCCAGGTGGTGTCGGTTGCAGCCTGTCTGATTCCGTTCCTGGAACACGACGATGCGAACCGCGCGTTGATGGGTGCCAACATGTCGCGTCAGGCAGTACCTTGCCTGCGCGCAGAAAAGCCGCTGGTCGGTACCGGTATTGAACGCACCGTTGCGCTCGATTCAGGTACTGCAGTACAGGCAGTTCGCGGCGGTCGTATCGACTACGTGGATGCGGCTCGTATCGTGGTTCGCGTTAACGACGAAGAAACCACTGCAGGCGAAGTCGGTGTCGATATCTACAACCTGATCAAGTACACCCGTTCCAATCAGAACACCAATATCAATCAGCGTCCGCTGGTCAAGGTGGGTGATGTGATCGCCCGCGGTGACGTGGTGGCTGACGGTGCATCGACCGATATGGGCGAGCTGGCGCTGGGTCAGAACGTGCTGGTCGCGTTTATGCCCTGGAATGGTTACAACTACGAAGATTCGATTCTGATTTCAGAACGCATCATCGCTCAGGATCGTTTCACTTCGATTCACATCGAAGAATTGACGGTTGTCGCACGCGACACCAAGCTGGGTACTGAGGAAATCACCCGTGATATTCCTAATCTGTCCGAAGTGCAGTTAGCACGTCTGGACGATTGCGGTATTGTGCATATCGGCGCTGAAGTGGCCGTAGGCGACGTGCTGGTCGGTAAGGTGACGCCTAAGGGCGAGACGCAACTGACACCGGAAGAAAAATTGCTGCGCGCAATTTTCGGTGAAAAAGCGTCCGATGTTAAGGACACCAGTCTGCGCGTATCAGCCGGCAGTTCCGGTACGGTGATCGACGTTCAGGTGTTCACCCGCGAAGGATTGCAGCGCGACCGTCGTGCACAGCAGATCGTCGATGACGAACTGAACCGTTACAAGAAGGATCTGGGGGATCAGATGCGTATCGTTGAAAGCGATGCCTTTACCCGTCTGGAAAAGCTGTTGCTTGATAAGGCTGCCAACGGTGGCCCGAAGAAGCTGGTCAAGGGTGCTTTGCTCACTCAAGCCTATCTGTCCAGTGTCGAGCATCATCAGTGGTTTGACATTCGCGTGTCGGACGATGAAGTCGCTGCGCAAATGGAACAGGTCAAGGATGGTCTGGCCCAGAAACGTATTGAATTCGACGCTGCGTTTGAACTGAAGAAGAAAAAGATGACCCAGGGCGACGAGCTGCAAGCCGGGGTGCAGAAAATGGTCAAGGTGTACGTAGCGGTCAAGCGCCGTCTGCAACCAGGCGACAAGATGGCGGGTCGTCACGGTAACAAGGGTGTGATCTCGCGCATCGTACCGGTTGAAGATATGCCTTACATGGCGGATGGCACACCGGTGGACGTGGTGTTGAACCCGCTGGGTGTTCCTTCGCGGATGAACATCGGTCAGATTCTTGAAACGCATCTGGGCTGGGCGGCAAACGGTTTGGGTAAGAAGATCGATCAGATGCTGCAGACAAATGCCAAGATCACCGAGTTGCGCGGATTCCTCGACAAGATCTATAACAATAATAATGGCCAGTCTGTTGATTTTAAATCATTTAATGACGATGAAATCATCGAGTTGTGCCGCAACCTGCGCAAGGGTGTACCTTTCGCAACGCCGGTATTCGACGGTGCATCTGAAGAAGAGATCAAGTACATGCTGGCGTTGGCCGACTTGCCGCTGTCGGGCCAGACGACTTTGCATGACGGTCGTACCGGTGAAGCGTTCGATCGCCCGGTTACTGTCGGTTACAAGCATGTGCTGAAACTGCATCACCTGGTTGATGACAAGATGCACGCGCGTTCGACTGGCCCATACAGCCTGGTTACACAGCAACCGCTGGGTGGTAAGGCTCAGTTCGGTGGCCAGCGTTTCGGTGAAATGGAAGTGTGGGCGCTGGAAGCCTACGGCGCTGCGTATACCTTGCAGGAAATGTTGACTGTTAAATCAGATGACGTTGCTGGTCGTACCAAGGTTTACGAGAACATCGTCAAGGGCGATCACAAGATTGATGCGGGTATGCCGGAATCATTCAATGTGGTTATCAAGGAAATCAGATCCTTGGCCATCGATATGGATTTGGAGCGTAACTAATTATAGAGAGTAGGTCGGGCCTTGGCCCGACTAAGCGCCAGTGTCGGGATCAATCCCGACCTACCACTCACCAGTTTTAGGAGTTACACATGAAGTCATTGTTAGATTTGTTCAAGCAGGTCACACAAAAAGAAGAATTCGATGCGATCAAGATTGGTCTTGCATCACCTGAAAAAATTCGTTCATGGTCCTATGGCGAAGTCAAAAAGCCTGAAACCATCAACTACCGTACCTTCAAGCCTGAGCGTGACGGCCTGTTTTGCGCCAAGATCTTCGGACCGGTCAAGGACTACGAGTGCCTGTGCGGTAAGTACAAGCGTCTGAAGCATCGCGGTGTGATCTGCGAAAAGTGCGGCGTTGAAGTCACGCTGTCCAAAGTGCGTCGCGAACGCATGGGTCACATTGAGCTAGCAAGCCCGGTCGCACATATCTGGTTCCTGAAGTCGCTGCCATCGCGTCTGGGTATGGTGCTGGATATGACCTTGCGCGACATCGAACGCGTATTGTATTTCGAAGCCTATGTGGTGACTGAGCCTGGCATGACGCCGCTCAATCGCGGTCAGTTGCTGTCCGATGATGACTATCTGGCCAAGACTGAGGAATATGGTGATGAATTCACCGCACTGATGGGTGCCGAGGGTGTGCGCGCGTTGCTGAGCGGTCTGGATGTGTTGAATGAAATCGAAACCTTGCGTGCCGATTTGCAGGCAACGGGTTCTGAAACCAAGATCAAGAAATACGCCAAGCGACTGAAAGTGCTGGAAGCATTCTGTGCATCCGGCATCAAGCCGCAATGGATGGTGCTGGAAGTGCTCCCCGTTTTGCCGCCTGAGCTGCGTCCGCTGGTGCCGCTGGATGGCGGTCGTTTTGCAACGTCAGACCTGAATGATCTGTATCGCCGTGTGATTAACCGTAACAACCGTCTGCGCCGCCTGCTGGAACTGAAGGCGCCGGATATCATCGTGCGCAACGAAAAGCGCATGTTGCAGGAAGCGGTCGATTCACTGCTGGATAACGGCCGTCGCGGTAAGGCGATGACCGGCGCGAACAAGCGCCAGTTGAAATCTCTGGCTGATATGATCAAGGGTAAGAGCGGTCGTTTCCGTCAGAACTTGCTGGGTAAGCGCGTCGATTACTCCGGTCGTTCCGTGATCGTGGTGGGCCCGCAACTGAAGCTGCATCAGTGCGGCCTGCCGAAGAAAATGGCGCTGGAACTGTTCAAGCCGTTCATCTTCAGTCGTCTGGAAGCGATGGGTCTGGCTACGACAATCAAAGCATCCAAGCGCATGGTCGAGGCTGAAGAGCCGGTCGTATGGGATATCCTCGAAGAAGTGATCCGTGAACATCCGGTGATGCTGAACCGCGCACCAACACTGCACCGTCTGGGTATTCAGGCATTTGAACCGATTCTGATCGAAGGCAAGGCGATACAATTGCATCCTCTGGTCTGTACCGCATTCAACGCCGACTTCGACGGCGATCAGATGGCGGTACACGTACCGTTGTCGCTGGAAGCGCAGATGGAGTGCCGCACCCTGTTGCTGGCATCCAACAACGTGCTGTCCCCGGCGAACGGTGAACCGATTATTGTTCCTTCACAGGATATCGTGCTGGGTCTGTACTACATGACTCGCGAAAATATCGGTGTCAAGGGCGAAGGTTCGATGTTTGCCAATATCGCCGAAGTATCGCGTGCTTATGAATCCCGTGAAGTCGACTTGCAAGCTAAAGTCATTGTTCGCCTGAAGGAATTCCATAAGGATGAAGCCGGTGAGTTGGTTGAAAAGCTGGTTCGTCATGACACAACGGTTGGGCGTGCGTTGCTGTCCGAAGTGTTGCCTGCCGGACTGCCGTTTGCTTTGATCAATAAGGCATTGAAAAAGAAGGAGATTTCCAAGCTGATCAACGCAAGCTTCCGTCAATGTGGTCTGCGCGACACGGTGATCATGGCGGATAAGCTGATGTACACCGGCTTTACCTATGCGACACGTGCCGGTATCTCGATCTGTATCGATGACATGTTGATGCCGCCGGAAAAAGCGGATCTGATCGGTGCAGCTGAAAAAGAAGTCATGGAAATCCATACCCAGTACACCTCGGGTCTGGTAACGGATGGCGAGCGTTACAACAAGGTTGTGGATATCTGGGGTCGTACCGGTGATATGGTGGCCAAGGCGATGATGGATCAACTCAGCTCTGAGCCCGTGCTTGACCGTATTACCGGCGAAGTTCGCATGGCGAACGGCAAGCCGGTGATGCAGGAGTCGCTGAACTCGATTTACATGATGGCCGACTCCGGTGCGCGTGGTTCTGCTGCACAGATTCGTCAGTTATCAGGGATGCGCGGTTTGATGGCTAAACCGGATGGTTCGATTATCGAAACGCCGATCACCGCGAACTTCCGCGAAGGTCTGAGCATGTTGCAGTACTTTATTTCCACCCACGGTGCCCGTAAGGGTCTGGCGGATACCGCGCTTAAAACTGCGAACTCGGGTTATCTGACGCGTCGTCTGGTCGACGTGACGCAGGATCTGGTGGTGGTTGAAGAAGATTGCGGCACGGTCAACGGCGCAATGATGAAAGCGATCGTCGAAGGCGGTGAAGTCATCGAAGCCTTGCGTGAACGAATCTTAGGTCGCGTACTGAGCCGCGATGTGGTTAATCCTGAATCAGGTGAAACCCTGTATGAAGTCGGTTACCTGCTGGATGAAACAGCTGTTGAACGCATCGAAGCGCTCGGCGTGGACGAGGTTGAGGTTCGTGCGCCACTGAAATGTGAAACGCGTTTCGGTCTGTGTGCCAAGTGTTACGGCCGCGATCTGGGACGTGGCTCGATGGTTAACGTGGGTGAGGCGGTTGGTGTGATTGCAGCGCAATCCATTGGTGAGCCGGGTACTCAGTTGACCATGCGTACCTTCCACGTCGGTGGTGCGGCTTCACGTAATGTGGTTGCCAGCCAGGTTGAAGGTAAGTCGAACGGTGTGCTGAAATACAGTCCTAACATGCGTCTGGTAACTACCCTGCGCGGTGAAGCGATTGTGGTGGCCCGTAGTGCGGAAATCATCATTGCGGAT
>JAPLQK010000113.1 GCA_026399735.1 Pseudomonadota bacterium
TTGAACCGGATAATGCGGAAGCTTTAGCTGCATTGTCACAAGCTGCCGCTGCAGTTGAATCCGTCGCTGTTGTGGCGCCAGCCGTAGAATCTGTCACTGCACCGGTTGTTGAACCGGCCCCTGTAACAGAACCTGTTGCCGTTCAGGTTGGCGAACCTGTCGCCGCTGTACTGGTTGTTGAACCTGTTCCTGTTGCTACAGTTGAGCCGGTAGTTGAGCCTGTTACCGTTCCGGTTGTCGAACCTGTCGTCGAGACACCCATTGTTGAATCGGTCGTTGAACCCATAGCAGAATCTGCCCCCGCCGCTGTCGTTGAGCCAGTTGCAGCGCCTGTTGCTGAACCGGTGCCGGCAGTTGAGCCGGTTACAGAATCTGTATCAGAACCCGTAGTTGAAGCGGTACCGGTTGTTGAACCTGTCGCCGCTGCTCCCGCTGTTGAGACGGTTGCAATACCTGTTGCTGAACCGGTGCCGGCAGTTGAGCCGGTCACTGAACCTGTGTCAGAACCCGTAGTTGAAGCGGTTGCGATACCCGTAGCAGAACCTGTCGCCGTCCCGGTTGTTGAATCTGCCGTCGCCGCTCCCGCCGTTGAGCCTGTTGCAGCGCCTGTTGCAGCGCCTGTTGCAGCGCCTGTTGCAGCGCCTGTTGCTGAACCGGTGCCGGCAGTTGAGCCGGTCACTGAACCTGTATCAGAACCCGTAGTTGAAGCGGTCGCGATACCTGTAGCTGAGCCTGTCGCCGTCCCGGTTGTTGAATCTGCCGCCGCCGCTCCCGCTGTTGAGACGGTTGCAATACCTGTTGCTGAACCGGTGCCGGCAGTTGAGCCGGTCACTGAACCTGTATCAGAACCCATAGTTGAAGCGGTACCCGCCGTTGAGCCTGTCGTTGAAACCATAGCAGAATCTGTCCCCGCTGCTGTCGTTGAGCCGGTTACTGCGCCGGTCGTAGAATCGGTGCCTGTTCTGACCAGTGTAGTTGAACCGGCAGCTGTAGCTGAACCCGTAGTCGAAACTGCGGCTGCAGTTCGTGAACCTGCGGCGGTTGAGTACGCAGTGCAGGTTGCAGTACCTGCCGAAGCTGTTGCAGAATCGGTCGCAGTACCTGTTGCCGCAACTATTGTTGAGACGGTCGCCGTACCTGTGACGATAGCAGAGCCTGTACCTGCAGTTGAACCGGTTGCCGAATCTGTGGCTATAGCTGAGCCTGTACCCGTAGTTGAGCCTGTCGCGGCTGCAATCTCTGAACCTGTTTTGGCTCAAAGCCCTGTTACCGAACCTGAACCGGTTGCTGCACTTGTGCCCGAACCTGCGGATCGTACTGTTTTGGATAATTCGCTGTTAAATCAACAGAGTGGAAAAGTAAAGCAAGTTGAAGACTGGGCTGATCTTTATCAAAGCGGCGTGAGAGAGAATTCACCGTCAATCCAGCCTGTTACCAATCCAGAACAAACTTTAAATGCGGACGAGCATGGCCAGAATGCTGTAAATCAAATCCGCCGGGACCATGAAACTGCGATTCCTTTAAGTGCGCCAGAAAACGCCGCACCGCTTCCACCGACAAAAATCAGCGCGACAAACGAATTGTCGCATGTTAACGACAAGCCTTTAATACGCGAGCAGCCAGTACAGGTGAACGCTTCGAAGAGCGATGTTGTGACCAGGACTGTGAAGCAGGCGGAACCGGTGAAACCCGAAGTTGCAATGAGCAGCAAGCCGGTACTGGTGTCGAATATCGTGCTGGCGAAGCAATCTGAAGCCTTACCCGGCTATTTTAAGCAGGATTTTTCTGCAAAGTCACCGCCACCCAATAATTCAGAAGCAGTGCAGGGCGGGCCGCTTCTGCCAAATACCAATCCTTCCGGGCAAGAGTTGCTTGAGCGGGCAAAGTATTGGGACAGTCGGGGACGCAGCGATCTGGCCGACAAGATTCGCAATCAGGTAAAACAGGCGGAACCTAAGCCGGCGGCTGTACAGGTCAATACTTCAGCGATGAGCAGAACTGCGGGAGCATCAGGAAATACGGTTCAGCCGGTCGTCACGCAAACGCTCGGTGATTATGCAAAGCGTGTGCCGGAACGTTCATCGAATGGCACAGGAAATCAAACCAGACAAGGTCAGCCGGAACCGGCACTGGCGCCGTTTAAACTGTCACGGCAGGAGTTGGATGATAACGCGCAGTACTGGGAAGATCGCGGACGCAGTGATCTTGCGGCTCAGATCAGGCTGAAGCTGGTTGCGAGTGAGCCTAAGCCGATGTCGAATGGCACTGTGCGCCGTGGGCGCGACACAGACCCGTCGCAGCGTATGGATCGGGTGGCGGATAATCAGGACGCCGCCAAATCGGCTCTGGAAGACAGTCTGTTAAGAAATCCTATGAGTCTGAAAGTGCGTCTGGATCTTGCGCAAGTATATCGTGCTACAGGCGAATTAACAAAAGCGCGTACGCAGATAGAAAGTCTGCTGGCGGCCAGCCCCGACTTGCCCGATGCGTTATTTGCCAGCGCCCAGTTGTATGCGGACCAACGTCTCTGGCTGGAGGCCATGCACGCGCTGGAAAGAGTATCTCCCGTTGCCCGTACGCCCGACATGACCAAGTTGCAAAAAATATGTTGGGCGCACATGCAACTTGACCGTGCTGATGCGCTGGTCAGGCAGGGTAAGAATGCCGAGGCTGAAATACTGCTGCAACAGGTGGCTGCAGAACTGGCTGTGAATTACAACCAAACGACACTGCCTGAACCGCCGCCGCTCTGGAAAAGCGAAGTGCCGAAAAAGGCCAAACGCTAATCAGGTCTCTTATTAAATAATATTATTTCGGAGTCGAATTTTTATGGTATTCGCGTCCCTGGAATTTTTGACGCTTTTCTTGCCGGTTTTTTTCGCGTTCTATTTCCTCACGCCGCAACGATTCCGCAATCATACGATGCTGCTCGGCAGCTGGCTGTTTTACGCGTGGTGGACTCCTAAATATTTGATTTTAATCATATTTTTGACAATAATCACCTGGGGGGCTGCGATACTGATCGACAGGTCGACTTCCGAAAAACTCAAGACGCGCACCATGGCGGCTGCGATTATCATCAATCTGGCCAGCCTTGCCTGGTACAAATATGCCAATGTGCTGGTGCGCTCCATCAATGATCTGTTCGGCGGAGCAGAGCACCCGCTGATCGTATGGCAGAACGTGATTCTGCCGATCGCATTATCGTTTACCGTGCTGCACGCGACTTCCTATCTGGTAGATGTGCGACGCGGTGTGGTGAAGGCTCAATATCGACTGAGCTTTTTCAGCGCCTATATCGCGATGTTTCCGCATCTGATTGCAGGGCCTATCGTTCGTTACAAGGTGATCGAAAAAGAACTCAGGGAACGCTTTTTTTCGGCGGAAGAGTTCGCATCCGGGGTTCGCAAATTCATGGTCGGTTTTTCAATGAAGGTGCTGATCGCCGATCCGTTGTCGCCGCTAGCGGCGCTGGTCTTTAAGCAATCTGCACCTACCATGATCGATGCATGGATAGGCTGCGGCGCTTATACCATACAACTCTACTTTGATTTTGCCGGTTATAGCCTGATGGCGATTGGCCTTGGGCTGATGCTGGGATTCAAGTTTGAACCTAACTTCAACAATCCGTATCTTGCCATCTCCATACAGGACTTCTGGCGGCGCTGGCATCTGACCCTGTCGGCCTGGTTGCGCGATTATCTGTATATTTCCTTGCTGGGCGGCAATCGTGCAGGCGAGCGACGCACTTACATCAATCTGATGCTGACCATGGCCATTGGCGGGCTGTGGCATGGCGGGGAAAGCTGGAACTATCTGATCTGGGGAATTATTCACGGAGCCGCGCTCTGTACGGCGCGTGCCTTTAACGAGCGTGGCTATAGCATGCCTGATTTATTTTCGCGCATGCTGACACTTTTTGTGGTGATGCTGGCGTGGACGGTGTTCAGGGCCGCGAATTTCGCTGAAGCATTGACCATGTGGGGCGGTCAATTCGGTTTGCACGGCGTAGGCATGGGGGATGCGGTTGCATTGGCATTGCGACCTACGATTTACGCATCCTTCATCATCGGTATTTTGTGCATCATTTATCCTGCGACGCGCTATGCTCAAACGGGATGGTGGATATTCGGCAACACGATCTGGCGCTCAGTCTGGCCGGCACTGGCGTTTGCCTATGCGCTGATCGTGCTGACAGGCCAGCAGTCGCCGCCGTTTCTGTACTTCCAGTTTTGACAGGTGAGGACGCCATGATAAGTCGAAAATATCTGATCATCCTGCCGACCATCGCATTCGCCTGTCTGTTAATTGCAGGTCTGGTGGTGTCTGCCATCTCGCTCAAAGCTGCAACACCTGAAGAGTGGCTTGAGTTGAAAGATTCCGCCAATATATTAAGCGGTGAATCCACCCGGCGCTTTACCAAATTGCTTAATAAGCATTTTATTTTAGGACCTGCCTTCAACCGGATTGAGCGCGGTATTTTGTGGAATCTGATAGGTGATCTTGGCCCAAGTGTACGAGCCGGTTGCGATGACTGGCTGTATCTGTCCGATGAACTGGAGGTTCACCCGGACAGGCTGAAATCTGCCCGATTCAGGGCGATGCTGGCCGCAAAACTTGACAGCCGGTTGCAGCAGCGCGGCATCAAACTGCTGGTGGTAGTGGTGCCGGACAAGACGCGGATCGAAAGTGCGCATCTTTGCGGCCTTAACCGCGCGAGCATGTTCGGGAGTCGCGTGGTGAGCTGGCAGGCTTTGTTAACAGCGCAGGGCGTTGAAACGCTGGATTTGACCAGCACCTTGTCCGCCATGCCGGGCGAGCGTTATTACCACACCGATACGCACTGGAATGAAGCCGGGGCGAATGCCTCGGCCGGTGCAGTCGCATCTGCACTGAATGCGCTGCATTGGGCTACCGTCGCACCCAACGGCGCGGTTACGCTCAATCCTGTCCGTGCAGAGCGCCCCGGGGATCTGGTGCATCTGGCGGGTCTTGACGGTTTGCCGGGATTTTTGCGCCCCAAGGTTGAAATGGCGCAAGTCACCAACGTGAGTCCGGTCGCTGTTGCAAGTGATGATTTATTTGGAGATGCGGGGCTGCCCGAGATCGCGCTGATCGGCACGTCTTATTCCAGAAACAGTAACTTTGTACCGTTTCTGGAACATCATCTTGGCGTATCAGTGGCCAATCTGGCCAAGGATGGCGGCGATTTCTCAGGCGCAGCGACGGCCTATTTCAGCGGTTCAACTTTCCGCTCATCCGCGCCGAAAGTCGTGATATGGGAGGTGCCGGAGCGCGTGATCGAAAAGCCAATCAATGACGCCGAGCGGAAATGGCTGGAGACGCTGGTCAAGGCAAAGTTATAGGCAGCAGCGTCTCAACATTGCTTGCCTATCCCCACATCATGCCGATCAGCGCCACGCCCATCGTCAGCAGTCCCAGCGACAAATTGACGGCGACCAGTTTGCGTATCCTGCCCAGCATTTCTCCAGCTTCTTTCCAGTTTTGTGCTGCGACCAGCTGGCTGAATTTGCGGTAGAGTCCGAAGAACACATGGCCGTAGATGGCGATCATCACTAATCCCAGCATCAGCATGGCATGAACGTAACTGCCCACGTGCGCCATGCCGCCGTACAGGGCGATCATGTAAAGTCCGCTGATCAGCAGCGCGCCTATGGCTAACCAGACCCAGTTGAAGAAACGGCGGAACACCGAGTCCCAAAGGCGCAGGCGTTGCGGCGGTTCGAGTATTTCCACGATCGCGGGGCGCAGCACCACATAGGCGAAAAACATGCCGCCGACCCAGACGACGACAGACAGCAGATGAATCAATTTGAACAACATCATGATAACCTCGATAAGTATTTGATTAATAATATATTTTGTTTTTATCCGTCAGGAGCTGCATGACAGCATCGAACAGCCCGGTTTGTTGATCGCCCAGTCCGGGCGTTTGGCTGTCAGTTCTGCCGGAATGTTATCATCATAAGGATGGCGTGCCGCTGCCATCAACTTGTTGATCTGGCTCGTGTCGCCGGCAGTTGCCGCTTCGATTGCCTGCTGTGCGAGATAGTTGCGCAGAATGAAACGCGGATTGACCCGGTTCATGCGGCTTTTGCGCGCTTCGTCAGTGTCCTGTTGTGCGGACAATCGTACGGCATAACGCGCAAGCCAGGTATTGAACAATTCGCTGTGATTCCGGTAGAGCGCCTCCCGGTAAAACGAATTACGCAACTGGTTTAAATCGGGCGCGGACTGTTTGATGTCGGCAAGCCGGCGGAAGAATTCCGTCATATCCACTTCTGCACGCTGCATCAGGTCGAAAACACTTTCAACCAGATCGGCATCTTCGTCGGTCCATTTCAGCAAGCCGAATTTGGCGGCGAGCATGGTGCTTAACTGCGTCTGAAACGTGCTGTCAAAATGCGCAAGCCCTCCGTCCAGCACGGCGCGGGAAGGTGCGACTGTGGCCAGCGCGTCGGCGAGTCGCTCCAGATTCCAGCGCGCTACAGCGGGTTGCTGAGCCAGCGTGTAACGCCGATAGTCTTCATCGGTGGTGTTGGGCGTCCATCCCGGGTCGAAATTATCTATCCATCCGTAAGGCCCGTAGTCTATGGTCAGCCCGATGATGGACATGTTGTCGGTGTTCATCACGCCGTGTACAAAACCGACGCGCAGCCATTCCACAACCAGCCGGGCCGTTCTTTCGCAGATTAGCCTGAACCATGATTCAATGTAATTATTTGATTTTAAATCTATTTCTGGAAAATCGCGCGTGATGGTAAATTCAATCAGCTGTTGCAGCAACTGATGTTCACTGCGGGAGGCCAGAATTTCGAAATTTCCGAAGCGGATGAAGGAGGGCGCAACGCGGCAAACGATAGCGCCAGGCTCCAGTCCCGGATTGCCGTCATACAGCATGTCGCGCATCACCGTCTCGCCGCTGGTGATCAGACTCAGCGCGCGGGTCGTGGGAATGCCCAGATGATGCATCGCCTCGCTGCACAGAAATTCCCTGACTGAGGAGCGCAGCACCGCGCGACCGTCCGCGTTGCGGGAATAAGGTGTGATGCCGGCACCCTTGAGTTGAAGCTCCCACCGTTCGCCGCTACGGTTGATCACTTCGCCCAGTGCGATGGCCCGGCCGTCGCCCAGCTGCCCGGCCCAGTTGCCGAACTGGTGCCCGCCGTAACAGGCGGCGTAGGAATTCATGCCGGGAAGCAGCGAGTTGCCGGAAAAAGCGGACAAAAATGAGGCCGACTGCGCATCTTCATCCGACAGATCCAGGATGCGCAACACTTCGCCTGAATAGGCCAGCAGGGCAGGCCGCGCAACCCGGGTCGGGCTGACGGCAGACCAGCAGACGCCCTTTGTTTGCCTTGATTTGGCAATCCCGGAGTCATCTCCGGGCAATTCGCTGACGAAACGATTATTGAAATTCAGTTGCAGCACGGCTGTTGTCCATCAAAAACGACATTGGCCGCTATAATACCTGACAAATATAGTCGGAATCAAATTTTGACGGAAATATAATTTCGGCTGCCGGTTCTGTTATATTTGCGGATGATCGCATGTCAAAATTTAACGACTGTTATCAGCTGAGCAGGGGTCGTTGGATGGTTCGGCGTCGGTCTCCAACAAGGTCGCGACTTAATAAAATTAAGACCCCAATAAGTTCACACGGACTCTTCAGTCTTGATGGTGTTTTTCAGCACCATCGGCGATGGGTGTCTATTATTGACGACCTACCTCATGCCACACACCGCGCAGATGTGGGAATTTCCTTGTCTATTTTTGGGTTCTCCCCTTCAAAACTGAGTAAGTTTTTAGCAGCGTGAGTTGCTAAGTTCGTGGATGCGCAGCTCAAGCAGTATGTGCGTGACAGAAATTGCCACCAGCAGCAGACAGCCTGCGCGAAACAATGGCACAAGCATGTCCAGCACTGCCAGAAAGCTCTCCTGATTGAGCCATTTTGCCGGGAACCATGGTGCGCCGGGCACCATCAACCCTCCAAATACAGCGTAAGTAATGAAGCCAAATGCAGCGGCATAACAGGCATATTTGACCGTCAAATTTTGTTCTTTCCTCAACTCAGATTGAATGCAAAAACGGTAATACAGCAGAAAACCGATACCTGCCAACATTGAACCTGTAAATCCAAGCAAATATCTCAACCAGATCACCATCGCCGTGAGGAAACTGTCGGACAAGAAGACAGCGACCAGGATGCCAACAAGAAGAAAAATATGGATACAGGCATCAAGCAGCCATCTGGCAAGCGATGAGTGCAGAGCAAGAGCATCTCTGACGAGGCGGCGTCCAAACTCAACGAGAAAAAGGTAGGATACCAGCATGAAAAAAGGCTTTACAACATTGAGGTAAGGATTCACACCGAGCAACATTGTCCAGAGATCCATCCATTCCAGAGAACCATGTATTATGCCGAAAGCAGCCAGCAGCCAGATGATGCCGAACAGTTTGAAACGACTCCCTATACGTTGCTGAAGAAAGGCAACAAACCCAAGTGACCAAAATGAAAAACCATAAATCAGAAATATGATATTCATTTCGGTTGTTTCGAAAGTTAATAAATGGCATACAGGTTACAAGGCGCGATTTAGAAAATTGCAGCGCTGTGCCACGTTCACAGATTGGACACTCCATTGTGGCTCACTGTTTTTCCCGCCATGGTGCCTACTGATACAGGAATCATTCTCATGCCCTGTGCTGTAAAGTGCTGTTAACCAAGCGTAAACTCAGGTAAAGAATGCAGAACGGCGCAGGACTCCACGTGTAACATTTTATAAAATCTGATGTCTGTCAGGCAGGCCTGACTAAAATAGTCAGGGTAACTTAATGAACTCAAGTTTATGCGCGTCGCTGGGGCATCGAACCGCTGTTCCACAACCTGAAACGCTGGTGGTGCATCAACAATTTGTGGCAGCAAAAACGCATTGTGCTGGAACTGTGGATGCAGCTTCGTTCCACAGCGTGGACGCTGGTTCAGCTATTGAATTTGGTGGTGGAAGAAACCTTCCCTATCAGTGCCATTGGCGCAGTTTGGAACACTTCAAGGCTTACTTGATGTCGGCGGTACTGGCGTACAACTTTAAAATTTTCGCCAGGTTGTCGCTGCAGCGCTGGAAACTTAGGTAGTTTCTGGATGAGAACTAACTAACAACTGTTCACGGTGATGTGCCACCCCCGTGAACAAAAACGTCATAAATACACTCTTAGGCGGTAACCGATAACCCGGAACTACTCGAACTACTGTTAGTGCTGCTGTAAGCATGCGTCATATCCATTAGCTGTTTCATTATTCTGGCATCGCTGCCAGTTGAAGTTGCTGATGCAGCAGTGCCACTGTTGCTTGACGTTGAGGATGTCGATGACGTCGATGATGCAAATTTACTGGTATTGCTTGATGTTGAATATGCTTGTGCTGATGAGATACTCTGCATCAGAAGGTCATAAGCAATTTGCTCCTTCTGGCTTACTTTCCCGTCCTGATTAGTATCGGCTGCTTGATATGTTTTTGTAGCACTGCTTGACTGTGTGGAACTCGTGCTGCCAGAATCAGATGAAGACGGTGGTGACCCGCCAGAAGGTGGGGTCCCGCCCTGAGGAGGTGTGCCACCCCTGCCAGCTTTGTTGATTTGACCTTGGAGTGAACTAGTAAGACTTTTCATACCGCTAGTCATTTCGTCCTTGGTTATTTGCCCATTACCATTGGTATCAATCTTCTTGAATATCTCATCTACACTTGTCGAACTGCCTGAACTGTTCGTACCACTTGAGCTTCCTGAGCCTGATAGCTGGCTCATGGCGGACTGCAAGTCGCTCTTCGTAATATAACCTTTGCCCGTTGTGTCAGCTATTGCAAAAAGGTTATCCACCATCTTTGATGGATCAGGAGGTTGCATGCCAGACTTCATCGAAGAATATCCGCCTCCGCTTATGCTATTTATACTGCTCATGACTTATTCCTTCCATATTGACCAATAAATTTTGAAATTTATTGTTTATTCAACCACTTGAATTCATTAAGTTTACTTCAGTTTCATCATGCTACGCCTATGTGCATCTGATTTCTATGAGTTAATTATCGGCCTGATCAGATAGAACTTCAGCAACTACAGTGTAAAACTAGGTAAATACATGTAAAGGGGGAATTCGGGTTGTTATTTGGGAGGGTACCCTTCATGATCGAAATAAGCTTCGACTCTTGCGTGCATCTCATCTGCCTGCTTGCGCTGTTCCGGGGTGAGAAGCATACGAATTTTGGCGTCTGTTTCGGTTCGTAACACAACCGAGTTGGCGATTGCCCCTGCCAGTTTGTCAGCCAGGCGGTGCACTTCTGCCGCGCTGTAATGATCCGCTGCTGCCAGCCGATTTATTTCTGTCATTGCCTTGCGGATGGACTTCACCTGCGCTCGCATGGCCGGTTCCTGGCTGTGCAACAGTTCAAATATTCTGTCTCGTTGCGATTCGGTCAAATCAAGGCCGAGAAGAAAAGGTGGGAGAGGTTTTTCTCCAAATGGAAACGGAGGGGGCGTCATCATTCCGACCGGAGGCGATGGTGGCATTCCTTGTCGCATAGACATGACTTCATTGTGCATGGATAGAACCTCGGGTTGGTTTAAGCCTGAATGTTCATTAACTCGACAATTACCAGCTGCCGAGTTTGCCGCAAGAGGGATTGTCAAGGCTATGGCTCCGGCCATCATGCCGTACCGGAATTTATTGATGATTTGTTTCATATCGTTCTTCCGAAGTTAAAAGGCGTTATCACTGTTTTCCTCACCATGGGGTAGCACTGATGTAGGAAGTATTTTCTTGCCCTGTGCTGTAAAGTGCCGTTAACCATGCGTAAATTCAGGTAAAGGATGCAGAACGGCGCATGGCTGCGGGTGTAAAATTTTGCAAAAACGGATGTCTGTCAGGCAGGCTTGACTAAAATAGTCGGGGGTAACTTAATGAATACACGCGCGATGAAAACAAAAGTCTTGCTGGTTGACGATGATGTGGAGCTTGCCGGGATGTTACAGATTTATCTGGAGCGGGAAGGCTTCGAAGTGAAAACGGTGCATGATGGCGGGTTGGGGATCGCGGAAGCGTTGCATGGACATCATGATATTGCCGTGCTGGATGTGATGATGCCGGGTAAAACGGGTATTGATGTGCTCGTCCAGATACGCGCTCATGGCGCGATGCCGGTATTGATGTTAACCGCCAAGGGCGACGATGCCGACCGTATTGTCGGGCTTGAACTGGGGGCGGACGACTATGTGCCCAAGCCCTGCTCTCCGCGCGAACTGACCGCCCGCATCCGCGCCATCCTCCGTCGTAGTGCCGCTGTTGAATCCAGTTCTTCCTCTTCGCCAATAATCATCGATGCGCTGTCCATCTGGTCGGAACAGCGCCGCGCCGAGTGGGCGGGCAAGCCGCTGGAATTAACCAGCACGGAATTCAATCTGCTTGAAGTGTTGACGCGCAACGCGGGGCGTGTGGTGAGCAAAGCGGAATTGTCGGAACAGGCATTGGGGCGACCACTTGCGCGATTCGACCGCAGCATCGACGTTCACATCAGCAGCATACGCCGCAAACTGGAGCCGCTGCCGGACGGGCGCACCCGCATACTGGCCGTGATTAACAAGGGCTACCAATTTATCAGGGAGTAACGCGTGGGACGACTGTTCTGGAAGTTTTTTATTTCTTTCTGGCTGGCGCAAGTGACAACCGCCATTGGTGTCGGAATGGCGATGTGGCTGCACTCCCCGGAAATGGCGCAATTCCATGTGCATCCGCCAGCCCCGGGGGAAGTCGGATTTGCGCCACCAGCCTATCTTCCTCCTGATGGGCGCATGGGGCCGCCGCCACATGTTCGAGGTATGTTGCCACCGCTCATGCCCCTGTTGGCAGGAAGCTTGGTCAGCCTTGTTTTTGCAGCCTTGCTGGCTTGGTATTTCTCCAAACCAATACGCAAACTTCGCTCGGCTTTTGAAGCGCTAGCCAATGGAGACATGGACGTGCGTCTTGTGCCAGTGATGGGATCGCGGCGTGACGAACTTGCCGATCTTGGTCGCGATTTCGACAGTATGGCGCAGCGGTTGCAGCAATTGATGGATGGGCAGCGCAAGGTGCTGCACGACGTTTCGCATGAATTGCGTTCGCCGCTGGCGAGGCTACAGGCGGCCATTGGCTTGGCGCGGCAGCAGCCGGAACGGACGGAAGACTCCATGGTGCGCATTGAGCGGGAAGGCGAGCGCATGGATGCTCTGGTCAGCGAGTTGCTGACGCTTTCCCGCCTGGAAGCGGGTATGGCGGGCAAGCTGAATGAGAAGGTCGAACTGAACGAACTGGTATTCAACGTGGTAGAGGACGCGCGCTTCGAAGCCGAGTCCAGTACTTGTCGTATTGAGTTCGAAGAGTGCTGCCATGTAGCGGTGATGGGCAATGCCGAGTTGCTGCATCGCGCGGTGGAAAATGTCGTGCGCAACGCCGTGAAGCATTCGCCGTCCAATGGTTTGATCGCCATCAAGATGCACAAAGTCGGCGTACAAACGGTTTGCATTGCCGTTTCAGATGAAGGCCCCGGCGTTCCCGGAGCGGATATGCAATTCATATTCGAGCCATTCTTCCGCAGCGATGCCACGAAAACTACCAGTGGACATGGGCTTGGACTGACCATTGCGCACCGCGTTGTCGCTGCGCATCAAGGCAGCATTTCTGCCAGCAATTGCACGGGTGGAGGGCTGTGTATAACGATTATGTTACCAGTTGAGCTGGCTGCGTAAGCCTGCAGCGGCGGGGGATTTGTCGCTATCCCGTAAATGTGAGCTTAAATAGAAAACACCGGCCTGACTTTAATGACCGCGCCGGTGTTGGGCGCCCTCATTTATTGAATTAAACCTTCGTGTTCACAATATTTCCGGAACTGCCCGCCCCATCCAGGTTGCTGGCCAGATTCGTCAGAAAGTTCTTCAGCGTTGCGGTACTCGAGTCACTTGATCCACCCAGCGCGCTAAGCAAGTTCTGAAAACTCTTCTGCAAATCTGACTTGGACGAATTATTCGAGCTGGATGAACTTGAATCAGAGCTGGACGATGAGGATAGTTGCTGGATCAGGCTCTGAATATCGGCTGAGATATTCGATCCGCCTTGGTACGCGGTGGAACTCGAACTGCTGGAGCTGCTCGAATTGGTTTTATCGAAAGCCATTGCTTCCTGTGCGCTGACTTTTCCATTACCGTTGGCATCGGCTTGGGAAAAATTATTCGCTATCTTGGTCATCTCAGCGGCGCGCGTAGGGTCGGTTGAAACCAGCGAGCTGGCCATGCTGGTCAGTTGATCCTGGGTGAATGACGGGCCGCCGGTCGAATCTACACTGCTGCCGGAATCAGGAGGGGGCTGCGGTGGATTGGAGCCATTGTTGCCACCGGCCTGTTGCAGCGCCGCCATCAAATTTTGCATGAACGACATCGCCGCCTGCGCCCCTTGAGACGCGTCGGTGGAGTTGGTTGCAGAAGTCGAAGATGATGAAGATGAGGAACTTGTACTGCTTACACCTAACGATGCAAACGCTTTCTCGATAGCCTGCATAAAATTTGAGCCTTTATTTGTTACGCTGCTTGCACCGCCGTCATCGCTATCCGAGTCGTTCCCTCTGCCGGAACGCACACTAGACATGGAGTGCAGATTTGATAAGGCGCTGATACTTGATGTGCTGCTGACTGTTGACATGGAAGCCTCCTGAAATTGAGTTAACGGCTCATCCGGATTTTTAGAAAGCAGACGAGTGATGCTCAATATAGGCAATATGAAAATACGGCAAAGACAATAAATAAGGGGTAAATGCATGGCTATTAACCCGTCTGAACATATCTTTACACAGGTTTACGCAGTTAACAAAAATTTACTTCTGGATTTCAGCAAGGACATGCTTTGAGCATCTGCATCTGCGTTAATTAAATGGCTCCTAGGGGAAGCGTAAATTCATAGCCAAATGTCTCAAAGGGGTTATCAACTTGCATTCAGGCTTGCGAATTTTGATTGCTTTGACGGTCTGTTGTTAGCAGTGCAGCAGTCGTTCAGATGCCATACCTTGAGGGTCTGGTCAGTCTCGACAGCCGCATTTCACCACTCATAAAGATGAACTTCTGCAATATGAAGCAAAGCCGATATTCAAATCACGATACTGAATAATAGAAATGCTCAAACCTCAGGCATGCCAAAAATTAGTTCTGATGCCGAATCAGGGGCACAGGTAGGCGCAATCTGGCTGATGATTTCAACGACACCATCAGCGTAATGAGCACTTCGCTGTCTGCAGGCGGCGCTTACTCCCATTCCAGCATAGGGAAAATCAGCGCGATATTGCGTTTATTGACGGTATCGAACAACACCCACTTGCCATTTTCGGATGCGGGGAATCCGGCGATTGTCTGTTCCATGGAGCGGTCTTGTTTAATCGCATTGCGTATGTAATCGAGCAACAGGGCAAGATAACGCTGCTCATTATCCAGTGCCCCCTGCCAGTCGAGCGAGACCGGCCCGTGGCCCGGCACGACACGGCGGGCGGGAATCTGGCGAAGTTGCGTAATCACCTGCAACCATCCGCGGATATCCCCATCGGACGAGGGGGTGCGCTCGATAAACAGCAAATCCCCCGTCCAGAGCGTTGCAGTTTCCAGATCGAACACAGTCAAATCGCTGTTGGTATGGGCGATAGGCTGCGCGCTCAATTGCAGCACACGACCACCCAGATCCAGGGTTTCAACTCCGCTGATCGACAATGAGGGCGGAATCATCTCGCTGCCTTCGGCATCTTTTCCGACCCAGGACGGCTGATTTTTCAGATAGGCATCGCGGTGTTGCATCATGCCCGCCGCCACATTGTGATGACCGACAAAGACCGGATGATCATCCTTGAATGCAGCATTACCCAAAACGTGATCGGGGTGAAAATGGGTGTTGATCACATACCGTATCGGCAAATCCGTCACCTGACGTATCGCTTCCCGCAACTCGCGCCCCACTCTGGGCGAGCCGCCCGAATCGATCACGGCCACAGCCGTGTTGCCGACGATAAAGCCGACATTGCAGATATCGCCGCCGTAGCCGGTATCGATATTCAGGTGCTGGCCATGATGCACATAAACACCGGGGGCGGTCTGTTCAATGTTCAGCGGCACGGCCTGCGCCAGCACGGGTAACAGCAGCAAGATCAAAAATAATTTTATAAGCATTTGATTTGCTTTATAATTTAACATTGTGTAACACGCCGCCTGTCTCGATTCAAGGGCGCAGGTAGGCCCAACCCTGTTGTTGTTTTCTGATTATTTCAACGACGCCGGCAGGGACATAAGCGATTGACGGCAGCATATCGGAGGGTGTCAGCTTGCGAGCCTTCATGGTATTTTGACAGGCGACAATCTTTACACCTTCGGCCATCGCCTTATCGATTTTGTTGCCAACTTCGGATTCCATCTTGAGCATTTCAATGCCGGGACCGTAAGCGACGATTTCGACATCCACTTTATCTTTTCCGACGGCTTCCTGCACGTTTCTGGCATTATTGAGCGCCAGATTCCACTTTTCAGGCAGGGCATCGCTCACCTGAATAACCACCTTGTCGCGGGTTATTTCCGTTTGCTGGGGCGCTGCATGGACGCCGAAGGAAGCCAGCAGTGCTAAAGCGGATATTAATTGCAATGCTTTGATTTTTTTCATGTTTTTATTTCCAGTCTGTTTGGTTAAAATTTCTGTGGCGCGCCTCAGATGCCCCTTATTTGATGCCTTGTCCAATCAACACGCCATCAACTGTGACGCCATACAAATTGACGCCATCCCCCTCGTGATATTTCTTACGGGTCAGTTCGATGTCGCCCTTGATCAGACGCGGATCCTGCGGGCGTTCGTGACTGTTGACGTAAGCGGCCACATCCCACGCTTCCTTGTCGCTCAAAGACTCGCCTTCGCCCAGCGGCATATTGTGCTTGATAAAACCGGCCGCAGTATTGATGCGATGCATCCCGGCTCCCCAGTTGAAAGAGTCCTTACCCCAAAGTGGCGGGAATACATAGCTGGCGCCCACTTTCTGACCTGCTCCGTTCGAGCCGTGGCACATGACACAACGCGTTTCGAATACTTTTTTGCCGTTCGCAATGTTATATCCGCCTGCAGGTTGTGGTGGCTCATCAAAACCACGTCCGGGCAATGACTTGGCTATCGCGGCGCCGGTGGAGAGCCAATAGGAATAGGCGGTCAGTGCAGTGAGGATTTCACCGTCTGCAGGCGGCGGAACACCATTCATGCTGAACTGGAAGCAGCCCTGCATGCGTTCGGCATAGGTATTCACCTTGTTGTTCTTTTTGCGATAAGCCGGATACATCGGATATCCGGCCCAAAGGGGGGCCGAGAGCGCATGGCGACCGCGATCCAGATGGCAGTTCACGCAATTGAGTTCGTTGCCCACATATTGAGGCGCCAGCGCTTTGGTGTTTACGAATAAAGCTTCACCTTTGCGCACCAAATCACCGAAGGCATTGTCGGGCAGTTCGGAGTCGGATGGCGGTTTAAAGTAATTCGCAGTGGTTGTAGCGGTTTTGGGCAACTGACTCTGATCGTCCATTTTGATGAGATTGGCCGCAAAGACATTAAAAGTCCAAAACAGCAGCAATGCCAGTTTTATAACCGGTAGCTTCATATAAATTTATTCCCGTAATTATTTCAGAAATATCCTGTCAGCAGCGACAGGCGTATCGGAGACATCCATCGCCGCAAAATATTCGGCAAGCATTTTAATTTCAGCATCGGACAAACTGGCCGCGATATGTCGCATCAGTCCGTTAGGGTCGTTGTAGCGGGTGGCGAGCATTTTTGCTTTGCTGCCACGCTTTGCAACATTCCCGGCAGGCGTTCCCTTGAAGGCGTGAAGTTGCGCCTCCAGATACATCGCGGGTTGCCCGGCAAGCGGCGGAAACGTATTGCCGACACCCATGCCATCAGGGCCGTGGCAGGAAGTACAGGGCGGAATATTCCGCTCCCACGCACCGCGCATTGCGATCCATGCGGCGCTATCGGCAGAGGGATTTGTCGGCGCAGTGACCAGTATGTTGACGCCGGGTTTGGCGGAAATGGCTTTGGCAACGGCTGCGATTTCATCTTCAGACAGCGTAAGGGCGACAGCTTGCATCATTGCGTTGTGCCGGGTGCCTGCCCTGAAATCGTGCAGTTGTTTGACGATATAGTCAGCGGATAAACCGGCAGTCCGTGGAATGCCGGCCTCGGCGTTGCCCTTCAAATCCTCGCCATGGCATGCAACGCAGGCGATTGCAGCAGGATTGGCGCCGCCATTGACGATGACGGCATTGCCGTCGGCTGCGATGGCGGCTATCGGCGCACACAGCAGGGCAATCAGCAGGTTGTGAAATCGTTGTAGTTTGATCATCGAAATCCCCTACAGATCGCCACGGCTCGCCGCCACCATCATGTCCTTCATGGCAGCCATTACGCCTTCCGCACTCTTGCGGGTATCGGCCGGCATAGCCTGAATCATTTTGATGTCCATCATCATGGAAATCACCCAGCGTTTCCCGTTTACATCTTCGATCAATGCGATACGGCAGGGCATGAAAGCGATCATCTGCGGATCCGCGCCAAGCAGTTTGTTGGCAGTCAGACCGTCACAGAAATTATAAATTTCCATGCGCTTCGCAGGTTGTCCGGTCAGCGCTGCAATTTCCTTGTAAATCAGGTTTGCGCCGACAAACTTGAGATTGTGCTGATTGGCACGCAGCTTGAGCGACTCCACTGCATCGTCAAAGCTGACACTGTCCTGCACCTGAATGCGTGCAATTTGCAGCTTTACATCGGTATAAGCCAACGGATCGGCTGGCTCTGCGGCCATGGCCGGCTGTAAAAGCAATGCGAACAGCAATGCAATTAATACTTTGATTTTATTCATATTTTTCCTTTTGTTTAAACAATGCCCGGATTGCCGGCGACGCCCTTGAGTTTAGGCGCGTTGATCGCGGTGATATTGACGACTTTTTCGCTACGCAAATGACGTGCCACCAGATCCCAGATCGGTTCGCCGCCCTTGTCCCGTGCGGCTTCGGATACCGGCGCCCAGCCGGCCACCTTGTAAGTTTTTTCTGCATCCAGCGATTTGCCGTTCAGTCGCATGTCGGAAATACGTTGTCCCATCGCCGCACCCGGCTCGCAGGTATATTCCAGTCCGCCTACGCGCACCATATCGCCACCTTGCTGATAGTAAGGATCGGGATTGAACAGGTTGTCGCCCACATCTTCCAGTATCGTCTTGATCTGCGCGCCGGTCATTTCGGTGACGGTGGTGGTGGGGTAAGTGATTGCCGTCTGGTTGAGCACATCTTCCATCGTGATGGATGAGCCCGGCAGCAACGAAGTTCCCCATCTGAAACCGGGTGAAAAAGCAATCGGCGCATCCTTTTCTTTCATCAGCGCGTTGAGAATTAACTGGTCAAAGCTGCCGCTGAAGTTGCCGCGCCGGTACAAAAGGCCATCGGTGGTCGCCAGTTTTTCTGACAACTTTGCTTCGTAAGGTGCACGATGTTTTTCCATCAGTGCGGTCATGCTCTTGTCTGCTGCCAGCAAATTGGCGAACACCGGCAGTAACTTGTACTTGAAATTTACCACACGGCCGGCCTTGACTTCAAAATCCAGTACGCCCAAAAACTTGCCGTTGGATCCTGCATTGGTCACCAGCGTCGTGCCGTTACGATTCTTTACCGGCACGGGCACCGGAATACCATCATGCGTATGCCCGCCCAGAATCGCATCCAGTCCGGTAACGCGAGAGGCCAGTTTCAGATCGACGTCCATGCCGTTATGCGACAACAGCACCACGACTTGCGCACCTTTTTTGCGCGCTTCATCGATGACAAGTTGAAGATTTTCCTCCTGAATTCCGTAGGACCAGTCCGGCACGAAATAGCGAGGATTTGCGATGGTGCTGTACGGGAAGGCCTGGCCGATGATGGCAACCGGGATCGTGTTGATTTCCTTAATCACATAAGGCTTGAATACCTGATCGCCGAAATCGGTGGTCTTGACGTTCTGCGCTACGATGTCGATTTTTCCTGCAAACGGGCCTTGTTCGGCCTGCTTGATGCGATCGGCGCCATAGGTGCATTCCCAGTGCAGCGTCATCACATCCACGCCCAGTTCAAGACTGGCGTCGATCATGTCCTGACCACGACTCCACATCGCCTGACCGGTTCCCTGCCAGGTGTCGCCGCCGTCCAGCAGCAAAGCCCCGGGGCGGGAGGCGCGTATCTGTTTAACCAGCGTTGCCAGATGCGCATATCCGCCAACCTTGCCGTATTTATGTGCAGCCTCGGTAAAGTTGAGGCTGGTGAGCGCGTAGGCTTCAGGTGTGCCGGGCCTGATACCGAAATGTTTGAGCAGCGCGGCGCCTACCAGATGCGGCGGCTTGCCGTTCGTCACACCCACGCCCAGATTGATCTCAGGCTCGCGGAAGTAGATCGGATTGAGCTGTGCATGGCTATCGGTGATATGCAACAGACTGACGTTGCCCGCGCCGGGCAGCTCATACATGCGTGCCGTATCACTTGCCGCATAGCTGTTATTAAGCATCAATCCGCCGGCTGATGCCATAGCCAGTAATTGAAGAAATTCGCGACGATTCATATCCATTACAATTTCCTTTGTTCAGCAAGCCTCAGGATTAAAGCAGCTCAGCCTCCCCGTTTGGGGAGAGCTGATTTAAGAACTACTTGTTGACAGGGGATTCAGGATCGAGCAGCAAAGCCACTAAATCCTTGATTTGTGCTTCTGTCAGGATATTCATCTGACCGAATCTCGGCATATTGGCACATGCCTGGTAGGCTTTGGCATTATAAATATGTCCATACACATGACGCTGAGCATCAGGTCCATCACCGCGCTTGATGGCAAAATGCAACAGGCTGGGGCCGATCGTGCCATAGGCAATTTCCCTGGCAGAGAGCTGATGGCAGTTGTAGCAATTGCCGCCGGCTGGTTCGTCAGCCTTATCGCTCCAGGTCATGCCCTTGCCGCTCTGAGCCAGTTTTTCACCCGCTTTCCAGTCGCCCATGTAATTGCCATCGGCAGGCCATTGGATGGTTTTCAACTGAGCCGCTTCCAGTTTGAGTTTCAATTTGGCAGGCAGCTTATCAAGGTACTTGCTGCACGTTGCTTGCAACTCGTCCTGATTGACGCGTTCCGCCTTGGCGATCCCCTTGTCACGAAAATCACGTTTCATGATTTCAGTCGTTTTGGCATCCAGATTTGAATCTGTTTTGGCGGCCAGCACGGGTGTCGACAGTGTTGCCAGCGCTGTGGTAACTGCTGCTGCAATAATCCATTTTGTATTCATGTTTATCTCTCCTATCGTTTCAGACCCGGGCCTGCATAATCGGCACCGTTTGCGCTGACTGCCAGAAACATCGTCAGCGCTATCGTGGCTTCGGACGCAAACTTGGGTTCAGGAAAACGTTGCTGGCGGTAGCAGTCATTCAGCCTCCATTGAAAAGACCGTGTCAGCCCTTGAGATACGCGATAGGCAGGCCAGCTGGTATAAGCGGATTGCGCATCTTTTTTGTCGAAGAAGTTTGGCAAATCCTGCATACGGATACGTACATGGCTGGTGGCATGGCAAGTAGAACAGGCAAAATCGTAAGGGCCAGCACGATAACTGAACATGCGTTTACCGATTTCGTAAGCCTCTTTTTCCTTGGGATTCTTGACCAAAACATTCATCTTAACGTTTTTGGACTGCCCCACCACGTAAGTTGCCAGAGACGAAATATCGGACTGTTTTGTGTCAGAACTGAAAGGGCGGGCGGTAATTTCTTCTTCCGGAATACCTTGCAGCGTCGTCATGCAGGTGAGCAGACGCGATTCCAGATCCTGTACTTTCTGGGTGTCTTTGAAATAGCGTGGCAGTTCCGCGTAAGCGCCCTTCACGACACCTGCGCCCTTGCCAAGATCACATTGCTGCAGTGTGGCGTTTTTTGGTCCGCTCGCTGTTTTCCATAACTCTTCTCCGCGCATTTCATCAAAGTCAGCCGGATTGCCATCGCTGATCATCTCGCGATATTGCGCAATTTTATCCGAATCGGAAACTTCGCCTGCGACTGCCGCATAACTTGTCGCCAATGCCAATACCAGAATTATTTTTTTTACGTTGCTGGTGTTCATCTATACCCTCCCGAGGAAATAATGGCCGTTAAAACTCAAGGTCACTTTGGATTGTCAGGCTGTAATTTCAGCCACGTCGCTGCGTTTGTCGCCCGTGTTATCCACCCAACTGACGGTGATCTTTTCACCTGCCGCGCCACCTTTGAATCCGAACACAAGATAGGGATTCTTTGATATGGATATACCAAGTTGTGCTTCAAGCACGGTACGTCCCTGGTGCTGTGCTGTTACGTCGGTGATGTACCAGGCAGGCACCAGCTTACCGTCTGCCTCTTTGCGCAATCCGGTCTCCATATTGTGTTGCATGAGGATTTTTACTTCCGTTACGCCGTCTTTGACTGCGGCGCGTATCTTCATTGGATTACCCATGATCTCTTTGTCCTTAATCGTTAGAATTTGATCAGCAAACCATCAACCGCCGCAACCGCCGGCGGTTACCTTGACTTCTCTGGAGGCCTTGTAAAACTTGCCATCCGCCTTGACCAGCGCGATGACATTGGCGGTTTGCCCCATCTTGACACGGGTCGTGATCATGCCTTCAGTGCCTGCAGGAAGATAGAAATGAGCAGCCAGGACATTCGGGTTTTTATCGACAAAGAAGGAAATTTGTTCGACTTTGGCGAGTGTTGTTTCGACTGATACCGGTACGACAGCACCATTTTCAGCGATTTCAGGCACGCTTAGTTTGATCGCGTCTGTTTTTTCGGGGATGATGACGCCCATTGCGCTCAACGCCTCATCCATGCTTTTGGCAGAAAAAGCTTTTCTGTCGACTTCGGCCATTGCAGGACTTACCAATCCAATAGAAGCAAACAAGGCGAGCAGACCTACGCCACCACCCACTTTGAGCACTTTGCGACGTTCCAGATTCATTTCGCTATTCATAAAATCCCTCCACTTTATAGATTACAGAACTTCGGTTATTGGTAAAGTTGCTACCTGTGTTACAACAATTAAACGACTACAACAACTAACATCTGAATCGCTTTGCGTTTTATTTAAGACGGGGGCCGTTGCAGATTTATTCCAAAATAAACATATTTATTTTCATGGAATAATTACCGGTAGCCAAACGTCTATACTTCGTAACAGAACTGTTTGGGGTATACGACTTGAGCATATTTAATTTTTTTGGCCGTAGCAAAGCATTTGAGGCGAAGCTTGAGCAGAGTCAGCCCAGACTTTACCGGCTCGCCTACGCCTGGTGCCGTAACGCAGCAGTCGCTGATGACGTGGTTCAGGACACCCTAGCAAAGGCGCTGATTCAATCCGGGCAGTTGCGAGACATGGACGCACTGCATGGCTGGCTGCTTAGCATCATGGCCAATTGCCTGAAAGATCATTATCGCCGTCAGCGCAACATGGAGGATATTGACGATTTGAGTGATGATCTGCTGTCTGGCGATCCCAACCCCGAGGACTGTTATGAGCAAAATCAGGTGATCCAGCGCGTACGACTGGCGGTCGGTCATCTGCCGCTGGGGCAGCGGCAGGTCGTCACGCTGGTGGATCTGGAAGAGTGTTCATACGCCGAAGTCGCGATCATTCTGGACATCCCGATCGGCACGGTCATGAGTCGCCTGTCCAGAGCCAGAATTGCGCTGCGTGATTTACTGCTGGAATATATCAAGAGTCCGGAAATAGCTTCCGCACCCAGAATGTTGAGGGTCAAATGAATACAGAAAAATGTAAAACCCTGGAGGTCAGCGACGAACTTCTGAACGCTTTCGTGGATGACGAACTGGATGCCGCAGAAAAGACCAGGCTTCTGAATTGCATGGCAAGCAATGCCGGTGCAAGGCTTCGTGAGAGAATCAGTCAGATATGGCAAGTCAGAGAGCTGGTGCGCAGCGCATGTCCTCCGCAGAAAGTTTTGCTGCGCCCGGACAGAATATCGTTATGGAAAAGACACCGTCATGCCATGGCCAGCGGGCTGGTGCTGTCCGTGGCTATCATCATGGGATGGTTTTTACATGCGGGTCTGAGAACCGCCCCAGGCTTGCACATGGCTGCGGGGCAGACGATAGAAGGGCGGGTGATTCTGCACCTGACCTCTTCCGATCAGGAACAGTTTAAAGTTGCGCTGAACGAAACTGAAGCCTTGTCGCAAAGTCGTGATGGGCGGGGAAATCCGGTGCAGGTGGAGTTGCTGGTCGATCGGGGCGGGCTGAATCTGTTTCGCGCCAATACTTCACCCTATGCCGAACGTATCAGAACATTGGGCCGGGAGCACGCAAACATCAGTTTTCTCGCCTGTAACAACACCATAGAAAAACTGCGTAAGACAGGCGCCAATGTGGAACTACTGCCGCATGTCGCTGTTGTGCCGTCAGCGAAGGAGTTGATTATGGCGAAAGTTCAGCAAGGCTGGATGTATTTTAAAGTCTGAGGGAGCGGGCTAAATTCAGCACGGGAACCTTAGATAAAACAGGTCACACAAGCCAGGCGCCGTCGCGATAGATCACCTCGTCGTCCAAGGTAACTGTCTCGGTGAGGCTGAACACATCCACATGGTATCTTGCCGCGCTCTTGCTGATTTGAGGTTTGTTGTAACTGCCGTGTTTGGCGCCCAGCGACAGGTGTACGCCGCACATGCGTTCATAGGTGCCGATATCGCTGACCAGCCTGTCCTGTGTAAAGGTACGGTTCAGTCCCAGTCCCAGTTCGCGCACCCAGATTTCACCTTCGTCGTCGCGTATTTTGGCAAGCAGCCGGTCGAACTCCGGTGTGGAATCGACGGTGCCGGTGACGCGCCCCTTGTCCACGATCAGTGTGATGGGTTGTGCGGGTTTGTTGACCGTAAAGCTGGTGTCGCCGAAGATGGACAGTCGCACACGGCCATTCAAGGCCTCCAGATCTTTGGATTCCGTGAACACTTCGCCGATCGGGAACTGGCCGCCGACATTGTGCATCTGGCTGTAGTCGCCCACGTTGAGTTTGGCAGGTTCAAATCCGGATGAAAAGATCAGCTGCTCGCCGAAGCTGTTGATGATGCCCGTTTTTGCGGCATCAAAGCGCGCCTTCAGGGCGTTGCCTGTGCCGCGAACATAGGCCGGATCGTAGGTCAGCGACTCGATATAGAGTAGCCCTTCCTCGCCCGGCATGCGCGATAAATGCGGATGCTCGATCACCTTCAGCGAGCGTTTGAAGAGTTCCACGCGGATGCGGAATGCGTCGAGGCGAAAGCTGGTGGATTGAATCAGCACCACCAGATCGCCGGGGGATAATCGCTCGAACCCGGCGCGCACGGTCTCGGGCGAAACGCTGTCGAAATCGATAAATATCGCATCGGGCAGGCAGCGCCGATAAGCTTCAGTTAATGCGATAGCCAGCTCGCACTGACCATCCCAGACCACGATTGCAGATTGCGCGGGCGTGTGTTCGATCGCCAGCGTCAGGATGTCGCGTACGTTTTTCTCGGCCAGATCGATGGCGGTATCGGGTAGGGTGTTCATAGCTGATAGTTAGATGGTTGATCGGCTCAACTGCCGCTGACACGGAACCATCCGGTCAGGCTGCGTCGGGTGTTGTGTGAGATCAGCACTTCATGCGGAAACACTTCGCTTAAAAAGATGATCATTGTGCCAAATTTCGGGGCGATTGTGGCGATCACGTCGACACCCTCAGGTTCGAATACAACCAGCTCCCCGCCGTCACAGGCCTGCCAGTCTTCATTCAGATACAGCACGGTCGTCAGTATGCGGTTCTTTTTGCCGTTCAATACATCGGAATGTTTGGCATAGCCGCTACCTGCACCGTAGATCGCATAGTGGCATTCATAATCGAACAACCCGAGATACAGCGCTTCGTTGAGCCCGGCGCGCAGCGTTTCCATACAGGCCAGATAAGCCTGATCGATGCTGTCCGACTCATCCAGCCAGCTGATGACATCGCCGCGTATCGATTTGATTTGCTGCTTGTCTGTGCCTCTGCCGATATGAGCGGCGTGGAATCGGTCATCGTGCCGGCAACGGGTAAGCAGTTGTGCGGTTAACGTTGCCGGCAGCGGATTATCCAGAACGATGTAGCCGGTGTGTGTCAGCTGTCCGGCAATTTCTGCAATGTTCATATCGGATACCAATTCGTTGTCCGGGCTGTCGCCCTGTTCACATTGCTGACGATAGCATCAGCTACGCTTTGCTGCCGAGTTTGCCCGCTCTGTGTTCCAGACCCAGTGTTGCCAGCGTTCTTTCGCGCACGGCATGCAGCAATTCCTCGTTTTCGTCCAGCGATTCGCCATAAGAGGGGATCATCCGTTTCAATCTCTGCTGCCAGTCCGCAGTTGCTACACGCGAGCTGAAGCAGCGTTCGATCACTGCGATCATCGCCTGTACCGACGTCGACGCCCCCGGCGATGCGCCCAGCAGCGACGCGAGTGTGCCGTCCTGACTGGTTACGATCTCGGTGCCGAATTCCAGACGACCGCCCTTGGTGTCGCAGCCCTTGATGATCTGCACACGCTGCCCGGCAGACGCCAATTCCCAGTCTTCATCAATCGCATCTGCATAAAATTCCCGCAAACTGGCAACGCGCGCCTGATGAGATTTGAATGCCTCGGTGATCAGATAACGCGTCAGATCCAGGTTGTCTCGTGCCACCGCGAGCATGGGCTTGAGGTTGTTCGACTTAAGCGATGAAAACAGATCCAGTACCGAGCCTTCCTTCAGAAATTTGGTGGTGATGCTGGCAAACGGTCCGAACAACAAGGCCGGCTTACCGTCGATCATCCGGCTGTCAAGATGCGGCACCGACATGGGCGGCGCACCCTTGGGCGCTTTGCCGTAAACTTTGCTGGTATGTCGTTTCACAACATCCGGATTCTTGCAGATCAGCCATTGTCCGCTCACAGGGAAACCGCCATACCCCAGACTTTCCGGAATTCCGGATTTCTGCAGCAGCGGCAGTGCGCCGCCGCCCGCGCCGAGAAACACGAAACCCGCATCGATTGTCCTGCTGTGTTCGGTATGATTATCCCTGACCCGCACATGCCAGCGGCCATCCGGGAATTGTTTCATGCTGGTGATGGTGTGGGATAACTTGAGATCGAAAGTGGAATGGCGGGTCATCGCCTTGACCAGTTTCTTGGTCAGCATGCCGAAGTCGACATCCGTGCCGTGTTTAACCTGAGTGGCTGCAACCGCCTGTTTCGGGTCGCGATGCGCCATCACCAGCGGCATCCATTCGCGCAATATGGCGTGATCTTCGCTGTACTCCATTTCCTCAAACAAATGGTGGGTATGCAACGCCTCGTAACGTTTGCGCAAAAATGCGACATTCGCCTCCCCCCAGACAAAACTCTGGTGGAAGATCGGATTGATGAATTTTTCGGGGGCAGGCAATACGCCCTGCTCGACCAGATAGGACCAGAATTGCAGCGACACCTCATATGCTGAGTTGATGTCCAGCGCGCGATTGATCTCAACGCTCCCGTCCGTTTGCAGCGGCGTGTAATTAAGTTCGCAATATCCGGCGTGACCCGTGCCGGCATTATTCATACTGTGTGAACTCTCGTTGGCCACACGGCTTAAGCGCTCAACCATCATGATTTTCAATGAGGGGTCCAGTTGCGCCAGCAGTTTGCCTAGTGTGGCGCTCATCACACCCGCGCCCACCAGCAGTACATCCACTTTTTTAATGCTCATTATTCCTGTTCCGTATACAGCTGTCTGAAAATTTTACGCGACGATCTTTTTGCTGCGCAGCACGGCGATGATTTCCGGAATAACGCCGGTATCGTCGATGGTAGAGGGCACCGTGTATTCACGTCCGTTGACAATATTGCACAAGGTCTTGCGCAACGTTTTGCCGGAACGGGTCTTGGGCAAACGCGCCAGTACTACCGTATCCTTGTAACAGGTGATGGGGCCGATGTTATCCCGTATCAGGCTGACCAGTTGGCGGTGCAGGTTTGCTTCATCGATGGTTGCGGCGGATTTTAGCACCACCAGTCCCATCGGCG
Organism: Pseudomonadota bacterium; assembly: GCA_026399735.1. Taxonomy (GTDB): domain Bacteria; phylum Pseudomonadota; class Gammaproteobacteria; order Burkholderiales; family Gallionellaceae; genus Gallionella. The sequence goes on from JAPLQK010000113.1 coordinate 27,188, forward strand.
TCTGACCCTTGAGCTCATCATCGCGTGCGATGACCGCGCATTCTGCCACATCGGGATGGGTCGCGATCACTTCTTCGATTTCGCCGGTGGAGAGTCTGTGACCTGCAACATTGATCACATCGTCCACCCGACCCATTACGAACACATAACCGTCCTGATCGACATAGCCGCCATCGCCGCTGGTGTAGTAGCCGGGCAGGAAAGTCAGATAGCTTTCGCGGAATTTATCGTCGTCGCCCCACACACGGTTAAGGCAGGCAGGCGGCAGCGGCAGTTTCAATGCAATGTAACCTTGTCGACCGGCAGGCTGCTGTTCGCCATGTTCATCCAGTATCTGCACATTGAAACCCGGGACGGGCTTGGTGGAAGATCCGGGTTTGACCGGCAGCGACTCTATGCCTTGCAAGTTGGCGGTGATTGCCCAGCCGGTCTCGGTTTGCCACCAGTGATCGATAACCGGTTTGCCGCTCATCTCTGAGAGCCAGGCTTCGGTTGGCGTATCCAGACGTTCGCCCGCAGAGAAAATCGTATCCAGTTTGCTTAAGTCGTATTGTTTGATCAGCAACGCTTGCGGGTCTTCCTTCTTGACGGCACGGAAAGCGGTGGGTGCGGAAAACAGCGCCTTGACGCCATACTCGGAACAGACACGCCAGAACGCACCCGCATCCGGCGTCATGATCGGCTTCCCTTCGTATACCACCGTGGTGCAGCCTTGCAGCAGCGGGCCGTAGACGATGTAGGAGTGACCCACCACCCAGCCCACGTCCGATGACGCCCAGAACACATCGCCTGCTTCGACGTTATAGATCGCCTTCATGCTGTATTTGAGCGCGACCGCGTGTCCGCCATTCTCGCGTACCACCCCCTTGGGTTTTCCTGTGGTGCCGGAAGTGTAGAGGATATACAGCGGGTCGCAGCCCTTCACCGGCGTGCAGCCCACCGGACTTGCCTTCGCCAGCTGCGAAGTCCAGTCGTGATCTCGCCCTGCTATCATCGTTGCCGTACATTGCGTGCGCTGATAGATCACGCAGCTTTGTGGTTTGTGCGTGGCAAGATCGATGGCGCGGTCGAGCAGCGGTTTGTATTCGACGGTGCGTTTGATTTCGATGCCGCAAGAGGCGGACAGAATCACTTTAGGCGTGGCGTCATCGATGCGAAGCGCCAGTTCAGGCGGTGCAAAACCGCCGAATACCACCGAGTGAATTGCACCTAAGCGCGCCACGGCCAGCATGGCAATGACCGCTTCAGGGATCATCGGCATGTAGATGATGACGCGGTCGCCTTTTACCACGCCCAGACCGGCCAGCATTCCGGCGGTACGCGCCACGACATCGGTGAGTTCGGAATAGGTATGGGTAGACTTGGTTTGTGTGACGGGGGAGTCGAAAATGAGCGCAAGTTGATCGCCACGGCCGTTGTTGACGTGATGGTCCAGCGCCATGTAGGCGGTGTTCATCTCGCCATCAGAAAACCAGTAACCCAGTCCTGCGGCATCGCTCGTCAGGATCTGCTGCGGAAATTTGAACCATGCAAGCGCTTCGGCCTGTTTGCGCCAGAAGCCTTCCGGATCCTGCATCGAACGGTCATATTCTGTCTGATAGCTCATGGTGATCCCTTCCTTTTATCGTCTTTCCCGCGAAGGCAGGAATCCAGGTTTTTAATTGATGGTCAGCAATGCCATGAATTCATTGACCGGAGTTTCTTCAAGTATTTGTTTATTAAGACAAATCTCTATTATTTGCTGGCAGCGATGCTCAGGGAAGCGCGTGCGCAGGTTAGAGAGGAATTTCTGCTCCAGCACTGGGATGCCTTCCGCACGGCGGCGGCGATGGCCGATCGGATATTCAACCGCAATTTTTTCGGTGCTTGTGCCATCCACAAAGAAAATCTGGATCGCGTTGGCGATGGAGCGTTTGTCCGCTTCCAGATATTCGCGGCTGTAACGCGGATCTTCGACGATCTCCATCTTTTCGCGCAACTGGTCGATGATCGGATGATCCTGATGGAAACTGTCTTCGTAATGCTCCGCAACCAGATCGCCGAACGCCAATGGCACGGCCACCATGTACTGGATGCAATGGTCGCGGTCTGCCGGATTCGCCAGCGGGCCTACCTTGGAGATGATGCGGATCGCGGATTCGTGCGTGGTGATGACGATTTTACTGATATCGTTTAAACGATCACGAACTTGCGGATGCAGGCGCACCGCCGCTTCGCACGCCGTCTGCGAGTGGAATTCGGCGGGGAAGGAAATCTTGAACAGGATGTTTTCCATCACGTAGCTGCCGTAAGGTTGATTGAGACTGAAACAGCGCGCAGCTTCGGCTTTGAGTTGCTGATCCTTGTTGGTCCTGGAGAACAGCACGTCGTAGAAACCCCATTGCGGTGCAGTCAGCACGCCGGGAATACCCATTTCGCCTGCCATGGTCATCATCGCCAGACGTACGGCGCGCGAAGTCGCGTCCCCGGCCGCCCAGGATTTGCGCGAACCTGCGTTCGGCGAATGACGATAGGTACGCAACGACTGGCCGTCCACAAAGGCTTGCGACAACGCGTCGATCACCTGTGCTTCAGTGCCGCCCAGCAGATGTGTCACCACCGCTGTGGATGCGACTTTCACCAGTATCACGTGATCCAGTCCCACGCGGTTGAAGCTGTTTTCCAGCGCCAGCACGCCCTGAATCTCATGCGCTTTGATCATCGCAGTCAACACGTCGCGGATCGTCAGCGGCGTTTTTCCCTCGGCAACGCGGCAGCGCGACAGGTAATCGGCCACGGCCAGTATGCCGCCCAGATTATCCGATGGATGGCCCCATTCGGCAGCCAGCCAGGTGTCGTTGTAATCGAGCCAGCGGATCATCGCACCGATGTCCCAGGCGGCCTTGACCGGGTCCAACTCGTGCGAGGTGCCGGGCACGCGTGATCCGTTGCGCACTGTGGTGCCGGGAACGATAGAGCCCAGATGCTTGGTGCATTCAGGAAAGCGCAGCGCCAGCAGGCCGCAGCCCAAGGTATCGATCAGGCAGTTGCGCGCCGTGTCGTAGGCTTCCACTGAGGAAATATCCATGTTGCACACATATTTTGCGATATCCACCAATACCCCATCGGGTGCCGGGCGGTTGTTCATTTCTACATTGGCGCTCATTCTTTTTTCCTCAATAAAGATTCAAAACATTTTTCCACGAAAGACACGAACAAATCAAAAGAAGGAAGGTTGGTTTATTTCGTGCTTTTCGTGGACTGAAGTTTTAACGTTTTTCTATCGGCACCCAGGCCAGATTCTCAGGCCCGATATAATTTGCACTCGGGCGGATGATCTTGCCGTCGCTACGCTGTTCCATCACATGCGCGCCCCAGCCGGTGACGCGTGAGATGACAAACAGCGGCGTGAACATCGTGGTCGGCACACCCATCATGTGATACGACACTGCTGAGAACCAGTCGAGATTGGGGAACATTTTCTTGGTGTCCCACATCACGGACTCCAGTCGGGAGGCAATATCGAACAAACGCATCTCGCCGGCTTCTTCCGCCAGTTGTTTCGCCACGCGTTTGATGACTTCGTTGCGCGGGTCGGCGATGGTGTAGACAGGATGGCCAAAGCCGATAACGATTTCCTTCTTTGCCACGCGTTCCCTGATGTCGGCTTCGGCTTCACCGGTATTTGCATAGCGGCTCTGAATGCGGAACGCTTCTTCGTTGGCGCCGCCGTGTTTCGGGCCGCGCAACGCGCCGATCGCGCCGGTGATGCAGGAATACAGATCAGAATTGGTCCCGGCGATCACGCGTGCGGTGAAGGTGGAGGCATTGAATTCGTGTTCTGCATACAGAATCAGCGAGGTGTGCATCGCGCGCACCCAGGAGGCTTTAGCCGGTTTGCCGTGCAGCAGGTGCAGGAAATGCGCGCCGACGGTGTCGTCATCGGTCTCAATTTCGATGCGTTTGCCGGACGTGCTGTAGTGATACCAGTACAGCAGCATCGAACCGAAACTTGCCAGCAGACGGTCGGTTAAATCTTTCGTCGCCGTTTCGCTGTGCGCTTCTGCTTCCTGCTCGCAGGTGCCGAGTACCGAGCAACCGGTGCGCATCACGTCCATCGGGTGGGCGTCTGCCGGGATCGCTTCCAGCACCTGCTTGACCGCCGGCGGCAGGCCGCGCAGCGATTTCAATTTAGCCTTGTAGTTTTGTAATTCTTCGCGGTTGGGCAGCGTGCCGTGAACCAGCAAATGCGCGATTTCTTCAAATTCCGCTGTTTCGGCAAAATCCAGAATGTCATAGCCGCGATAATGCAGATCGTTGCCGGTGCGTCCCACCGTGCAGATCGCGGTATTGCCGGCGACCGTGCCGGACAGCGCAACGGATTTTTTCGGCTTGGGTAGTGCATATTCTTCTGCCATTTTTTTCTCCCTGTTGAAGTTACTCGGCGCCTTTTTCGGCAAACAGGCGGTCCAGTTTTTGTTCAAAGTCGTGATAGCCCAGATAGTCGTAGAGTTCCATACGCGACTGCATTTGCGGCACGACCTGCGCCTGCGTCCCGTCGGCCAGAATGTGCCCATAGACATTCAGCGCCGCCTGACTCATGGCGCGGAACGCCGACAACGGATACAACACCAGCTTGATGCCGACGCCAGCCAATTGTTCGGTGGTGTACAGCGGGGTCGCGCCGAACTCGGTGATGTTAGCCAGCACCGGCACAGAAACCGCGCGGGTAAATTCGGCGTATTGCGCCAAAGTGACCATCGCTTCAGGAAATATCATATCGGCGCCGGCTTCCACACAGGCCTGGGCGCGTTCGATGGCGGAGGACATGCCTTCCACGGCCAGCGCATCGGTGCGTGCCATGATGACGAAATCAGGATCGACGCGTGCATCCACCGCAGCCTTGATGCGGTCGACCATTTCGGACTGCGATACGATGGCCTTGTTGGGCCGGTGCCCGCAGCGTTTTTGCATCACCTGGTCTTCGATGTGAAAACCGGCCGCACCCGATTGCGCGATTTCGCGCGTGGCACGGGCGATGTTGAAGGAGCCGCCCCAGCCGGTGTCGATGTCGACCAGCAGCGGCAGCGAACTTACCGCCGTGATGCGACGCGCATCCTCGCAGACGTCATGCAAGGTGGTGATGCCCAGATCCGGAATGCCAAGCGAGGAAGCAGCCACGCCGCCGCCGGATAAGTAAAGCGCCTTGTGTCCGGTTTTTTCCGCCAGGATGGCACAATAGGCCGTCACGGCACCTACGACCTGCAACGGGTGATGTTCGATGACGGCCTGGCGAAACTTCTGCCCGGGTGTGCGATCGGCTTGTTTCATATTTGCTCCTCTTTAGCGATCGTTTCGCTGATACTGCGCCACGCGCCCTGAATGTGGCGACGCATCAGCATCTCGGCCAGCTCTCCGTCACGCTGTGCCAATGCCTCGACGATATGACGGTGTTGCTGCAGTGCGGGGTAAGTGCGTTGCGCGTTGCGGCTGGTTCGATAGCGGCACATGCGCAGCAACTGGTATTGTTCGCTGCCGAGGATGTACATCAGCATTTCGTTGCGGCTGCCGCGCACGATCTGGTAGTGAAAATCCAGATTGCCCTCGCTTTGCGCATAAACGCCGTCGCCTTGTTCCGCAATTTGTTTTTCGTGGCTGTCCAGCAGTTGGCCCAATTGCGCTATTTCTTCATCGCTCATCTGAACAGCGGCGATGCGGCAGGCCATGCCTTCTAACGCCTCGCGCACCTCATACAGATCGGACATGGTTTTGTAATCGAGCACCACCACGCGCGCACCGGCGTTGGGTATGCGTTTGACCAGACGAATGCCCTCCAGGTGGCGCAATGCCTCGCGCAGAGGGCCGCGCCCCATGCCGAAACGTTCGGCCAGCTCGGTTTCATTCAGTTTCTGGCCTTGTGCCAGTTCGCCGGTGACGATACAGTGCGCAAGCCGGTGCGAGGCGATATCGGCGAGTGTGCCTTGTTTGGGTGGAGCTGGCAGCATGGATTTAATCCGATTGTCGACAATGTTACGCAATCCTACCATTTAAATTGAGTTAATGCGCAATTAATTTGCTTTATGTCAACAATGTTGGCGGTGGATTTAATGTTGAACAACAGTTGTCAGTGCATGCCGTGCCATCAGGTGACGCTGAAGCTATTTTGGTGCAGCGTTCTTTTGCTGAAAGTAGTGGCAGAGCTGCCCGGATGCCTCAATGACATCCAGCACAGGCTGTCGCCGGCTTTTGAAATCCAGCGCGCGGCAGCCGTATCTGAAATGGACATCGTGGGTGATGTAGTAGTGGCGGCAGTCGTTGCAACCCGGTGGCTTCTTTGTGCTATTCATGAGCTGGCTTTAAATTTTGCCACACAAGTCCGGATAAAAACTTATGTCTGCTGACTGCCGTTCTGCCACAGATAGGCGTCCATGGACAAACTGCCGTAGGTAAAACGGGGTTGAAAACGCACCGGCACATCGCCTGTCGCAGCGCCCAGGGCTGCGAAAAGCGGCAGAAAATGATCTTCACTCGGGTGCGCTTCTGCACCATATGGGGCGGAACGATAACCCTCCAGTGCCGGAAAGTCATTTGCGGCCAGTCGGTCTGCCACCCAGTCGGTAAAAATTTCAGCTTTGGGAAGCGGCATCTGATCAGAATCGGCGTGACTATCCAGCCAGGAAAAATTATGCGTGATCGAGCCGGATGCGATGATCAGCACCCCCTCGTCCCGCAATGGCGCCAAGGCCTGTCCGATTTTAAAATGCATTGCAGGGCCATTGTTGGCGGCCAGCGAAAGCTGCGTCACCGGGATGCTGGCATCAGGATACATTGCCGACAGCGGCACCCAGGCGCCGTGATCCAGTCCTCGATCGGGATGAAGACCGGCGCTGATGCCAGCTTCAGATAACAACGCGACGACTTTTTCAGCTAATGCCGGTGCGCCGGGCGCCGGGTACTGCATGCGGTAAAGCGCCGGTGAAAATCCCGAAAAGTCGTGAATGGTTTCAGGGTTTTCCGCCAGACTCGCCGTTGGCTGCTGCGCTTCCCAATGTGCGGACACCACCAGAATGGCCGAGGGTTGCGGAATCGTCCGGCCGAGTTCACGCCAGCAGGCCACGGTATCCGCAGATTTGAGCAAGGCGTCGGGGGCGCCGTGGGACACGAAAACAACGGGCATACGTACAGGCATACTTATTCCAGTCTTAGTGGGTTGTGAGGGGCTATTGGGGAATTTTGCCGCGCAAGGTTTTCAACTCTCCACGCCGGGTTTTTCCTTCCAGGCGTTTTTTCTTCGAACTTCGGCTAGGTTTGGTCGGTGTGCGTTTTTTGGGTGAAATACCGGCACCGGCGATCAAAGCCTGAAGACGCGACAGCGCATCCTCGCGATTCTTCTCCTGACTGCGATAACGCTGCGCTTTGATGATGATCACGTCGTCGTTCGAGATGCGCCGGTCGGCCAGATGCCTGAGTTTCTCCTTGTACTCCTCCGGCAATGAAGACGCATTGATGTCGAAACGCAGGTGGATCGCGGTCGAGACTTTATTGACGTTCTGACCGCCCGCACCCTGAGCTCTGATCGCATTCAGTTCGATCTCGGATTCGGGAATGTCGATGTCTCTGGTTATTTGCATAACTATCTGTTCAACACCTGCTTCAGATACACGCCGGTCACGCTTTTCTTGTTCCTGGCGATGTCCTGCGGCGAGCCTTGCGCGATGATCTGTCCGCCGCCGTCGCCGCCTTCCGGTCCCAGATCAATCACCCAATCCGCCGTTTTGATCACGTCCAGATTGTGTTCGATCACTACCAGCGTATTGCCTTGATCGCGCAGCTTATGGATCACGCGCAGCAGCAGCGCAATGTCGTGAAAATGCAGTCCGGTGGTGGGTTCGTCCAGAATGTACAGGGTGCGACCGGTGTCGCGCTTGGACAGCTCAAGCGAGAGTTTGACGCGTTGTGCTTCGCCGCCGGACAAGGTGGTGGCCGACTGGCCCAGCGTGATGTAACCCAAGCCCACGTCCAGCAGGGTTTGCAGCTTGCGCGCAATGATCGGCACGGCCTTGAAAAATTCGTGCGCCTGCTCGACGGTCATCTGCAAAATCTGCTGGATATTTTTTCCCTTGTACTGAATCTCCAGCGTCTCGCGGTTGTAGCGATGACCGTGGCAGACATCGCAGGGCACGTAAATATCCGGCATGAAGTGCATCTCGACCTTGATCACGCCGTCGCCCTGACAGGACTCGCAGCGCCCGCCCTTGACGTTGAACGAGAATCGGCCCGGCCCGTAGCCGCGTTCGCGCGAAGACGGTACGCCGGAAAACAGTTCGCGGATCGGCGTAAACAGACCGGTATAGGTGGCCGGATTTGAGCGCGGCGTCCGTCCGATCGGCGACTGGTCGACATTGATCACCTTGTCGAAAAATTCCAGGCCGTTAATCGAAGCGTAGGGCGCAGGTTCGGTATTGCTGCGGTACAGATGTTGCGACACGGCAGGATACAGCGTGTCGTTGATCAGCGTGGATTTTCCGGAGCCGGACACGCCGGTCACGCACACCAGCCGCCCTACCGGCAGATTCAGCGTGACATTTTTCAGGTTATTGCCTGAAGCGCCGACGATGGAGAGCATCCGTTCCGGATCGGGTGCGAGGCGTTTTTCAGGCATCGGGATCTGGCGGCGACCAGTCAGATAGTCGCCTGTAAGTGATTCTTTATTAAGACAAATTTCTTCAGGTGTGCCTTGCGCTACGATCATGCCGCCGTGTTCCCCTGCGCCCGGCCCCATATCCACCACATAGTCGGCATGGCGGATCGCGTCTTCATCGTGTTCCACCACGATCACGCTGTTGCCCATGTCGCGCAGTTTATACAGCGTGGTCAGCAGCCGGTCGTTGTCGCGCTGATGCAAGCCGATGGAAGGCTCGTCCAGCACATACATCACGCCGGTCAGTCCCGAACCGATTTGTGAGGCCAGCCGGATGCGCTGCGCTTCGCCGCCGGACAGCGTTTCTGCCGAGCGTTCCAGCGTCAGATAATTGAGCCCGACGTTATTCAAAAAAGTCAGACGGGAAGCGATCTCATGCACGATTTTTTCCGCAATCGCCTGTTTCTGTCCTTGCAATTGTAGATTCTGGAAAAAATACAGCGCCTGTTGTAAAGGCAATGCACTGATTTCATAAAGGTTTTTATCTGAAAAACGCACATGGCGCGCTTCCAGACGCAATCGAGTTCCGTGGCAGGAGGGACAGGTGCAGCCGTTCAAATATTTAGACAGTTCTTCGCGCACGGTGGGCGAATCGGTCTCCTTATAGCGGCGCTCCAGATTGTTGACCACGCCCTCGAACGCATGTTCGCGCAGCATCGGTTTACCGCGCTCGTTGGTATACTGGAACGCGATTTCTTCTTTTCCGCTGCCGTACAGCACGGCTTGCTGAATCTTTTCGGGCAGACTTTCGAACGACTGTTCCAGATCGAAGTCGTAATGCCGGGCCAGACCTGACAATAGCTGGTGGTAGAACTGATTGCGCCTGTCCCAGCCCTTGATGGCGCCGGAACTCAACGACAGCTGCGGGAGGGCGACGATGCGCTTGGGGTCGAAAAAGCTGATCACGCCCAAACCGTCGCATTTCGGGCATGCGCCCATCGGATTGTTGAACGAAAATAATCGCGGTTCGAGTTCGGGCAGCGAGTAGTTGCAGATCGGGCAGGCGAATTTGGCCGAGAACATATGCTCGGCCCCTGTATCCATCTCCACTGCCACCGCGCGTCCGTCGGCATGGCGCAGCGCGGTCTCGAACGATTCGGCCAGCCGCTGCTTGGCGTCGGGATTGACTTTCAGCCTGTCCACCACGATTTCGACGGTGTGTTTTTTGGTCTTCTGCAAGGCCGGCAGCGCGTCGATCTCATACACGGTGCCGTTGATGCGCAATTTGGTAAACCCCTGGGCGCGCAGTTCATCGAACATGTCCAGTTGTTCGCCTTTGCGATCCACCACCAGCGGCGAGAGAATCATTATTTTGGTGCCTTCGGGCAGTTCGAGCACGTGATCGACCATTTGTCCGACGCTTTGCGCCTGCAACACCAGATCGTGCTGCGGGCAATACGGGTCGCCCGCACGGGCGAACAGCAGCCTCAGGTAATCGTGAATCTCGGTGACTGTACCGACGGTGGAGCGCGGATTGTGCGAGGTCGCCTTCTGTTCGATCGCAATCGCAGGCGACAAGCCTTCGATTAAATCCACGTCCGGTTTTTCCATCAACTGCAAAAACTGGCGTGCGTAGGCGGACAACGATTCCACATAGCGGCGCTGTCCCTCGGCATACAGCGTGTCGAAGGCGAGCGACGACTTGCCGGAGCCTGACAGGCCTGTGATCACCACCAGCTTGTGGCGCGGCAGGTCGAGGTTGATATTCTTCAGGTTGTGGGTGCGGGCACCGCGTATCTTGATTTGTTCCATATCGACCGGCGAAAAGGGAAAACGACCCGTCAATATACGCGATTTAGTGCGCAATCCCAAATCGACTGTGTTCGGTCAGCGGCGACAAAAGATTCTGCACTTTGCTACCGCCTTGTTTGGCTAATGCCGGGTTTTGCAGCCACATTTGAATGAAGAATTCGCGCATTTGTTCGGACTGCGCCAGGCGACTGAGCATCAGTTCTTGCGGGATTATTTTGCGTGGCGGGTTGGTAAATTCAAGCATTCGGGTCTTCTCCGCGCACGATTTTTTCCAGCGCCATGATGTCAATCTGGTCTTTGGGGCGATTCGCGCTGCGCTTCATCACCAGCAAATCTTCAATCGCGGCGATGCGTACTTGTCGTCCAAACAGCTCGCCTATTACCGCATTGGCCGCCAGCGTATTGAACGGCACTTCCGGGCGCACCAGCACATCCACTACGCTACCGCCGATTTGCGGCTCTCTGAGCGAGAATGACAACATGCCCTTTTCGCGATACCACTGCTCGATTTGTTGAGCGTCTCGAAGCGCCTCTATTGGGACAGGAATGGCAGGAGCCAAGCCTAATCGCTTCGCTACGGCAATGAAACGCAGCAGATTCTCATCGTCCATTGCCAACACCAAGTCAATATCGAATGTAGAACGCAAAAAACCATGCAATTGCACCGCCAGCCCACCCACCAGCACGTATTGGACGCGTTCATCCGATAACGACTCCAGGAGTTCAGCGATTTTCATCAGCTAACCTGCCAGCCCCACATAGACATTCTGCACGTCGTCATCCGCATCAATCGCTTCCAGAAACGCTTCGACTTCTTCGCGCTCCGCATCGGTCAGCGTAACGGGATTCTTTGCACGATAGCCTAACTGGGCGGACTGAACTGTAAACCCATGTTCTGGCAGTGCGCGGCATACCGCATCCAGATCGGTCAGATCGGTGAGAAACAGCGTTGCCCCTTCGTCGGCAGGCTCGAAATCCTGAGCGCCGGCTTCGATCGCGGCGAGTTCCGCATCTGCATCTTTTGTCGTTGGCGTCGCTTCGATCATACCCAGATGGTCAAAATCCCAGGCAACCGAACCCGATGCGCCCAGCTGCCCTTTGCGGAACAACACGCGAATATTGGGGTAGGTGCGGTTCGCGTTGTCGGTCAGACATTCGACGATCACGGGCACTCTGTGCGGCGCAAAACCTTCATAGGTCAGGCGTTCCAGACTCATGCCTTCGTCGAGCAGTCCTGCGCCCTTCTTGATGGCGCGCTCCAGCGTCTCTTTAGGCATGGAGACTTTCTTGGCCTGCTCAACCACCAGTCGCAGACGCGGGTTCATGTCAGGATCGGCGCCCGCGCGGGCCGCCACCATGATTTCTTTGGACAACTTGCCGAAAATGCGACCTTTGGCATTCGCTGCAACTTCTTTATGTCTGGCCTTCCACTGTGCGCCCATAATCTGCTCTCTGGATTTTGATTTATTCGGGAAAATACCCTGTGCGCGCATCTGGCGCTAACTAACAGGGTGCTGGCATATTATCCCTGATAAAATGCCGGTTTGGTATGCTAACCGCAATCAGATTGAATACAATCTGCATTCAGATGGCGTTGTCGTGCCCGTTCAGAAGATGCGGAGCTGTGATCAAGCCGCGAGCAAATATTTGGAGAACACGTATTGCATTCACACAAGCATTCCGCTGATCACTACGGGGTTGCCGATGACAAGCTGGCCAATTTCGCTTCGTCCATCGAAATACCCGCCTGTCCGCGTGTGATTGTCGAAATGACGCGGGCGCAGAATCAATCCTCGCCGGATATTCGCGTCATCGCCAATCTGGCTGAAAAAGACCCTGCCATGACCGCAGCCCTGCTTAAAACCGTCAATTCTCCCTTTTTTGGCCTGCGCGCCAGGATGCTTTCCGTGCAGCAGGCAGTGATGTTTCTGGGCATACGCAATGTGATCAATATCGTCACGGCGATTGCGCTGAAAAATGCCAGTGCCGATGTCCACGGTGAGGGCGTGCGTTGTTTCTGGGATCGCGCCTCGATTACGGCCGCCTTCGCTGCTGATCTTGCCAACCGGATTATCGGCCTGGCGCGCGACGAGGTTTATATTCACGTGCTGTTTCGCGATGCGGCTATTCCGCTGATGATCGCCCATCGGGTCAAGTCAGGGCAGCTCGGCAAAAACACCTTGTCGGACAAGAAGTTGTATATGGCTCAGGTGGAAGTCGAACAGAGCAGCATCGATCATGCCATTATCAGCGGTCACTTCACCAAAAAATGGCTGCTGCCGGAGAATACGCAACAGTCTGTACGGCTGCACCTGAACATCGAGATGTTTCTGGGGGGTACCCCGAGGACAGAAGTGCCGAAATGGGTATCGTTGCAAATCGCCATGGGTTATCTGGCAGAGCACATTATGCGTGAATATTTTGGTATTCCTCACTCGGAACTGTGGGAGAACACTCAGATCGACGCATTCCTGCGTTATGTGGATATCGATCGCGCTGAATTCCAGAAAATCAGTATGGAAATGCTGGACGAAAAGAAAGGCAGCACAATGGCGAACGAGTTGATGTCGAAATCGTAGTTCGCATCATGCCGGACAACGGGTTGAATAGCGCCAGTCCGCGATAATCCACGATGCTGCCACGGCTTTATTTGTTGGCAGGCTCGGCGACCTGCTAAAATGCACGTTTTCCCAGCCTTTCAGGATCCCCATGCAACCGATATCCGAATCAATGACCGCGAGCGAAAAGCGTGCCAGCGTTGGTCTGGCAGGCATCTATGGTCTGCGCATGCTGGGCTTGTTCATCATCCTGCCGATTTTCGCGCTGTATGCCGAAAAATTGCCCGGCGGCAGCAGCCATCTGCTGATGGGTATCGCGCTCGGCGCTTACGGGCTGACGCAGGCGGTATTGCAGATTCCGGCAGGCTGGATGTCGGATCGATACGGACGCAAGCCGATTATTTACGCAGGGCTGGTGATTTTTGCGATTGGCAGTTTTGTTGCGGCTTCTGCCGACAATATCTACTGGGTGATCGCAGGGCGCGCGATTCAGGGCGCAGGTGCGATCAATGCGGCCGTGATGGCGCTTACCGCCGACCTGACCCGCGAAGAGCATCGCACCAAGGCGATGGCGATGATAGGCATGACCATCGGCATCACCTTTTCGATTTCGCTGATCCTGTCGCCGTTATTAAATGGCGTGCTCGGCGTGCCGGGCATCTTTGCGACGACAGGGATTCTTGCGCTGCTGGCGATGGCGATCGTGCGTTTCGTGATTCCAAACCCTGCGATTACCCGCTTTCACAGCGACACGGAAGCCCGTGGCAGCAAGTTTGCCGAGGTGTTGAAAAACCCTGAATTGCGGCGTCTGAATTTCGGTATCTTCTCGCTGCATGCGATCCTGATGTCGGTATTCATGCAAGTGCCGTTCGTGCTTCAGCGCGACGGGCTTGAGGCGTCGGCGCACTGGAAGGTTTATTTGCCGGTGATGCTGATCGCGTTTGTGCTGATGGTGCCGCCTATCGTCATTGCCGAGACTAAAGGCAAGCTGAAACAGGTATTTATGGCGGCGGTGGCGCTGGCGATGTGCGCGCAGCTGATGTTGATGCTGATGCAAAACAGTTTGTGGGGCGTGGCCGGGGCGTTGCTGATTTTTTTCACGGCATTTAACGTGCTTGAAGCGAGTCTGCCTTCGATGATCAGCAAAATCGCGCCGTTGGCGGCCAAAGGCACGGCGATGGGCGTGTACAGCAGCGTGCAGTTTTTGGGCGCGTTCTTCGGTGCGGCGACGGGCGGCGCGCTGATGCAATATGCGGGACACGACGCCGTGTTCATCTTTGCGATTGTGTTGCTGTTTATCTGGCTGATCGTGGTGTCCGGCATGCAACCGCCGGCCGTGGTGCGCACAAAAATGTACCACCTGGGTGAAATGTCTGACGCCGAAGGCGCGAAATTGCAGCAGCAACTGGCGAAGCTGCAGGGCGTTAGGGAGGCGATGGTGGTGGCCGCTGAGTGTATGGCCTGCCTCAAGGTGGACATGCAGGGATTTGACGAAACGGCCGCAGAGCGACTGTTGACCCCGGCGGCCAATGATTCATCGCAAACCATGGGTGTCTGATACCCGATAACTGCCATGAGCATAGGGTTGAAGCGCCTGTTACTGATCATCCTGCTGTTCGTCCTGACAGCCGGGGCGTTGCTGGCCTGTATCGTCGAGACCGTCGGCGTGCCGCCGCGCGCACTGGCCGCTTATATTGAGCACCGCGCATCCGGACATAATTCGATCATTTATGGCGTCGGCGAATGGCTGGGAATGAAGCTCATCTCGCTGGACCGGGGGCAATCCGATGAACAGTTGAATCTGAATGCCCGGCTTGTGAGAACCGTTGTCCGCACAGGCGGGCATATCGTGCCGGTTTCCACCTCTGAACAGGCAGTTGGGGCCATTGCGCAAGCCCGCCCCGGCGACGTCATCACTTTCCTGCCGGGACGCTACCGTTTCACTGGCCAGTACATCGGGGTCAGTCAGCCCGGAACCCGTACTGCCGGCATCACGGTCAGAGCGGAGCAGCCCGGAACGGTTTTTCTGGAATTCGATATGCTGGAAGGTTTTCTGGTATCCGCTCCTTACTGGACTTTTGAAAATCTGAACATCATCGGTGTCTGTCGCGAACATTCGAACTGCGAACATGCTTTTCACGTTGTGGCCGGCGCCGTTAATTTCTCCGCACGAAATAACTATGCTATTGATTTTAATGCACATTTAAAGATTAACGGCGCAGCTGACAAGATGCCGGATGACGGTCTGATCGAGGGAAATACGCTGACTAACACCCGCGTCAGACAAACCTCCAACCCGGTGACGCCGATCGATCTGGTCGCAGCGAGCCGCTGGGTCGTCCGGCGCAATTTAATCAGCGATTTTATCAAAGGCGAGGGGGACGGGATCAGCTATGGTGCGTTCGCCAAAGGTGCGGGTTCGGATAACCGTTTCGAACAGAATATCGTGCTCTGCGAACATCGCCTGCGAGGCCAATCGGGGCAGCGTGTCGGTTTGTCGCTGGGCGGCGGCGGCACAAGCCCGCAAGTTTGCCGGGATCATCGCTGCATTACCGAGCAGGATGGCGGCGTGATACAAAGCAACCTGATCGCCTCCTGCTCCGACGACGGGATTTATCTGAATCGTGCGGCAACCAGTAAAATCCTGCACAACACGCTGATCGATACCGGCGGAATCGTGGTGCGTTTTCTTGAATCCAGCGCCGATGTGGAGGGCAATCTGGTGGATGGTCGCATTCGCAGCCGCAATGGCGGCGTGTTGCGCGCGGCCGACAACATCGATACAAGCATGACGGAACTGTATCTGGGACGCCATCCGGTGCGCCGACTGTATGTCAACGCCAGCGGGTTAAATCTGGCGTGGAATACGGAACCGCCACGCCGGAATGTCACAACGCCTGATTTGCATGATCTTTGCGGCCTGCGTCGGCCAGCACAGCCGGTTTACGGTGCATTTGAAGATTTCCGGGCTTGTTTCTTGCCGGATCTGTTTGCGTCTGAACGGCATTGAACCAGTCGACGCATGCGGTAAAACGTGAGCGTGTTGATTGAAATACCTTGTCTCAAATGCCCAGTTTTTTCATTTTCTCCCACAAATTTTTCCGGCTGATACCAAGGGAGATGGCCGTCTCGGCGATATGGCCATCATTGAGACGCAAGCAGGTCGCGATATATTTTCGTTCACAGGTATGGATATATTCGCTCAGTGATTCCTGAGTCGAAAAGGAGGCTTCGGGCGTAGCGGGCGCATCTTCAAACAGCAGCTCTGCGCTGAGCTCGGTCTGTTGCGAGAGTATGCAGGCGCGTTCCAGGCAATGTTTGAGCTCGCGAATATTGCCGGGCCAGGGGTAGTCCAGCAGATTTTGTTCAGCCAGAGGCGTCAGCGTGCGCGGATCAGTATTTTTCGCATTCCAATCCTCCAGCAGGTTTGTCGTAAGCCACAGGATGTCTTCCTTGCGTTCACGCAGGGGCGGTATGTGCAGATGTATGACATGGATGCGATAGTACAGATCCTCGCGGAATTTGCCGACTTCCACCATCTGTTTGAGATCCTGATGGGTCGCGCAAATCAGCCGGATATCCACCTGAATCGGCACTTCTGCGCCTACGCGGATAATTTGCCTCTCCTGAATGGCACGCAGCAGTTTGACTTGCATCGAGGGCGACATTTCACCGACTTCATCGAGAAACAGTGTCCCGCCGTGGGCCAGTTCGAACAGTCCCCGTTTTTCGCGCAAGGCGCCGGTAAACGCGCCCTTGGCATAACCAAATAATTCGGCTTCCAGCAGGCTTTCAGTCAATGCGCCGCAGTTGACGGTGATAAACGGCATTTTGTGTTCCGGGTCATATTGACTGCGCAGCGCACGCGCCAAGCGCTCTTTACCGACGCCAGACTCACCGGTGATTAAAACCGAGGTTGGATTTTTGGCGATTCTGGGCAGCAGAGCTTCGATGTTTCTCATCGCACTCGAAATGCCCAGCATGGTGTCGCGCGTGACAGTGCAAACTGAGCGTGAACATAAGGACTGAACGGATTTCAGCAGGGCATGAATGTCCAGCGGCTTGGTCAGGTAGTCTTGAGCGCCCAGTTTGAGCAGCCTCACCGCGCGGTCTATGGTGCCGTATCCGGTGGTGAAAATAAAGTGCGGCAGGGTCGCTTCAGATGCTTTCAGTTGTTTGTACAGATCTTCCCCATTGATGTCCGGCAACTGAATATCGCAGATCACGATGTGGTATTTTGTTTTTCCCAAAGCGATGATCGCCGCCTTGCCGGTTTTGTACCAGTCGCAGTGGTAATCCTCAAGCTCGAAACGATCAGAAAGCGCTTCGCCCATGATAGGGTCGTCTTCAATCAGGCAGACACGATAGGTGTTCACAAACGGCCTCCGAGCGGGATTTTTACGGTGAAATTCATGTGATCATTCGCTTCTTTTTTGGCCGCGATGGTGCCGCCCATCTGGCTCACGATCTGATAGGTTACCCATAGTCCCAGCCCGTGACCGCCTTCGCTGAAGGTGGTAAAAGGCTCAAACATATGGGAAATTTGCTCAGGCGCCAGCATTTTCCCATCATTGCTGACCGAAATCTGCAACTGTTCATTATCGATAATGATGTCGCAGGCAACCTCTCCCTGTGTAGACGCCGCCTTGATGGCATTCATCAGCAAGTTAATTAATACTTGTCGGACAAAGGTTGACGGAAGCGCAACTTCTTCAGTCAGGCAGCAGTGCCAGGCAAGGTGCAGGGATTTCTTGCCACTCATCGGCGAAATCAGCGTCAATACGTCTTCAATATCTTGCGGTGTCAGGTTGCGGCTGTTCATTTTGGCCTCAACCAGCAGCGTTGCCACGGTATCCTTGATCTGGTTCAGGCCGCGTACAATGAGTGCGATGGTTTTTGTTGTGCGCGGACTAAGATCGGTATGATGCTTCAGCGTGTCGATGGCCATCAGCATGCCGCTGAGCGGATTGTTGATTTCATGGGCAATGCCTGCGGCAAGCTGTCCGATGACCGCCAGTCGGTCTGACTGGACGATCTGCATTTCCAGCGCCTTCTTGTTCCTCATATCGTTCAGCATCTGTTTGTAAGACTCGAACAGCAGACCTAATTCATCATGATATTCATATAAATCCGGATCGAGGTTGTCCGGCCATTTTTTCCCCAGTTGTGCCATTCGCGCAGCCAGTTGCACCAGCGGTAAGGCCATCCGTTGCCCCCAGTACCAGTTAAAGGGAAGCAGTATTGCGAGGATGATCGTGCCGACTAACAGGCCATTCCACGCATTTCTGGCAAACAGGGGCAGAAAAACATCCTTGGAATGGACGATGACCAGTGTACCCAGGCTGGTGTTGTCATTGGCAATGTTGGTGATCGAGTAATAATGTTTTGAATCAGCTAGATATATTGTTTTCTGCTGCTCCGTATTCATCTGCACAATCTGTTTTGCAATCTCGTCGAGTTCCGGTCCCAGTCTATGCATGTCGGCAAGTATCGGCGCCTGCCTCGGATGAGTCGAGACCAGTACATGTTGCGTCCTGTCGACCACCAGAATATTTTCCACCGATACCATGCCTGAACTTTCACGCTGGCTGGCTTCGGTGATGATTTCAAAAGCGCGCCAGATATCGTCCTGCAGTATCGCAGAGAACAGGTTCAGTTTTAAGGAGTGGCCGAGTTTTTGAGAATCGATGGCCAGATCTTTTTCTACCTGAATGTAGGCATTGATGATGAACGAGGCCGAAACTGCCAGCACAGAGATGATGATCAGAAAGCCGCCCCACAGCGGTACCTTGTGGCGATAGCTGAGATTCAGGAAGAATTTCATAGGTGGCCTGTGCGTTGCATCATCAAATAGTCGTTGTGATACAGTTTCCAGTCGGCAGGTGCAAAACCATCGATATTGAGTCTTGTGAGCAGTTTGATGCCCTCAGCATCCTTTGACATGTTCAGCAATACGCGTTGCATGGCGAGCGTGTCATGTCTGTCAAGGGTGGCGCGTGCCACAATTGGCGATAACCCATGCACAGCGGATTGCAAGACGATGCGCGTCTGACTGGTGATATCCGGCCGGGATTGCGCCAGTGTGTCCCACGCAAAACCCGATATCGATCCTGCGTCCGCCAGGCCGATAGCGACAGCTGCAACGATCTTTTGATCGTCAAAAGTGAAGAAGGTTTTTTTAAAGAAATTCTCAGGATTCTTGTTGTTCAACAGCAACTGATAGTTGGTTTCAATATAACCTGTGCTCGAATCGGGATCGACAAAGGCAAAAACCTTGTCCTTCAGGTTCAGCAGGGACGCTGTGTCGTGATCGGAAGCCGGGACGATCAGGTAGGACAGGTCGAATGGTTTTCCGTGGTACAGGGGCGTGACCAGCAGGTTTGAGAGCCGGACATTTTCGAAATAGGCAGGTGATGAGATCCAGGCGAAATCCAGCTTGTTTTGCTCCATCAGATCCATGCATTCCAGATAGCTTCGCCGGAAAACGAACGTTACCGGATGGTTCAGTTTTTGCTGCAGATATAAACGCCACTCTTCCAGCAATGGATACTGACCTCGTGCCGTGGCCGAGGTCATGCCCAGTCTGAATGGTTCGGACGTGGCGTTCATTGCGATCAGCAGAAAGAAACAAGCAGTAAAGAGTCTCAGTAAAGTTTTCAAAATAGCCTCTGTTACTTTTTGGTAACCGGATTCAAAGAGTTCTTCCGCCAGTTACCGTTTGGAAACATGCAAACAACGGGTGCATAAAAAGCTGGGCGATTTGCGCAGAAGCGATTCAGGCGGCGATGAGCTTGCAGTACACCGCTTAAAACAAAACCGAACAGGGATTTGTTAACCTGTTATGGGTAGAACCTCCGGGGTATGTTACCAGAAAGTAACGTATTTACGTTCTGTTACATGCGGGCTTGATAGCGGCTGGTTCAAGTGATGCGTTCTCTGTTGGATAAAATTCGCTACTTCCTTGTAATGATTGAATATTATTGCTGATTTAAAATAAGCAAACGCTAATGGCACTATTATTGCTTATGTTCATGGCAGCTAATTGGTGATATCTGTTTTGTAAATCTGACGTCACTTAATTTTTAATCTTTTAATCTTTTGATCGGAGAAAAAATCATGAAAAAGCAACTGATAACAAGCGCCGCCTTCATTCTGGCTACTGTCCTTTTCACGCCCGTTCAGGCGGCTGTGGATGTTGATGCAGCGAAATCACTGGCACGGGAGAACAACTGCTTCAAGTGTCACGGCGTGGACAAGGAAAAAGATGGTCCTTCATATAAGAAGGTAGCTGAAAAATATCGCGGCAAAGCCGATGCCGAAGCCAAACTGATCCATCACATTACTTCAGGCGAAAAGGCAAAATTCCCCGATGGTCATGAAGAAGATCACAAGAATATCCAGGGTAAAGCTTCACCGGAAGCCATCAAGAATCTGGTTGGCTGGATTCTTTCTCTCTAGTCCTGAATTAAATACAGGACTGATTGGAAAATCGTTAGTAGTAAAGCAAAACTAAAGGGGAGAAACATGAAATTTTTAAATAAGATGATGATGCTGTGTGCGTTTATCGCCGGCATGGGAACAGCAGGAAGCCTGATGGCAGCCGGAAACACGCTTCCTGAATTGGGGGGCACCGCAGCAGTCAAGTCGGCCGCCGCCTATTCAGCCAAAGCTTCTTTGGAAAAGGATGCCGTCTGCACACGTTGTCACGACGAAAGCGAAAAGACACCGATTCTTTCCCTTTATCAGACCAAACACGGCGTCAGGGGCGATTCCCGCACACCTAACTGCCAGACCTGCCACGGCGAAAGCGCAAAGCATCTCCAGGGCAATACTGATGGTAAGGGGCGTCCGTCACCTGATGTCGTCTTCAAAAAGGGCACCTATGCCTTGTCCGACGACAAAACGCGCTCAGATCAATGCATAACATGTCACAAAGGTACCGCCCGCACCAACTGGGATGGCAGTCAGCATCAAAGCAACCAGTTAGCTTGCAACAGCTGCCATACGGTCCATTCGCCGGTCGACAAGGTGCGCGAGAAGAAGACGCAAACCGAAGTTTGCTTTACCTGCCACAAGGAACAGCGCGCAGACAGCAAGAAGCTTTCGCACCATGCTATCGGTGAATCGAAAGTGGTCTGTTCAGACTGCCACAATCCGCACGGCTCAGCAGGTCCGAAACTGCTGAAGAAGAACACCGTCAATGAAACCTGCTTCCTGTGTCATGCAGAGCGGCGCGGTCCTTTCCTGTGGGAGCATCAGCCTGTTGTGGAAGACTGCACCAATTGCCACACACCGCACGGTTCCAATATCACCCCGCTGCTGAAATCACGTCCACCCTTCATGTGTCAGGAATGCCATGACGGATCGCACGCCAGCGGAACACCGGTAGGTCCAAATGCGGCAGGTTATCAGGCGGGACTCAGCACGGTCAACGCGGCTGGTACCGGATTCCTGGCTCCTAGCGCCAATAATGTGGGCAACGGCTGCATGAACTGTCACAGACAGATTCACGGCTCGAACAGCCCTGCCGGCGGCTACTTGCAACGCTAATTCATGAAAATTGGAGATTGCTATGAGAAATAACAATGGAAAAATGCAAGTCAGCCTGGTGGCGCTTGCTGTACAAGGTGCGTTGCTGGCGATGTGTGCGATGCCGGTTCATGCGGAAGATGACGAGGTCGCTGCGCTGAAAAATCCGACCAACACAGTTGAAATCGGTGCGACGAACGTCTCACGCGCTTCAGCCAAATTCGGTGAATACAACGGCATGAACAAGGCCGGTGTCGATGTTGATCTTGGAATAAGCCTCAAGGGCGGTGATTCATACGGTGAATCCAACGGCATCCGGCGCTGGTCGATCAACGGCAGCGATCTGGGGCTGACCTCACGTGCCGCCGGTGCGACTGTGGGCGATCAGGGCAAGTGGAACATCGGCGTCGGCTACGATGAGTTGCAGCACAACCTCTGGGATACCTATAAAACACCTTATATCGGCGGTGCAGGCGGCAACACATTTACGTTGCCGGCCAGCATGACCGTTGCGGCCCCTGCAAACAATGCCACTGCGGGGTTAAGCAATACGACGGCTGCTGGAACCGGCCCCACAGGTACAGACAGAGCCGTCTGGCTTGCCGCGTTCAATGCGGCGGCTCACCCGATGGATATCGGCACCTCCAGAAAAAACACCTCGGTTAATGCCGGATACGTGATTAATGAACAATGGGCTGTCAAATTCGACTATAACCATCTGGATCAGTCGGGTGCCAAACTGGCCAGCTTCGGCTCGATGGCGAATCTTTCTGCTTCGCCGACGATCACCAATGAGACCATGGCGATGTTAGCGAATCCAACCAATTACAAGACGGACACGATCAATCTGGCGTTGAACTGGTTAGGCGATAAGGCGCATGTTTCTACCTCCTATTTCGGTTCCTTCTTCAAGGAAGGGTACGACAGGGTGAATTTCCAGACTTTTGCAGGCCCTGTGACTACTGGGATAAGCGGCATTCAGACCATGAGTACGTTTCCCAGCAATGACTTTCATCAGCTGAATGTCAGCGGCGGTTATGACTTTTCGTCAAAAACCAAGCTGACCGGCGGATTGTCGTATGCACGAAATACACAGAATGATGCTTTTGTTGCAGATGCGTTTTCGATGGTCGCTGCAGCACCGGCCGCTTCGCTTAACGGCTTGGTCAACACTTATCATGCCGATCTGAAACTGACTGACCAAACCACCAAGGATCTGAAACTTTCCGGCAGTATCAAGTACGATGAGCGCGATGACAAAACGGCATCGAACATATATCGCTTCAATGCGTTGGATACCAGCTTGGCTCATATTGCCAATTTTGCCAATACGCCTTTCAGCAACAAGAAAACTCAGCTGGAAATGGCCGGAGATTACCGTCTGGACAAGGACCAGCACTTGCGTTTTGCCTATAATCGCGAAGAGATCAAACGCTGGTGCGATCAATATGCAATTGGTGGGGTGGGTAGTTATGCAGCAGCGCCCTATTTAACAGCAGCGGCGGGTATTAATTCATATCCTGCAGGCGTCAGTTGCGTGGTTGCCACCGGTAGTCATGATGACAAGCTGAGCGCGGCGTATAAACTGAAGGCCAACGACGCTCTGGATATGAACTTTGCTTATACCTACAGTGACCGTGTGACCACTTCCGATCCGAATGCAATTACGGCGCGGTTGGGACTTAGCGGCAATCCAAGTGTTGCTGCCACTGCCGCGGCAACTAATATTCAGGGTCTGAATGCCGGCGATTTCCGGGGTTTCTATCCATTCTTCGATGCGTCCCGCAAGCAGCAGATGGTAAAAGTGGGTGCCAACTGGCAGGCCAATGAGAAATGGACGCTGGCTGCCGGGATGAAGCTCACCGAGGATAAATATCCGTCTACCTATGGTGTGACCAAAGGCAGTTCATGGGGCGTGAATCTGGATGCCAACTATGCCTACAGTGAAAATGGCTCGATAGTCGGCTATCTGACCCAGCAGCACAGGCAGCGTGATATGACCGATCTGTATCGTTCACCCACAACGCTTCAAAGTAATGCAACAGCTACGGCACTTTTAATCCCTTCAGGGGCTACTTGGTCAGACGCGGAAGCGAACGACGACATGACCGTGGGTATCGGTGCCAAGCGGAATAATCTGATGGATGCGAAGCTGGATATTGCGACTGATCTGACCTACACCCTGGGCAGAACGAACTACAACACGTACTTCAACTATGCTGCAGCGACAACGGGCACGGGAGGTTTACCGGTTTACACTTGTGCCTCACCGCAGTTCCTGACCTGCGGATCGATGCCAACGGTTCAGAGCAAGGTAATTCAGCTCAAGCTGACCGGCAAATACAAGGTCGACAAGCAATCTCGTGTGATGCTGGGCTATATTTACCAGCAGATGAAGAGCTCTGACTATTACTTCAATGGTTTGCAGGCAGGTTTTACGCCAACTTCGATGATGCCAAGCAACTTGCAGGCACCGAACTATACGGTGAATGTGATAACCGTAGCCTATATTCATGACTTTTGAGTGTAATTTGTAAGGAAGAAGGGCAGGCGGTTTGCAGTTGGGATTGTCTGCCCTTAAGTGATTTAACAGAATTATAGGGAGATGCTGATTTATTCGTTTTTGTCATTCCCGCGCAGGCGGGAATCCAGTTAAATCAAGATGCTGGATCTCCGCTTTTGCGGAGAAGACGAATAAATCAGTGTTACCTTAGATTTTTAAGCGGAGAAATTCATGAATAACGGCATTCTGAAACGCACCTGGGATATGTTGAAGAAACCCAGCGCAAAATATTCCCTGATGGGGTTGCTGCTGGTGGGATTTGCTTCAGGTATCATTTTCTGGGGTGGCTTCAACACCGGGATGGAGGCCACCAATAAACTGGAGTTTTGTATTTCCTGTCATGAAATGCGTGACAACGTGTATCAGGAATATAAAAAGACCATCCATTACCAGAATCGCACCGGTGTACGCGCGATTTGTTCAGACTGCCATGTGCCCAAGGACTGGGGACACAAGATGCTGCGCAAGATTCAGGCAAGTCAGGAAATATGGGGCAAGCTCACAGGTTACATCGATACGCCGGAAAAATTTGAGTCTCACCGGATGGAACTGGCGACACACGAATGGGAACGCATGAAAGGGTCCGATTCACGTGAATGCCGCAATTGCCACAATTTCGAGGCCATGAGCGGAATCATTCAGAAGCAGACGATCTATAACAAGCATATGAAGGCGAAGGCTGAAGGCGGAACCTGTATCGACTGCCACAAGGGTATCGCTCATAAATTGCCGAAAGAGTACAAGGACCCGGACGAAGAGTAATACTGCGGGCAAGCTGTCTCACGGGTCGATCATCGTGCGAAATTAAGGATGCGCTGATTTATTCGTCTTTCCCGCAAAAGCGGGGAACCAGTGACTTTATTTAACTGGGTTCCCGCCTACGCGGGAACGACAAAAACGAATAAATCAGCGCATCCAGAGCGCTCCGGAATGATAGTGACCCCAAAAGTTCAAGGAAGTTATCATGAACATCATCTTCCTGATTTACGGTTTTTCATTTTTGGCGCTGGGTATGGTTATCCTTGCGCAGCCGCAGATAAAAAGTTGTTTCAAACTGTTCGATTTTATCTGGTTGCTGGCGGCTTTCGGCATCATCCACGGCGCTTTGGAGTGGATGGATCTTTGGACGATGGTGAGAGGCGAGAATTCTTACCTGAATGCTGCCAAGCCGTTTTTTCTGCTGGTCTCCTATGTTTTTCTGGTTGAGTTCGGGAGACGCATCGTCATTGATGCACTTCCGTTGCCATCTTCTGCCGTCAGATGGCTGCTTGATGCCAGCATTCATATGCTTCTGCTCGGCGGTATTCTGCTTGCGGTTGTTTCGTCAGACGATTCTATTGCGGCGCTGGTTGTCTGGTCGAGATATCTGCTCGGGTTTGTCGGATCGACGTTGGCCGGGGCGGGTTTTCTGCTGTATTGCCGTTTTCACATCCAATCCTCGCTGACTCAAAAGGAATTCAGGTCAATTAAGTATGCCTGCTATGTCGCGGCCCTGGCTTTTATTGCCTACGGCGTTTTTGGCGGACTGGTGGTGCCGCGCGCTGCGTGCCCGCCTGCCAATTGGCTGAATCAGGAGAATTTTATGGCGGTGACGGGCGTGCCGGTGCAATTGTTTCGCGCCGGCTGCGCACTGCTGGTGGCAATTTCTGTCACTCACATTTTGTTTGAGCTGCGCATCCATGAACTTACCCGCAACATCACTGGCGAGTTCAATGACCCGGAGCGTTAAACAGTAAGGTTTGATTTCTGGCTGGCAGGTTTGTCAATGTAATATGTTGATTTTATTGAATTATTGTTGGTTTATTCGCCATGCATAGTGATACCAGACTATCCCCAGCCATTCGTAGATCGCGTAGTTGGCGCGGCGCAGCGGTTCGACACCGGGTATCAAGTCGGTTAGCGCCGGTTTATTGTTAGCGAAAAACAGGGTCGGTGCTGCAATCACTACCAGTCCTTGTCGTTCAAATGCCATTCTTGCGCGGGGCATATGCATGGCATCCGTGACCAGAAGAATGCGCTGTATTCCCGCCTGTTTCAGAATCTGTGCGGAGAACACTGCATTTTCAGCCGTGTTGAATGAGCGTTTTTCGATCCATTTTACCGGCGTGGCAAAGTCGTCCTGCAACGCGCTGACCATGCCATTTGCCAACGGTTCAAGGGTGTCCGTGGCACAGCCACCGGAGACCAGCACAGGCAGACCTGTTTCCCGGTGCAGTTTGGCCGTATAGCGCAACCTTGCCAGTGCGATGTAGTCCGGAATATCTTTGCCGCCATATTCCGGGCTGTTTCTCAGGCGGCCTGCGCCCAGCACGACGATGGCCTGTGCGCCGGTGGCAGATGTCAGCGGTTTCTCCAGATTTTCGAGCGGACGCATAAATAACCAGGCGCCCGCCTGAGTCGATAACAGGAACAGCAAAAACATCGAAGCGACCCGCAGGTAATGCCCCGGGCGAGGGTGGCGTATTTGCAGGATCAGGCCGATCCCGTAAAGCACAAACAAACTGACGGGCGGCAAGATCAGCGTACGGGCGATCGCAATGGTAATTTCACCCGGACTCATGGCATGGGCTCGTTGCTGAAGATATTCATGAAGCGCAGCGCAGAAACGCTTCGAACATCAGCAGTGTCCAGATCGGCGTGCTGTAATCCCGTCGCCCGCTCTGGTGTTGGGCCAGCATTTCGGACAGAAAATCCATATCGAACAGACCCGAATCAGTCATGTGCGAACCCAGCAGTGCGGCGCGCGCTCGCTCACGCAACGGGCCGCGCAGCCAGTTCGCCAGCGGTACGGCAAAACCCATTTTCGGCCGGTACAGCACTTCATCGGGCAGATACGCTTGCATCGCCTTCTTGAACAGGTATTTCCCTTCATTGCCGTGCAATTTCAGTTCCGGCGGCAGACTCGCTGTCCATTCGATCAACTGGTGATCCATCAGCGGTTCGCGCACTTCCAGCGCGTGCGCCATGCTGGCGCGGTCGACCTTGGTGTTGATGTCGCCGACTAAATAGGTTTTATAATCAATATATTGTATTGCCGATAGCGGGTGTTCCGGCGCATTCGCCGCGTGGCGGCGCAAGACTTCGATGGCCTGGTAGCCCTGCAATTCGCGCTTGAATTTGGCACTGAATATGCGGCTGCGCAGTTCGTCCGAGACGAACGAGACGCTGTGGAAATACGCTTCCATGCCGCTGCGCGCCAGCGCCTGAAAAGTGGATTTGGCGCGGAACATTTTGGGCGCCCAGTCGGCCTTGGGGTAAATACTGCCCAGCAGACCGAACAGCGGGCGGCGTAATGACGTCGGCAGCAGATTCCTCACGCGCTCCTCGTGCATGTGCCAGCGGTAGCGGCGGTAACCGGCAAAGGTCTCGTCGCCGCCATCGCCGGATAACGCGACGGTGACGCGTTTTTTGGCCAACTGGCAGACGCGATAGGTGGGAATTGCGGAGCTGTCGGCATAGGGTTCGTCGTAGAGTCTGGCCAAGGTGTCGATCAGTCCAAAATCGTCGGTGTTTACCATATCCAGCGAATGATGGGTCTGGTAGCGGGCGGCGACCAGTGCGGCAAAATCGGATTCGTTGTAGGCAGGGTCGTTGAAACCGATCGAGCAGGTGTTCACGGGTTCGTTCGACAGTTTTGCCATCATCGCGACGACCGCGCTGGAATCGACTCCGCCGGATAAAAAGGCGCCCAGCGGCACTTCGGCCATCAGGCGTATCTGCACCGCCTCTCGCAGACGCGCCTCTAACTCGTGCTGCGCGTCCCGTTCGCTGATGGTAGCGGTGTTGTCGAATGAAACATCCCAGTAGGGCACAGGTTGCGGCAAAGCTGTGCCACGTTTGATCGTCAGCGTGTGGGCAGGCGAGAGCTTGAGTGCATGCCGGTAGATGGTCCGGGGTTCCGGCACATAGCCCCAGGCGAAATAGTCCTCGACCGCGCAAGGGTCGATGTCGCGTTTGAGGCCGGGATGTGCGGTCAGCACCTTGAGTTCAGACCCGAAAATCAGCGATCCGTCGTCAAGCAGCGCATAAAACAGCGGTTTGACGCCCATGCGGTCGCGGGCGAGAAACAGGGTCTGTTGATTGCGATCCCACAGGCCAAAGGCGAACATGCCGCGAAAGCGAGTCACACAAGCGTCTCCCCATTGCTCCCAGGCATGGACGATGACTTCGGTGTCGCTGCGGGTGTGAAAAGTGTGGCCCAGCGCTTGCAGCTCGGTCATCAGTTCGATGAAATTGTAAATCTCGCCGTTGAACACCACCGCCACGCTGCCGTCCTCGTTGAACAGCGGCTGCTGGCCGGTGGACAAATCGATGATGGACAGCCGCTTGTGCGCCAGTCCCACGCCGGGTTCGGCATACAAGCCGGTTTCATCCGGGCCTCGATGGTGCTGCGCCTGATTCATCGCGGCCAACAGCGCCCTGTCGATCTCGCGCGTTCCCTGCGTGTCAAAAATCCCGGCAATCCCGCACATAATTATCCTTTTAATACAATGTCATAGACCGATAAATAGCCGCGCATCATCGCATCCAGGCTGTACTGCCGATCTGTGCTGGCGCGCGCGGCCAGGCCATGCTGTTGTCGCAATGCCGTATTTTGCACATAATTCAGCAAGGCGTGTGCCATCGCTTCCACGTCGGCCGGTGGAACCAGTAATCCGGTCACCCCGGCTTGCACCAGTTCCGGGTTGCCGCCGACATTGGTTGCGATCACCGGCAGTGCCGTCGCCATCGCCTCCAGCAGGGTGTTGGAGATGCCTTCGCCCAGGGATGGCAGTACGAAAATGTCCATCGCACTCATCAGTTCCGGTATGTCGGTACGCTCGCCAGGCAGCCAGCAGAGCTGATTTGCGCCGTGCTGTTTCAGCAATTCCAGACAGGCGGTGCGTGATTCGCCGTCGCCGACAATCAGCAGGCGCAGTTTATCGCGCAGTTCCGGCGCCAGTTCCAGCAGTCTCAGAAAAGCGCGCGTCAGCGTAGGATAGTCTTTGACCGCCGCCATGCGTCCGACACTGCCGATCACGATGCTGTCCGGTTGAAAAAATCCCGCAGGACCTGACATGTGTTTGTCTGAGGGATGAAAACGGACATTGTCCACGCCGTTGCAGATATGGCTGACCCGCTCGGGCGCTACGCCTATTGTTTCAATCAGCCAGTGCTGCAAATCGCGGCTGACGGCGATGTAGTGGCTGACAAACGGGCGGATTAGTTTGCGCAGCAACTTGTATTTCCAGTTTTGGCCATACAGGTCGTAACTGTCGCGGCCGTGTTCGCCATGCACGCGGGCGCGCACCCCGGCCAGAGCGGCCACCACCTGGGACTCCAGCGCCGACAGATTGCGCGTATGTACGATGGCCGGGCGCAATTTTCGGAATAGGCGGAACAGCCGCCAATACGCGCCGAAGTCGTGGCCGTCCCGCTGCGCGATATCATAGAGGGCTACGTCATTACGCCTGATTCGTTTGCTGAAATCGGTATAGCCTTGCAGGCAGACGATGGCGTGCCGGTATCGATCTTCCGGTATATTATTGATCAAATTGATTAATCCGTTTTCCAGTCCG
Source organism: Pseudomonadota bacterium (assembly GCA_026399735.1). Lineage (GTDB taxonomy): Bacteria > Pseudomonadota > Gammaproteobacteria > Burkholderiales > Gallionellaceae > Gallionella. The sequence goes on from JAPLQK010000113.1 coordinate 56,828, forward strand.
CCTGTCCCGAGGCGATGGATGACGTGAACAATTAACGGGGTATCGGAGTGCGTCATTTATTTTTGCTTGTTTCCATACTTCTTCGTATCATCAGGTTGGATCGCCAGTTGCTGCCTCATTCTAACCCGGATTGTTCATTAGAGCGCAGGTCGGGCTTCAGCCCGACTAAGTCTGAGAAAGCAAGATTTCAAAACAGCTTCTTGGGTTAAAATAAACGCAGGAATGTTATCTCACCCGTTAAAAATACCAGGTTGAAAGCGATGATCAAGAACAGCAATATGCGAACCCTCACTATTCTGGCTGCTGCATTTTTGATGACGGTTTTTCTTGGTGCCTGCGGCAAGTCGCAAACCACAGCGTCGCTGCTGGTTGATGCACGGCAGTATCAGAGCCGTGGCGAATACAAGACGGCCATTATTCAGCTCAAGAATGCCTTGCAGAAAAGCCCTGATAATGTGGATGCGCGCTTTTTACTGGGCACCATTTATAACCAGACCGGGGATGCAAAATCGGCTGAGAAGGAGCTTCGCAAGGCGCTGGATTTGGGGATGGATGCCGCCCGTGTGTGGCCGGAACTCGGGCATTCACTGCTTGCGCAGGGACAGTTTGGACAAATTCTTGATGAAACAACGCAGATGGCAGGCGAGCAGGGATCTGCTGCCCTGTTAACCTTGCGCGGGAACGCCTACCTGTCATCAGGCAAAAAGGAGGAGGCAAAAGCCTCATTTGAGCAGGCGCTCAAAAACAAACCGGGTGACCCGACAGCGCTGCTTGGATTGTCCCGGCATGCGCTTACTGAAAAAAATATCGAAGCCGCGACGGGATACGCCGATCAGGCGGTGACAGGTAATCCGAAAGACATCAATGTGTGGCTTTTCAAGGGCGATTTGTTGCGTGTTCAGGGGAAAGCTGAACCTGCACTTGCCGCATATGATCAGGCCCTGAAATTACAGCCGGACAATATTTCGGCGCATATCAACAAGGCATTTCTGGAAATCACTGCCGCTCAATATGACGCGGCCAAACTTGATATCGATGCGGCACGCAAGGCGAATCCGAATAATTTGCTGGTTTTTTATACTCAGGCATTGCTGGATTTCACCCAGGGTAAATCCAGCAATGCACTTGAATCACTGCAACAGGTTTTGCGTGCGGCACCGGATCACATGCCCAGCGTGTTGCTGGCGGGTGCCGTGCAATATTCTCTGGGTTCGATGCCTCAGGCCGAACAAAACTTAAGGAAATATCTGGGGCAAGATCCCGGCAATCTCTACGCGCAGAAATTGCTCGCTTCCACCCTGATGAAGAGCGGTCAGCCGCAAGCGGTCATCACCGTGCTGTCACAGGCAATGAAAGACAATCAACAGGATGTGCAACTGTTGGCGCTTCTGGGCGAAGCTTATATGCAGACCGGGGATTACACGCAGGCGACGACGTATTTCTCCCGTGCCAGCGTACTTGCGCCGAAAGCCGCTGAGTTGCATACCGCGCTGGGCCTGAGCAAACTGGCGCAAGGCGAGAACGACCTTGCAACCAGCGAGATGGAAACGGCGGTAAAACTGGACACCCAATCGCCCAAGTCAGGCATTATGCTGGTGATGACTGAGCTGCGACTGAAGGAATACGATAAGGCGTTGGTGGCTGCGAAAGCCGTTGAAAAAAGCCAGCCGGACAATCCGCTTGCGCACAATTTGAAGGGTGCCGCCTATCTGGGAAAAAATGATTTAGTCAGTGCGCGCGCAAGTTTTGAAAAAGCGTTGTCTCTTCAGCCCGCCAATTTTCCGGCGGTGGTCAATCTGGCGCAGCTGGATTTGCAGGACAAGAAGCCTGATTTGGCCAAAAAGCGTTTTGAAGCTCTGCTTGAAAAAGACAAAAAAAATGCTCAGGTTATGACGGCCCTTGCCAAACTGGCCGTCTCGCAAGGGCAAATCAAGGAAGCGACAGGCTGGCTGGAAAAAGCCAGTCAGGAGAATCCGGATGCGTTGGGTCCCTCGCTGCAACTGATCGCGCATTATCTGAGCATCGGTGAAAAAAAGCAGGCGCTCGCGCTCGCCAAGAAACTTGAAGGCTCCAACTCCGGCAACCCCGATTTTCTGGATAGTCTGGCGCAGGCCCAATTCGCCAATGATGACAAACCGTCTGCGCTGGATACCTATAACAAGCTTGCCGCGCTAAAGCCGGACTCGGCACCGGTCCAGTTTCGCATTGCTTCCATACACATGGCGATGAAAAATCTGTCAGAAGCGGCAAATTCGCTGAGAAAAGCACTCGTCTTGCAACCCAATTATCTGGAGGCGCAGTTGGCGCTGGCTTCAGTGGAAGCGGGCAAGGGCGATTATCCGTTGGCGCTTTCAATGGCGCGACAGATTCAGAAGCAGGATCACAAATCCCCGGTAGGCTTTGAACTGGAGGGGAATTTGCAGATGCAGCAAAAGAATCCTGATCTGGCCGTAAAAGCCTTTGAACAGGCTTTTAACATCAGTCCGAATGGTCAACTGATGGTGAAACTGCATGCGGTCTTAAGCCAGACGGGCAAAGGCCGCGCCGCCGACCAGCGACTGGCAGCCTGGTTGAAGGCGAACCCCGGCGATGCAGCTGCACGCATGTATCAGGCCGGTATTTATCTGGGCGAAAAGCAGAACAAGGCGGCGATAGAACAGTATCAGACGATCCTGAAACAGGCGCCAAACTACGTGCCGGCGCTGAATAATCTGGCCTGGCTATACCAGCAGGAGAAGGATAGCCGTGCGCTGGAGTACGCCGAAAAGGCCAATCAACTGGCGCCCGACAATCCGGCAACGCAAGATACGCTGGGCTGGATTTTAGTGGAGCAAGGCAACACGACGCGTGGACTGACAGTGCTGCAAAAGGCCAGCGGCCTCGCACCGGCGGATGCGGAGATTCGCTACCATCTCGTGCAGGGATGGGTGAAGTCAGGCGACAAGGCGCGTGCACGCAAGGAGCTCGAACAATTGCTGGCGACTGGCGGGAATTTCTCCAAAGCTGAAGAGGCGCGAGAGCTGCTGAAGAAATTGTAACAACAGCAAAAATAACTGCGCTATGCGGTTATTTTTTGATCTCGTCGCTTTGCCGTAGCGCGGTGCCAGCCTGCGCAATAAAGCGCTCCATGATCGCGGCGACTTCTTCGGGTTGTTTGTCGTAGGGCGCGAAAATGACCACATCCAGGCTGTCATCGCCGTGCCCCGTGAGGCGTTGTCTGGCCTGTAGATATTTTGCCAGATAGGGATTGGCGGTTTGCACATCGCCTATCCGGTACCACTGCCAGGCCAGCATCTGCTGATTGCCCCATGCCAGCTGGCTTTGCCGGACACGCCCGGGTGAGATTTTCAGCGGGTATTCCGATTCGCGGGTGATGCTCCATTCATGCAATTCTTCGTCACTCAGCCGGTTTTGCGATGTGACGGCCTCGGCATTGCGGTGCTGGTTGCGGAAGAAGGCGAGATAAATGCCGACGACCTGATTACCGTTGCGATACTCCTGCAGCAGCGTAGCGGCAGCCCCCGGGAAGACGGGTTTCAGTCCGGTGACGGGCGGTGAGACTGTCCAGTTGCCCAGCGTTTGCGGCAGGGTCAGGGCGACGGGTGTCGTGTTGACGTGTTCCAGATGACGTAACCAGGCAGGCGCAGCCCAGGCGATGGCCAGCGCGACAGAGGCAAATATGAATGCTTTCAGTGGCCGTGCTGCGGGTATTGAAGCTGTTTCCGTTATCGTTGTTAGCACCTGACCATCCTCGCGCCAGCGGCCGCCCAGCCAGAACAGCAACATCATCACGAAGCCGAAGAACAGCCAGCCGTAGATCAGGTGGTCAACCCCGGTGGCGAGTTTCATGCTGCTTAAATGTCCAATTAATACAATAATATAGGCGCGTATGCCGTTCGCGATGACAGGCACGATGATGGATAGGACGATGAAAATGAGCTGCCGCAACCGTGAGCGGTAGGTGAGGTAGGCATACAGACAGCCCAGCGTGAATGAGGCGATCAGATAGCGCAGACCGCTGCAGGCGTCTACTACAGACCAGTTGCCTGTGGGGAGTGTGAACTGGCTGCCTTCACGATAGACCGGAATCCCGGTAAGTTGCAGCGCGGCTACCGTGAAATCAGCGGTGAAATCGATCAGCGGGCGAATCAGGATTTCGCCGAATGGCACTGCCAGTAAAGTGAAAAGCAGCGGAAAAGCGATCGTCCGGGCCACGCGCCATCCCAGCAGCGTGGCGGTGAGCGCCGAAATCATCGCAACGAACATATATTGCGCGATGACCTGAACACCTGCCGACTGGGCGAGCAACCAGCCAAATATCAGAATGACAAGTGCAAGCAGAGAACCTGCGCTGGGGTGGGGTGTGATCGACGCGAGGTGTGCACGTTCGCGCCAGATCAGATACAGACTGATCGGGAAAATGATGAAGCCGTGGGCGAAAGTTTCCGAACTTTGCCAGAGGGATACCAGTGACGCTGCTGTTTCGCGAAAAATCCAGAACAATCCGGTCAGTGAAACGAACAACAGCAACAGGTGGGCGCGCCAGTGCGGTGCGGTGGAGGGGGTCGGATTTTCCATTAAGGCTGTCCGGTTTGATTGAACCTGACATCGGAAGACAGTCCGAGCAGGGCGTCCACGCGTTGCAAACTGTTGTCCCAGCTATAGGACTGTTCAACCCGCATTCTTGCTGCAACTCCGATCTCCTTGTCAGGTCTGCTTAGCTGTGCGGCGATTTGAGTGATAAAAGCCGCTGCATCACAGGCAAGCAGCAGTTCGCTGCCGGTTTGGGCTGTAATGCCTTCGAGCGCTTGGGGTGACACGATGACGGTTCTGGCCATCGACATAGCTTCGAGCACCTTGTTCTGAATGCCGCGCGCGATGCGCAACGGCGCCACGGAAATCGCGGCATGTGCAAGATAGGGGCGAATATCTGCAACAGAACCGGTTACGACGATGCCGTTCCCGGCCAGCGCCAGCACTTCTGCCGTGGGATTGGAGCCGACGATGCAGAAATTCAGGTCGGTAAATTGTGCGCGCAGCGCCGGGAAAACCTCGCGGGCGAACCAGCTGACTGCATCCACATTGGCCCAGTAATCCATCGCGCCGGTGAAAACCAGTACGCGCTCGCCGGACGGATACGGGTTTTCATATTCATGTCCGGGTGAAAAGTAATCCAGGTCCACGCCATTGTTGAAATAATCGACCCGGTTTGCGCACTCAGGCGCACGTTGCCGGAACAGCGCTGCCTCTGCGTCAGAGACAAATGTCGAGGCATCGAAGCAGCCGGCGATGTGGCGCTCATAATCGAGTAGCGTACGCGCTTCGCGGCGATACACCCAGTTCATCGGCCAGGATTTTTTTTTCGAGTATTGCCGCCATTTGTCGGAATCCATATCCACGAAATCCACGATGCGCCGTAGTTCAGGGTAAGGCTCCAGGTACTGGGCCATACCGGACGAGAATGCCACGGCCTGCCTGACAGGACGGTTGGCGAGCACCTGCTTAACCCAGCGTTGCATTTCGACATTGCGGTAATAGGGCAGCGTGAGCGGATCGCCGCTCAGTAATCCTGTTGCGCTGCAAAACTTCGCCAGGCGCGTGTTCAGCGGCAGCAGTTTTACCTCGCCTGACACCATGCCGGTCAAGACTTGGGCGTATTTCCAGTCATCTGGATCATCCACAAACGCGCCCAGATGCACCTTGAAATGCTGCGACAGATGTTTGAGCAAATGATGCGAGCGTATCTTGTCGCCCTTATTGGGCGGATAGGGGATGCGGTGCACCAGATAGAGCAGTTCTTCCATGATTCAATTAGCTCGCATTTTTAATCGTTAAGCTGTGCTTATTTATTTTCCACACGCTTGTGTGTCGGTGGTGCCAGATAATTTTCACTGCTGACTACTTTTTTGCCTGTTTTTCTCTCCAGTTCCAAGCGCGCCTTCTTGGCAATCCCGCCGCCGGTCTTCGCGGCCTTCTTGTTCTCACCCAACCCCGTTGCATCAACACTTTCAGCGATTTGGCGCGTAGCTAATTCCGCCAGCGCAGTAAAAATCAACTCGGCTTCACTCATGTGATCGCGCAAGTTTTGCGTCTGCAAACCCTTCAGTATTTTGTGCACTTTCACATCTACGTCCGCCCATTCCTGATGAATAATGCTGGTAAGAATGGCGTATTCCTCACCCTTTTTGATATTGTGATTTGCCCAGTAATCGGTCAGTTTGTTGCGTGTCTCCTGTCCGGTCATGCGCTGCTGTATCCACTTTTCGCTGCGTCCGTATTTTTGCCAGGTTTCACGTGCGCGATTCAGCGAGCGGGCGGGATCGGCCAACTCCTGTATCCGCTCATAACCCACCTTCGCCAACCAGAGCTTGATCGGCTCAGCCTTAGGACTTGGTACAGACTGCACCAGACGCAACAGCGTTTCAGCGGTAGCGGCATCGGTGAGTCGTTGCTTTCCGTCCTTGGCGGTCATTTTCAACTGGTAACAGTTTGTTACCAGTTGACTGCCCTCTTTATCTAAGCGGCCTTTCAGCACCTTCCAATATTTCCTAGCTGTTTGATAATCGGACGGTTGATTAAGCACCTGAATAATATCGACAACCGAGAAAAACCAAGTCTCAGTGTTTTCGTCATACACGCGGCGGATTTCATGATTTTCAAATAATGCGGACTGGGGTTTCATTGTCATTTCTCCTTGCAAAAATCATGAGTTCGCAGTGATATACGCCACACTCGTATTTTCATCTTGCTCGATGGCGATTTCTACAGCACGCTTGGCGACTGCTAACAGGCATTCGCTTTCGGCCTTGAAGGTGAAACTTTGTTGCAACAAGGCGGCAATTTTTTGCTGTGTCGGCACATTGACCAAAGGCTCAGCCCAGATTTTTCACGATATACGGGCCCAGTGCGTTGGCGACGGACATCGGCAGTTTGCGCCACAGTTTGATGAACAGGCGGTATTTCGGGTTGAGCGGGTTGTGTTCCGGGACGCTAGAAGCGTTGACCAGATAATATTCGTAGTGCAGCGGCACAGGTTCGAATCCCCAGTTTTTCTTGAAATCGTATTGCCCCGTGCCAAATTTGCTGCGTCCGTAGTCGAACATCCGGTAGCCGCGTTCGCAGCCCCTGCGCATCAATTCCCAGTATTTGAAATCGTTGGCCGCCAGATGCCGCGCATCGATACTATCCCCGGCATGATGCGGCAGCACCTCGTCCCTGAAATAGAACGCCAGCACGCTGCTGATGGCACGCCCCTGATGCAGCACGGTGAGGATTTCACAATCTTTGCCAAACACCTCGCGCAGCAGCGAGAAATAACGCCTGGGCAGCGCGGGGGTGCCGTGCCGTTTCACATTGTCGGCGAACAGTGCAAAGAAGCGATCGACGCCCTCATCCAGTTCGCTGACCAGACCGTTTTTGATGCCTTTGCGCACCATCGCGCGCTGCTTGCGCGGAATGTCCAGCAGATTTTTTTCGACATCAGGGTCTATCGCCTTGCGGAAAATAAAGTACAGGTCGTTGCCCGGCCAATCGGTATGAAACGCTTTTAGCTGGCGGTATTCCATGTGGCCGACATTCAGTTCGCGCGCCAGCGTTTGCGCCTGGCTGTCCAGCGCGTCGCGCGCCGCATCGTCTGCCGCTGCGATGCCGCAATAATCGCAAAATATATTGGAAACCAGCGAATGACCGAACAGGCGGCTGTCGATTTCGGTGAGCGGCAGTACGCCGACGATTGCGCCGCCCCGTTCCGCCAGCAGGTAATGGGTGCGATGGCGGAAGGCCTTTTCGATGACGGTTTTCCAGCCTGCCTTATGGAAAAAGGTGGCGTCCACGCAATTCTCGACGAAAGCGTCCCATGCTTTGAAATCGGCAGCATTGAGCGTTCTGACGGAGGTATTTTGTAACATATTGATTGTTAAGTATTTTTTATATTGAAGACGCGATCCATGCGTCCCCACTGGAAATCCGTCAGCAAGGCGCGCAAACGCGGTTCGGAGCGCGAGAGATTCACATAATGGCGAAAGCGGGTCTTCAGGTCGATGTGTTTTTGTCTGGGCTGCTCGGGATCAAATTCCCAGGGATGACAATAGAAAATGCAGGGCTGTTGGTCGATGCGATTGATATGCTGCATCAGCCAGCGGGACGCAGCATAGGGCAGCAGACGGAAATAGCCGCCGCCGCTGGCGGGCAGATTGCGCCCGAGCAGTCTGACGGTGCTGATCGGCAATTCGAAAATACCCTCTGGCCCGCGCGGCTGGAATTTGAAGCGCGGCGCGTCCGGCATGCCGTAGTGATCGTGCCTGATCGGGTAAATACTTGAACTGTACAGGTATCCGGCTTCATGCAGGCTATCCAGCGCCCACAGGTTGGCATGAGTGATTGAGAAGCTGGGCGCGCGATAGCCGATGACTTGCTGTCCGCCGATGTCTTCCAGCAGGCTTTTGCTGCGGGTGATGTCCTCCATAAATGCTTCCGGGCTTTGCTCAGAGGCACGTAAATGATTGCAGCCGTGGCTCGCCAGTTCGTGTCCTCCGCCCACGATGTCGCGCACCAGTTGCGGGTAGCGTTCGGCGATCCAGCCCAGCACGAAAAAGGTGGCTTTGACGTTGCGCTCGTCCAGCAATGCAAAAATGCGCGCCATGTTGCGCTCAATACGGCAGGGCTGGGAATCCCAGCTGGCGCGGGAAATATAAGGCGCGAACGCGGAGACCTGGAAGTAATCTTCCACGTCGATGGTCATCGCATTGCGTATCAGGTTATTGCCTGGCATTTTGTTGCGTGCATGAGCGTCGTGTGTGCATCGTCGTTCTCCCGCTAGAATTGCATAAACAGTGAAGCAGACAAGGCATTTTCCTGGTAATTGCCGATTATTTGACTGTCGTTGTGCCGGTTATACCGCCATTCAATCAGACTGCTCAGTTTGGTTTGCAACTGTGTGGTGATGCCAAGACGAAGATTCCTGTCGTAACTTGTAACGCCAACGGCGGGTAAATTGGTCACGGTATACCCTAAAGCCAGGTTGCTCGTGGTATGCGGGCTTATTTTACTACTCCACGATGCGTTTCCACCCAGCTGTTTTGAATTGTTGCCCAGCGCCTGGTTGGCCGCACCAAACAGCGCAAGATTCTGAGCCTGTGCGGTTTGCGCATTGCGCAGTGCATCGAACAACGTGAAATTCAGCGTATTCCTTTTGCCATTCAGGGTCGCTGAAGTTTGCAGGCGTTTTTGCAGAAAAACCTGATTGCTGAGTAAATTGACCGGCCCCGGAAGCGGCTGGCCGGGCGCGCCGGTGTTGGCCAGAAACTGCGCCTGGGTCGTGGTGATGTCTTCGCTGTAGTTGATGTTCCAAGTGGTACGGCGGGTGCGATGTTTGGCATTGAGCGAGTAGTTGCTGCCAAAATATCGCTGTCCGGCACTGGCATCAATCGACGTCCTCTCGCCGGGTGCCCAGCTAAATCCGGCTGAATAAATCGCACCTACCGGAGCCAGCCCTGTCGAGATGTAGTCGGACTTCTCATAACCTGCGACTGCATTGAGCGCAAAGCGCGGTGTAATCCGGTAGCTCAGATTGCCTTTGTATGAGACGTTATTGATGGCTTGTACGTAGTTGCTGTAAACGGATTGTTGCTGGCTGTAGTTCAGGCCCCATCCCAGCGTTTTGAATGCATCGCCGCTGTCCAGTTTTAATGCCAGATGGCCGGTTTGGGTATTGGCCAGGCCCGCAGCGTTGGTATTGACTGCCGCCTGTGTATAACGTACTTCGCTCGAAGCCAGATCTTCAAATCGATGCCGTAAATAGGGACTGACGCTCAGTGTCATCACATCCGCGCGATTGGCGGTGATGTTGATGTTATTCATCGCCTGCGGTGCCAATGCGGAAATGCTTTGCTGGCCGACAGACGCATTGCCGTCCATGAAGAGCTGATCGTTAACCAGTTCCGTATGCACATCCGCATTCAGCTGATGTTTTGTTGAATTTTGCGCGCTGTTGACCAGATAAAACTGGTTTTGTATTTGATAGCGTGCGTTGAGTTTTAATTTGGGGCCGGTGGCGGTCAGGATCAGACCGGGGCTGACCTGACTAACCCAGTCACCCTGTTCGCGTCCTCTGGGTGCCATTCTGATATTGTCGGAATACGCTTCGGCCAAATTCATGCTGAGTTTGAGCAGCCATTCTGCTGCGCCGGCAGGTTGTGCAAGCAGCAGTGCCGCGATCGCGAAAAGGACTGAAGGGAGCATGAAACGTTCAACCGGATGGATGACGATGAGCGATATATCATCCGCTGGATATTCCGCTGCGCTTGCCGGATTCACAAGTTAACCCGGGACGCGGCACATAAGGATGTGCCGATGATTATTCAGTTGCTTCATTCGCCTGGCCTCAATAGTAACTATGATTTTCCTTGCCGGTGAATGATTGCGCCTGGTTGTAGATCAGTTTGACATCGCTGCACAGTTCGAGCTGGCGAAGCGCTTCAATCACCGATTTTTGAGGTGTATTTTCGGATTCCACGACCAGAACGATTTGTCCCATCTGGGATGCCAGTTCGCGCGACTCGGTAGTTAACAATAAAGGCGGGGAATCAAAGATGATGATGCGGTCATGGTAGCGGTGTGCGACATCCGCCAATAAGTTTTTCATGCTTTGACTTGCCAGCAGTTCGGTGGAATGTTTGCTTTTCCTTCCTGACAAAATCACGGAGAGCTTTTCAACGTTGGTTCTCATGATGACATCCGTCAGTTCAATGTGCTCGTCAAGCAGCACATCCAGCAGGCCGGGCCCTGCTTTCAAACCGAGGTACTTCGGGATGGCGGGGCGCGCCACGTCGGCATCAATGAGTAATACGGTGTGATCCATTTCCATCGCGATACTCATCGCCAGATTGACGGCGCAGAAGGATTTTCCTTCTCCGGCCAGCGCACTGGTCACCATGATCAAATTGCCCTTGTTGGCTTGCCCGTCAGTATGGTTAAAGGCATCCAGAATCAACGGTCGTTTGATGATGCGAAACTCTTCGGCAATTCGACTTTTATCGTCATAGGGCGTGATGATGCCTGCCTGGTGCAATCTGGCCAGGTCTATCACGGCTTGAATTGACCGGTGTTGTTGGTCTGTTGATGATGCGGGATGAAAATCGCCCTTCTGTTCGGAACGGGCCGTTTCGTCAACGTCTTTAGTCGCTGTTGAAGCGTCAGGGCGCGATCGCATTTCGTTCGATTGCGAAGCGATGCCGCCGGGTTTGATTCTGGCCCAACCCAGTTTGCCAGCTGCCTTTTCGATGATACTCACGCCATCTCCTTTTGGAATCCGTTTCTTGAATGTTACGTCAGTTCGGGATTCCGCTACCCTTGAAAATCCGGCTGTTTGATCGTAAACACAGCCGATGGTTTTAAAAATTAAAATAGTGTTATTTTAAGGGCTGTCTTTGCAAACAACAGGCCATACAGGAGCAGCAGGGACAAGAGCGATAAACCGAAGGCATACAGGTTTTTCCGACGTTTTATTTTTTCCTGAACGCTCCATATCTTAGTAACTTCTCCCAGAACCGGTAAGCCGGTCGTTTCGCGAAGATCGACCTGGCTGTGGAAGGCGGGGCGTATCTGGTTCATCACAAATGCGATTCCGAATCCACTTGCCAGTGCAGCAACGAACACCAGAGAAAACAGTTTGATGCGGTCAGGTCCCGTGGGTGATTGCGGTGCTGTTGGCGGGTCGATGATTTTGAACGTCATTAACTCGGTGGTGTCACCCATGTCGTTGGATAGCTTGGCTGATTCACGGCGTTCCAGCAGCTTCTCATAATTTTCCTTGTTCACCTGATAGTCGCGGTTGAGCTGAGCCAGTCCTGCTTCCATCTCGGGTATGGCATTGCTCATGCTTTTTAAACGATCGTAGCGCAGCGCGTATTCTGTTACGCGCGCTTTCATGCCGGCCACATTCGATTCCGCCTGCGCCAGCGCAACATTGAGTTGTTGCAGCATCGGGCTGTAATTTTTCCCGGGGTCGCCGCTGTTTTTGATGAGTTTGGCTTCCGCTTTTTTCATTTCCTGCAGCCTTGCAATCAGGCGTTTGGTAGAAATAACGTCCGGGTGCAGTTCGGTGTAATTGAGGCGCAGTGCATCCAGATTTTTATTCATGGTTTCGATGCGCGCATCAAGTTCCGGATTGGAGATAGTACTTAAAGCGTCATCCGTCACCAGTGACGGTTCATCGCCGTTGATTTGTTTTTTGAGCGTGTCACGCGCCTGTTCGGCCTCCTTGAGTTCCAGACGCGCCTGGTCGAGACTGTCGGATACCGCCAGCATTTGTGCCGTGTAGTCCGAGCCCTGGCGAGGCATGATGCCGATGTTACGCTGCTGGAATTCTTTGAGAGCCGTTTCCGCCACAACTAATTTACCTTCATATTCCTTGATTTGTTCATCCAGGAAATGGATCACAGAAGTGTTATCCTTTTTCTTGTTGCCGATGCTGCCTTCGACAAAAATAGTCAGCAGGGATTGAACAACTGCTTTGGCGATTTTTGGATCTTCATTGTTATAGGAGATGATGAAAAGGTTGTCGCGTCCGGTTGACTCGATTTTGATCGTGTCCATCAATTTTTTGACGAGTTTTTCCTTGTCATCCGCTGTCTTGGCTTTGAGGTCCATATCCACCATGCGCATGACACGTTCAACATTGGGGCGGCTGATCAGCGTGCGGCTCATGATTGAGACTTGCTGCTCCACGTTGGGCGCCATCACCATCCCCGCCATCAGCGGCTGCAATACACTTTGGGTGTCAACGTAAATTCGCGCCGAGGACTGATAGTCATCCGGCAGTTTGTAGACGACTATCCAACCGACCATTGCGACGAGCCATGCGGTAAAGACCGCCCGCCAGCGATATTTCCATATGCCCTTCAGCTGGTTAATGAGTTGCGTTATCAGTTGATCCATCGCAGTGTATTTTTCCTAAAAGTGCTCAGATACGGCTAGGAGCCTGTCGGGCTTGTTTCGCACTCGTGAAACAAGTCCGACAGGCTGCTGGAAATGATCAAAGAGCGGCGGATCAAAAGAAACTTTCCGGAATGACCAGGATGTCACCGGGTTTCATCGTCACATTGGCTGAGATGTCGCCGTCTTTAATCAAGTCGTTCAGCCGAACCAGAAAAATCTGTTGTTTCCCGTCAATGTTGCGGATGATGCGAGTCTTGTTGCCTGCGGCGAACTCGGTAATGCCGCCGACTGCAATCATCACATCCAGTACGGTCATGTTGTCGCGAAAGGGGAGCGCCTGAGGTTTGGCGGCCTGGCCGATGACCCTGATTTGTTCACTGTATGGTCCGACAAAACCTGTTACGATCACCGTTACAATCGGCTCCTGAATGTACTTGGACAGGGATTTTTCAATGTCTCTGGACAGTTGCGAGGCGGATTTTTCGCTGGCCGGCATATCCTCCACCAGCGGGATGGTGATTTTCCCATCGGGTCGAACCTGGACGGACAGGGAAACATCCGGGTTATGCCAGACATCGATTTTCAGATTGTCGCCCGGCCCTATCAGGTATTCGTGGCCGGTGGCAGGTACTTCCACCGCGACAGGACGTGAACGCGCTGCACATCCGCTGAGGATCAAGGTGAAAAGAGCCAAACAAGTAAACCATTTTGCTGTGTCAATGAATCGTGGTCTGTTCACTGGGATTACCTCTTGCGCAAAAAACACCGGCAGCACCGGAATAAATTCTTTGCGAGAAAAAAAGTCTCAACTGCCTGAGGCAGTTATTGCCGGATTGCAGATCAAAGTGCCCGATTTTACATTTTTTTACACGACGAGAAATTTTTTTTGCCGGATGAACCCGTGCCGTGAGGTTGCAATGTGTGAAAATGGGCTGCCGGCTTGCATGCAGATGCAAAACAGACGTGGTGAAGCTACGCTAATTTCAAGTTAAAGATTACACTGCGCATCGTGTTGGTATTTGCGAAAAATTACGAATCTCATGGTGTTGTTCGACAACGATGTTTCTAAACAGCCTCTATAAATTTATTGGTAACCGTATTTCACCTGCCGGCGCGCATGCGCGACTGAGTATTCTGAACTATCACCGTGTGTTGGCAAAACGGGATTTGCTGTTTCCGGGTGAGGTCACAATCGACTCTTTTGATGCGCAGATGTTCCGGTTAAGCGCTGCATTTAACGTGCTGCCGCTTTTTGAAGCAGTCGAGCGACTGAAACAAGGAACGCTTCCTGCCCGTGCAGTCTGCATCACCTTTGATGACGGTTATGCAGATAATTTTACGATTGCGTTGCCCATATTGCAGCGGCACGGGCTGGCGGCAACGTTCTTTATCGCGACGGCCTACCTCAACGGCGGACGTATGTTTAATGATACGGTGATCGAAGCCATACGCCATGCTCAGCCCGGTCGGCTGGATCTGAGCGGGCTGGGCTTGGGACAGCACGTATTGTCCACGCTCAAAGACAGGGCGCGGGCCATCAATCATGTGTTATCCACTGTGAAGTATCTGCCTGTGGACGAACGCGAAAGAATCGTGGGCGGTTTATGCGAGCTTGCCCGATGCAGTTCGTTGCCGGACAATCTGATGATGACGAATGATCAGATCAAAAGCCTGTGCCGCGCGGGTATGGAAATTGGTGCGCACACCGCACGACACCCGATTCTCGCCGGGCTGGACGCCGTGGCGGTGAAGCAGGAGATCATGGCAGGCAAACAGTTTCTCGAAGAAGTGACCGGAATGCCGATACGTCTGTTCGCCTATCCGAACGGAAAACCGGGCGTTGATTATCTGCCGGAGCAAGTGGCTATTGTCCGTGAGTTTGGATTCGCTGCGGCGGTTTCAACTCAGAATGGTGCGGCATCGCAATTCAGCGACCCGTTTCAACTGCCGCGTTTCACCCCCTGGCAAACCAATATCCACTACTTTGTGCCCGAATTGCTGAAAAATTTGCGCAACGGCGGGGAATGAACGAATGGAGATGGAAATGACGGTGTCAGTCTATTTTAATATGCAACTTATTGATTTTTATTATAAAATTTCAGGTGGCTGCGGGGTCGCGTGTTCGGCATCGGCAGGCAAAACTTGAAATTACTGACGTTTACCACGCTCTATCCTGATGCGACGCGCGCAAGGCACGGCATATTCGTGGAAACGCGCTTGCGCCAGTTGCA
>JAPLQK010000100.1 GCA_026399735.1 Pseudomonadota bacterium
TTTGCCGGCGTGACGCAGGCCGTTCCGGTAATCGCGATCGACGGGCCTTCCGCATCGGGTAAAGGCACGGTCGCACAGCGCGTCGCTGCACAATTAAATTTTAACTATCTCGACAGCGGTGCGTTGTACCGTTTGCTGGCGACAGCGGCGCAGCGCGATGGCGTGCCGCTCGATGACGAAGCTGCACTGGCGGATTTGGCTGCACGCATGGACATCATTTTCAAAGGCGAACAAGTCTGGCTGGATGGCGTTCTGATGGGCGATGAGCTGCGCGGCGAAGCGTGTGCGGCAGGGGCTTCCAAGGTTGCGGCGCAGCCGCTGGTCAGGCTGGCCTTACTGAATAAACAGCACGCGTTCAGGTGTGCGCCGGGTCTGGTGACGGATGGGCGCGATATGGGGTCGGTGGTGTTTCCGGATGCAACGCTCAAGATATTCCTGACAGCCTCGGCCGGCGCGCGTGCAGAAAGACGCTATAAGCAGTTGAAAGAGAAAGGAATGGATGCTAACATGCCAGACTTGTTACAGGACATAAGGACGCGCGACGAGCGAGATACACAGCGCAGTGCAGCTCCCCTGAAACAGTACCCGGATGCAAGCTTGCTCGACACCACCGCGCTTGATATTAATCAGGCCGTGGCGTTTGTGATGAACGGTTACCGGGAAAAATGCAAGGCCCCCTAGAACTCTCCGTTCTTTGGGTTTTTAACTAACCTTCTGTGTAAACAGAAAAATCTTTAGGTGTATTCGATGAACGCAACTGCTGACGCTGTACTGAACCCCGATAGTTTTGCCGCAATGTTTGAAGAAAGTTTGACCCGCAAAGAAATGCGCGCCGGCGAACTGATTACCGCACAAGTTGTGCGTATTGACCACAACGTTGTGGTTGTAAACGCAGGCCTTAAGTCCGAAAGCTGGATTCCTGTTGAGGAATTCCTGAACGACAAGGGCGAAATGGAAGTGGCTGCCGGTGACTTCGTTACCGTTGCAATCGAATCGCTTGAGAACGGCTATGGTGAAACCAAGCTGTCTCGCGAAAAAGCCAAGCGTCTGGCTGCATGGCACGATCTTGAATTGGCTATGGAAGAAGGCAAGATCGTTGAAGGTTTCGTCAGCGGTAAGGTTAAGGGCGGTCTGACCGCGATGGTTAACGGTATCCGCGCATTCCTGCCGGGTTCACTGGTTGACATCCGTCCGGTCAAAGACACCACACCGTACGAAAACAAGACCATGGAATTCAAGGTCATCAAGCTGGATCGTCGCCGCAACAACGTGGTGGTTTCCCGCCGCGCTGTGCTGGAAGCGACCATGGGCGCTGACCGTGAATCCGTGATGGAAAATCTGAAAGAAGGCGCAATCGTCAAGGGCGTGGTCAAGAATATCACCGACTACGGCGCGTTCGTTGATCTGGGCGGTATCGATGGCCTGTTGCACATCACCGACCTGGCATGGCGTCGTGTGAAGCACCCATCCGAAGTGTTGACTGTTGGCGACGAAATCGAAGCCAAGATCCTCAAATTCGATCAGGAAAAGAATCGCGTTTCATTGGGCATCAAGCAAATGGGCGATGATCCCTGGAATGGTTTGGCACGTCGCTACCCGCAAGGTACGCGTCTGTTCGGTAAGGTCACTAACCTGACCGACTACGGTTCATTCGTTGAAATCGAACAAGGCATCGAAGGTCTGGTACACGTATCCGAAATGGACTGGACCAACAAGAACGTTCATCCTTCCAAGGTTGTGCAGGTAGGCGACGAAGTTGAAGTAATGATCCTGGAAATCGACGAACAGCGTCGCCGTATTTCTCTGGGTATGAAGCAGTGCCACTCCAATCCTTGGGATGATTTCGCGATCAACCACAAGAAGGGTGACAAGGTTCGCGGCCAGATCAAGTCCATCACTGACTTCGGCGTGTTCATCGGTCTGGATGGCGACATCGATGGTCTGGTGCATTTGTCCGATCTGTCATGGTCCCAGCCTGGCGAAGAAATGGTACGCAACTTCAAGAAGGGTGATGAAGTTGAAGCCGTGGTTCTGGCCATCGACGTTGAGCGTGAGCGCATCTCTTTGGGCATCAAGCAAATGGAAGGTGATCCGTTCGGCGGTTTCGCTGCGACCAATGAGAAGGGTGCAATCGTTAACGGCGTGGTTAAATCAGTTGATGCCAAGGGTGCAGTTGTGACCTTGCCAGGCGACGTTGAAGCCTACCTGAAAGCCTCTGAAGTATCAGTTGACCGTGTTGAAGACATTCGCACGCATCTGAAAGAAGGCGACACCGTCAAGGCGATGATCATCAGCGTAGACCGTAAAAATCGCGGTATCAGTTTGTCTGT
>JAPLQK010000116.1 GCA_026399735.1 Pseudomonadota bacterium
TTCAAACGTCGTTCCGGGCTTGACCCGGAATCCAGCATTTAACTGGATTCCCGCATTCGCGGGAATGACTAAACCTTATAACACTCAAATATTAAACTCGAACCGCTCTGCGCCATAAATACCGGCAAATTCGGTTGCGCTGATCTCAACGCCATCCAGTTCAAAGCGCACAATCCGCAACACGCCCTGCCCGCAAGTCGCAAAGAGTTTGTCTTGATCCACATAACATGCAGGCTTTTCACTCAAGGCAATCCCTTTCATCACCAGCGTCTGCAAAATGCGCATCGGCTTGCCCATCAGTTGCGTAGTCGCACCCGGATAAGGCGGCGCCACCGCACGCACCAGATTGTGAATATCCTGTGCACTTTGCGACCAGTCAATAACACCGTCTTCTGCGCGGCGTCCGCCAAAATATGCGCCCAGGCTTAAATCCTGCTTCACGGCGCGTACCTGACCTGCCAGCAGAGCAGGCAATACCGCATTCAATGCCATCTCGGCCGCCACCGTCACCTTCTGAAATACCTGCAGCGCAGTGTCGTCCGGCAAAATCGGCACGGCCTGTTGCGCCACGATGCCACCGTTATCCGGTTTCTCGGTCATGTAATGCAGCGTGGAACCCGTCTCACGCTCGCCGCGGATTATCGCCCAATTTACCGGCACGCGCCCACGGTATTTTGGCAACAGGGAACCATGCATATTCAGCGCGCCCTTTTTCGGGATGGCCAGCAGCGGCGCTTTGAGCATTTCGCGATAATAAAAGGAAAAAAAGAAATCCGGCTGCAATGCGCTGATTTGCTCGATTACCTCGGGTGTATTCGGATTATCCGGCGTAATCACCGGTATGCCGTGCAGTTCAGCCAACTCAGCGACGCTCTCAAACCAGATATTTTCATTCGGATTGTCGCGGTGCGTAACCACCAACCGGACGTCCACCCCCTGCGCCAGCAACACGGAAAGACAGCGGACGCCGACATTGTGATACGCAAATACGACAGCTTTACTCACCGCACATCTCCCGTAAACAGCGCATCGGCGTCATGCTCATCGCGTCCGCACCAAAGCTGCGCTCACCGTGACGCGATGACACGCCGACATTGTGATACGCAAAAACAACCGCGCTGCTCATGACTGAACCACCGCTTGCCCCTTTACCCTTCCCTCTTCACCCTTCTCTTGTTTTTCAAGCACTGCTTCGACCAGATAGCGCGGGCGGTGCCGCACCTGCTGATAGATACGCCCAATATATTCGCCCAGCAGACCAATACCGAACAGCGTGATGCCGATCATGAAGAATACCAGCGCGAACAGCGTGAACACACCTTCCGCTTCCGGACCGACGATCAGGCGACGCACGACCAGCCGAATATTTGGATTCACCTTGTGCGCGCTCTTCGTGCTCTACCACCACTTCCGCAGGATTACGTGCAAAAGTGTAGGCCAGCGCAGGAATAAAGGTGTTCACTTCACGGCAACTGTTGATCGCATCGATGATACCTCTGTCATAGGCGCGCAACATGCATCCCTGATCTGTGATCTTGATGCGCGTGATGCGTTCGCGCAGATTGTTCATCGCACGCGAGGCGACATGCCGCCACCAGCTGTCGTTGCGTTGTTTGCGGATCGACCCGATGTAATCAAAGCCTTCATCCATCTTGTCCAGCAGCTTGCCGATTTCCTCAGGCGGATTCTGCAAATCTGCATCCAGCGTCACAACGCGCTGCCCGCGCGACTGCTCGAATCCGGCCATGATCGCCATGTGCTGACCGAAATTGCCGTTAAACAGAATCACCCGCGTCACATCGGAGCGTTTCTGAAATTGCTCGCGCAAAATGCCTGCCGAACGATCGCGACTGCCGTCGTTGATGAAAACGATCTCGTAACTGATGCCGAGTTTGTCGAGTGCCGGATACAGCCGGTCGAACAAGGTCTGCAAACCTTCTTCCTCGTTGTAAACCGGAATAATGACGGAAAGTTGTATGGTATTCATGGGGCGACATTCTACCGCACAGGACGGGGTTAACGAAATCCGGGGATAATTTTGTGGTTTTATCTGCACATCCTGACTATCGGGCAGGACGATCACTTTCAATGATTTCGGCTCAGGAGACGGCTGCCCGCGCGCGCAACTGCCCGCACGCGCCTTCGATCTCCTGCCCTGCCGAATCGCGTATCTTGGCGAGGATGCCATGCCGATGCAGGGTTTGCACCATTTCCGAAATCCTCTGCAATGAGGGACGGCGAAAGGTGAGCCCGTCCACCTCGTTGAAGGGAATGAGGTTCATCACGGCGTATTTGCCGGCGAGCAGCCGGACTATCCCTTCAAGCTCGGCGTCGCTGTCGTTGACGCCCTCAATCAAAGTCCATTGATATTGAACAGGATAGCCGGTTGCACGCGCATAGGTTTCTGCGCGTACTGCCAGCTCTTCGACAGCAATTTTCGGTGCATGAGGCAGCAATTTGGCACGGAGCAGCGCATCTGTCGTGTGTAGGGACAAGGCGAGCGCCGGTTTGACTTTTTCCAGCGGCAGACGCTCGAACACGCGCAGATCGCCCACCGTGGATAACACCAGATTTTTATGCCCGATGTTGCCCTGGAGCCCGAGCAGCTGGATCGCTTCACACACATTATCGAGATTGTGTGCAGGTTCCCCCATACCCATGAAAACCACCTTGGATACTTCGCGGCGTTTACGTGCGAGCACCACTTGCGCGACAATCTCCGCACTGCCAAGCTGACGCAGCAAACCATCGCGACCGCTCATGCAGAATACGCACCCGACGGCACAGCCTACCTGCGTCGAGACGCACAGGCCGCCGCGCGGCAGCAGCACGCTCTCCACCATCTGCCCGTCATTCAATGTTACCAGTAGTCTTGCAACCTCATTGCCTGCCGGATATTCGCCGTGCAGTTTCGCAAGGTTTGCCAGTTCTGTTTCGATGGCAGGCAGTTCATTGCGCAGCGCGAGTGGGAAAAAATTATCCGCAGGGCTGTTTTTTCTGTCGTATGAAGAAACCTGACTCCAGCCGCGCAGCAGACGATCTTCGTGGCACGGCTTCGCGCCCAGCTCTTGCAGGCGCTGACGCAACTGTGATATTCGCATAGGCATAAAAGAATCGGGGATCATGTTCGCAAAGGTCGCTGATTTTACCCGAAGCAGGGCTGTGCGGTGCACCGCCCAAGTGAAACTGATAGCCCGATCATGAGGTCGCCATGAATTTTCTCGCTTCACAAATAACGTCAATGCGCATACTATGCGCACAGGAGGCAGCACATGAAATCCATGCAAAACAGTTTGGCGCGCAAGCGCCCGGTCAATCTGACGATCAACGAAGATCTGGTGACTCAGGTCAAAAGCATGACCGGCAACCTTTCCGGTGTGGTCGAGCAGCTATTGGCTGACTACGTGCTGAAACAGAACAACGCCCGGCAGGAAAAACTGCATCTCGCCGCAGCGACTACGGCTGCCTGGAATGCCTTTAACGAAAACTCCGGTTCGTTTGCCGACGAACATTCGACACTGTAATGGCGCAGTTTGACGTTCACCGCAATCCCGGAAAACAGCGCGAAGCGATTCCCTTTGTGGTGGTGGTTCAGTCGTCGCTGTATGACGGATACCGTCGCCGTGTGGTGATTCCCCTGGCGCTTCGCAGCAGTCTGGGTTCCGCCACAGCCTTCGCCGAGACTCCGCTCAATCCCGTGTTTACAGTTAAAGGGTTGAAGGTGGTATTGCATCCGCTGGAGATCGTCTCAGTAGCCTGCGATCAGCTCGGTGAAAAAGTGGCATCGCTTGCACAAGAAGGCGACCGCATAACAAGCGCGATGGACGAGCTGTTTACGCGGGCGTGGACGTAGCCGAAATATATCAAGCTTGGCTCCCTCGTTGTGGACGCGGCAAGAAATTTATTGCGGGGAAAGTTGCGTTATTATGCTATAAAACAAAAAACGTTAATAATCAATTAGTTACAGCCTTATAAGAGGATCAGGATTTGATCTTCGTTTTATATCATCTTGTTGCTGGTTTGCGTCCCGATGACTCTTGAATCGATAGACGCCTTTAGGAATATACCCGGATTTTCCGTATGGCATAACGGACTGCATCATTTCATTAAACAATGCCGCACGCATCAACAACTCACCTGATGCAACAGGCGAAAGAATTGGCTCGGACTTTTTACCAACAATTTTCATGATTACCCCAGCACTTCGCGCATGGCGGCACAGGTGCGCTCGACATCTTCTGTCGTCATCGCGTAAAACATCGGCAAGGAGACGATCTGACGTCCAACCTGTTCGGAAATTGGGAACATGCCTTCATGAAAACCCAGTTCGCGGTACAGTTTGAACAGATGGATAGGCGCGTAGTGAAAACCCACGCCGATGTTATACGCCTTCATGCGTTCCATGAATTCGGGGCGGGTGATGCGATCCGGCAGCACGATCTGAAACAGATGCCAGTTGGTCGATTCGTGCTCCGCAGGCGGCAGTTGCGCGCCGGTTTTTGCCTCAAAATCGCTGCCCAAAACCTTGAAATAATGTTGCGCCAGACGGCGGCGGTGTGCGGTGATTTTCTCAAGTTGTGCAAACTGTCCAAGACCGATCGCGGCGGCGATGTCGGTCATGTTGTATTTGCCGCCCAGCACGTCCACGTCGATGCCGTCCCAACCGCAGCGGGTGACGCCTTGCAGCCGGTATTTCTCGGCCAAAGCGGCCTCTTCCATATTGTTCAACACCAGACAACCGCCCTCCGAGGTGGTGATGTTCTTGTTGGCCTGAAAGCTGAACGAGACGAAATCGCCGAATGATCCGATCGGTTTGCCCTGCCATGTCGAACCGATCGCCTGCGCAGCATCCTCGATCACGCGCAAGCCATGTTTGGCCGCAATCGCGTACAACCTGTCCATGTCCAGCGGGCGGCCCGCCAGATACACCGGAATAATCGCACGGGTTTTTGAGGTGATTGCCGCCTCGACCTTGTCCAAATCGATATTGCGCGTGACCGGGTCGATATCGGCAAACACCGGTGTCGCGCCCACTTCCAAAATCACGTTAGCGGTCGCCACCCACGAAATCGGCGTGGTGATGACTTCATCGCCCGCCCCGATCCCGGCGATGCGCAGCGCGATTTCCATGGTGCAGGTGCCGGAATTGAAAGTCCGCACAGGCCGCCCGCCGAAATACGCTGACAACTGCTTCTCGAACTCGGCCACCTTGGGGCCGCTGGTGATCCAGCCGGAGCGCAGCGTATCGGCGACGGAGGCGATGGTCGCTTCATCGATGGTCGGTCTGGAAAAAGGCAAAAAAGCAGTCATATACAAAAATCCAATATATTCAATATGTTACAAACAATACCGTCAGGCGCGCGAAATAATCACCACGCCTAAGATGATGACCCCGATGCCGATCAGCTTGGCAGGATTTAATGCCTCGTCGAACAGCCACCATGCGGCCACTGCACCGACGACATATCCCAGTGAAATCATCGGGTAGGCAATGCTCACCGGCACGCGCGACAGCGCCAGTATCCAGATGATCACGCTGATCACATAAAATGACAGCGCCACAACAATATGCCACTCGGTAAACAGTTTCCAGCCGATGGGCATGATGTTGGCCGCACTGAACTCGAAATGACCGATGGCATTGGTGCCCGCCTTGAGCAGGATCTGCGCGGCTGCATTGAGCATCACGCCGGTGAAGATAAGCGCGAAACTGACGAAATTCATTTGAAACCTCCAAGGACTGCCGTGAGCAGGGCTTCTAAATTCTTCATGGTTTTTTCACCACGATGTGTTGCGTATCTTCAAAGATGATTTTCATATTCAATCCCAATTGTTGTAACTGCGGGTAAACATAGACCGGCATGATCGCCAGCGCCTGTGGTTGTGCGGCCCACACCGGGGCAAAATCTGCAATAGTCGGAACCCATCGTTCAGGTTCCTGCTGAATGCCGAAGCCCATTTCATCCTGATATTGCACCAGCGTGAAGGTGCGTTTCAGATAAAACGGCAGTGTCTGCTCATAGGTCAGCACCGAGTAGAACGGAATCGCAGGTTTAACCTCGGCGCGAATCGCTTCGGCAATATGTTTGGCCGAACGCTCGCGCGCCACGGTATTGTAGCCCGACACGCCAATCTGGGCTGACAGCAAGGTCGATAGCGCGATCAACAGCACCGCAAGCGGTTTTTGCGCGCGCCACAGCAAGGCCATCCCGCCCAGCAAACCTGCCAGCAAAATCAAAGCCGCCGTCACCAGCCAGACGCTGTAATGCGGGTATAACGCGATCTGATTCGGCGTATCGGCAAATTTGCCGACGTTGATTGCCAGCGCGAGCATCAGCAACGCGACCGGCACGACCGGCGCAATGTACCAGAACAACAGCCGCTCACGAATTTGGGCAATACGACGCCCCATCAGCAAGGCTAACGCGGGAAACATCGGCAGCAAATATGAGGGCAGTTTGGAGTCGGAAATGGAAAAAAACACGTAAATAAAGATCGCCCAGATCAGCAAAAACAACGCCGCATTGAAGGGTTTGCCCAAACCGCCGCGCCAGGCCGGGCGACCCAGGTGAAACATTGAATCGAACATCAGCACGGTCCAGGGCAATGCGCCGGCCAGCAGAATGGGCACGAAGTAATACCAGGGCTGATAGCGTCCCAACTCTTTGGTGGTAAACCGCGTGTAATGCTCGTAGATGAAGAAACGCTGAAAGAATTCGGGATTGGCTTTCATCACCAGATAAAACCACGGTGCGGTGATCAGCAAAAACAGCGCCACGCCACTCAGCCAGTTCATGCGTTTCAATACGGTAAAATCGCGCTGCACCAGGCAATAAATGAACACGGCCGTACCGGGCAGGATGATACCCATCAACCCCTTTGAAAGCACCGCCAGCCCCAGCCCCGCCCAGGCCAGCAACATCCAGTTACGCCGCTGCACCGGGTCCGTTTCAGTCTGCCCCAGCAACAAGCCAAAAATGCCCAGCGTGATGAAAAAAGTCACCCCCATATCCAGCGTATTGATGTGGCTCATCAGCACATACAGCATGCTGCTGGACAACAGCAACGCAGCGTAGCCGGCCGCCTCGTAGCCGAACAGGCGCCGCCCCGAAAACCACACCAAAAACAGACCTGCAAAGCCGGTCAGTCCCGCCCACAATCGGGAAGTCCACTGATGCTCGCCGAACACGGTATAAGCGGTCGCAGTCGCCCAGTATTGCAGCGGCGGTTTTTCAAAATATTTGAGATCGTTCAGACGCGGGGTCACCCAGTCGCCGCTTTCCACCATCTCGCGCGGAATCTCGGCATAACGGCCTTCGTCCGGTTTGATCAGCGTACGGTATTCCAGATTGGCGAACCAGATCACGGCGACACTGATCAACAGCCACCAGAGTTGCCTGCTTGAGATTCTGTTCATCATTCAGTCATGCTTGGCATGCGTGCCAGAGAAAATTTCATGAATTCATTCACGGCAAAAAGCCAAAGAGATTAAATGCGGGAGGCGGATTTTAACGCGTCCCGCACAAATGCTTCAACTTTCTGCGCAACTTTAGTTGCAAACATAACGGATTTGTAAAATATTGGTCTTCCCTTGCAGCACCAGTTCTATCCCGGCCTGTTTCAGCGTGCGCAAACCCTGATGAATGGCCGCCGTTTGTATCTCATCTACCGTTGCCTGATGCTGAATCAACTTCCTGATAGCGGGTGTCACCTCCAGCAATTCATACAAACCTATCCGCCCCTTGTAGCCCGTTTCTTCGCAAACGTGACATCCTTTGGCGGCGTAAAGCGTCAATTCACCTGACTCGTCACTATAGGTTTTTTTCCACTGTTGCACGATAGCCGCAGGATCAAAAGGCGTACCCGCACAATATTCCTCAGCCAATGCGGAAATTTCTTCTTCCGTCGCCGTGTAGGCATCTTTGCAGACAGCACAGTATCGCCGGGTCAATCGCTGCGCCAGAACACCTGCCAGTGCATCGGAAAAATTAAACGGATCCATGCCCATATCAAGCAATCTGACCATGCTCTCTGCTGCGCTGTTGGTATGCAGCGTTGAAAACACCATGTGCCCGGTCAGGGAAGCCTGAATGGCAATTTTTGACGTCTCGGCATCACGCATTTCACCCACCATGATGACATCCGGATCAGCGCGCAAGAAGCTGCGCATCGCCGCCGCAAAAGTCCAGCCTATATTCGAGTTTACCTGGACCTGCCGCAAGCCTTCCTGAGTGATTTCGATCGGATCTTCAGCCGCCCATATTTTCCGGTCCGGCGTGTTGATATAACCGATGACAGAATGCAGTGTGGTGGTTTTCCCCGAGCCGGTCGGCCCGCATATCAGAAAAAGCCCGTAAGGTTTCACGGCCAGTATCTTGACTCTAGCGAGAATATTTTCTGGCAATCCCAGCTGTTCAAGCGGGATGGGTTTCGCACCAGCCAGCACGCGCATCACAATATCTTCAAGTCCGTTGGTGGTCGGAACCGTGGTCACGCGAAGTTCGATTTTTTCGTCATGGCTCAGCTTGAGTTCAATTTTTCCGTCCTGCGGCCTGCGCTTTTCTGAAATATCCATTCTTGCCATAATCTTGATTCTGGATATCAGCGCATTTCTGAAAGTCGGCGGAAATTCGAAATATTTGCTGATCACCCCGTCACGGCGAAATCGTACCTGCGTATTGCGCTTGCCCGCATAGGTTTCGATATGAATGTCCGAGACGCCCTGACCATAGGCATCCAGCATCATCTTGTTGACCAGCCCGACCAGCGTATTGTCCGTCTCGGCGATGGCATCCTCATTAGATTCCGTCTCCAGTTCGAAGTCGAAGGTCATGCCGACAGCGAGATCATCGATTTTTTGCAAGTTCTCCATTGAGCCGCGCAATCCGTTGATGACCCAGAGTATATCTTCACGAGCCGCCAGCACAGGCACCACCGTCAGATGGGTGATCACGCGAAGTTCATTCAATGGCTCCCATATCATCGGGTTTTCCATCGCAACGATCAGCGTGTTATCGGTGTGATAAAGCGGCAAAATCGAATATTTATTGATGAAGCTGATCGGAACAAGGTGGTACGTTTCAGGATTGATGTGAAATTTTCTGACATTCACAAACGGGATACCCAGTTTCTTGGCCAGCATGCTCTGGATGACTTCCAGATTCACCACACCCATGTGGATCAGGATTTCGCCAAGCGCTACTTTTTTATCTGTGCGCTGCTTGGAGAGCGCTTCCTGCAATACTTCAGGCGTGATCAGCTTCTCGTGAACCAGCATATCCCCCAGCCTCAGAACCGTTCCGGACCTGGACTGCCGCCCCAGCGCCGCCACCAGTTGTTCGGAGGTGACGATTTGTTCACTGGTCAAATATTCGCCCAGCCGCTGAGTGCGCAACTGTTCCTGTTTTTCAAGTCCGGAGTTAATCTCCTGATGAGTCGCAATCTTTTCCTCAATCAGCATCTGGCCTATCTTTTTGCCCACCTGGTAGTGCTGGATGGATATGGCAGGAATAAAACAGCGAATGACCGTGTCATCCGTATGCACCAGAAACAGATAAAGGCCGGTTTTATCAATCGCGAAACCAACCGTTTCCCCCTCCAGTTTTTTACCATTCGTAAAAACGATGGAGCACTGCTGCGTCTCGGACGCGCCGAAAATCTGGTCATGCGCACCACTGAGCAAATCGGACTTTTTAACCAGATGTACCGGATGCAGCAGACGCATGTAATTGATCGACTCGGCCTTGAGTCTGGAAATTCCACCGCTGAAAGGCTGTATCTTGAACACCCCCTCCTCGGGAGAAAAACGCGTCAGGTCGCCGAAATATTCCTGCCCGTCACTGGAAATAATCAGACAGGGTTCACTGTCGAACGTTTCCAGGTCTTCTTCAAACTGGTAATAAAAAGGGGTAGGCCATAAACTCAGTTTCATTGGAACTCCTTGCAGCAAGAGGTTGTTTGAATGCACGGCGGATTATCCATCAATTAAACCCCACCGGCCAATTGTTCAGACACTCAGCTCCTTGACTTCGGCACGCACCCAGCCTTTCGCAAACGTGACGCGCAGCGATGATCCTGTTGGCACCTGCTGCGCATCCGAGACCAGATGACCGTTCTCGTCCTCCACCAAACTGTATCCTCTGGCCAGAACCTGCTGCGGGTTGAGCAGTACCAGATGCTGCGCGACGGTATCCAGCGCGGCCTGTCGACGGCTTTGTAAAGCATGCACCGCCTTAACCAGCCGCCCGCCCAGATGATGCTGCCTGTCCTGCATCCGGTTGAAGTCGCTGCCGGCCCCGCGCAGGCGTTGCGCCAATGCGTTGCATCGCCATCGTTGCAGTTCCTGAGCATGTGCAAAGCTGCGCTGCAGGCGTTGTTGCAACTGTTCGACATGCAGCGACTGACGCTGCAGCTGTTGTGCGGGATGTACCATACGGCGCTGCAAATAATCCACCGCCTGCATGGCGTTTTGCAGCCGGTTGCGCTGTGCGCGCAGCAGATGCTGTGCAATATCGCGCAAGCCTTTGAGCAGCGCATGACGATCCGGCACGACGCGCTGCGCTGCGGCCGTGGGGGTGGGCGCACGTTCGTCGGCAACAAAATCGGCGATGGTAAAATCGGTTTCGTGGCCGACGCCACTGACGGTCGGGATCGAACTGGCCGCGATCGCGCGCGCGACGATTTCTTCATTGAACGCCCACAGATCCTCGATGCTGCCGCCGCCGCGACACAGGATCAGCACGCAGCATTCGGCCCGGCTGTTGGCAACGCGAATAGCTGCCGCGATTTTCTCTGCACTTCCCGCCCCCTGCACCGGCGCGGGATACAAAATCACCGGCACACCGGGCAGGCGGTGCTTCAAGGTGGTCAGCACATCGCGCAACGCGGCGGCCTGAGGAGACGTGATAATGCCGATACGTCTGGGGAACAGCGGCAACGGACGTTTGCGGGCGGCGTCGAACAACCCTTCCGATTCCAGCTGCTGTTTAAGCTGCGCGAATTGCTCGTACAACACCCCGAGACCTGCCGGGCGCAGCTGTTCGATCGTCAGCTGGAAATCGCCGCGCGCCTCGTACAGACTGCAAGCGGCCAGCACTTCTACCTGGGTTCCGTTAGCGATATTTTTATCCAGCGACTGATTCTTATGGCGGAACATCACGCAGCGCACTTGCGCCCGTTCATCCTTGAGCGCGAAGTACCAGTGACCCGACGACGCCTTCACCAGATTCGAAACTTCCCCGCGCACCCACAGCAACGGAACGTTGCCGATCAGTAACTGATTGATTGCATTGGTCAGTTCCGACACGCGCAGTACGCGAGGCTTATCTTCAAAAAAAAGTGCCGCAGACATATTGACAATCCCGAATTATTCACAAAGCCAGAGAACACACCGCCTGGCGGCTGGTCACCGGTAACGAAACCATCACACTTACACCAACATATTGATTATTAACACTATTTAATCATGGCAAAAAACAGGCAAGATAAGAAAAACCCTTACAACTCACCGCTTTAAAGGCGCTATCACCCGCTTTATCCACAGACTTATCCACAGATATTGTGGGTAAACAGAAATACCCTTTTATAACGAGGGATTAGCGCAATATTGTTAACAAGAATCTGAGAAATCTTGCTCAACCGCTTGTGACACGCTACAGTAACGGATTCAAATCCTGCAAAGCGCCACTCCCACGGCGTTAACGCAGATCAGAGATTAACAATTTAAGCACATTTGGAGAATACGCGTGTTTGCAATCGTAGAAGCGGCCGGCTGGCCGATCTGGTTTTTAATTTTTGCATCCGTCATTGCCACCGGTTTAATCACTGAGAGGCTCATCTACCTGCGCAGCAGCCGCATTACGCCGCCCGCCTTACTGGATGAAGTCGTCAAGGAACTCAAGCAACGCGGTGTCAGCGACGCCATGCTGTCCAAGCTGGCCGGGCATTCTCCGCTGGGCCGCATCTTCGCCGCCGGTCTTAAGAACATCAAGAGCGCGCCGGAAATCATGAAAGAGTCCATCGAAGAAGCCGGGCGTGCGACCACCCACGATCTGGAACGCTTTCTCACCACGCTGGGCACCATCGCATCGATCAGCCCGTTGCTGGGCCTGTTCGGTACCGTCGTCGGCATGATCGAAATTTTCGGCGCACAAACTGCGGCCGGCAATAGTCCTGCGGTACTCGCTCACGGCATTTCGGTCGCTTTGTATAACACCGCCTTCGGTCTGATCGTGGCGATACCCAGCATGATCTTTTACCGTCATTTTCGCGCCAAGGTCGACAGCCTGACCATCGAAATGGAGCAGCAGGCGATCAAGCTGGTCGAAATCGTGCATGGTCAGCGCAGAGGTTAAGCCGAGATGAATTTTCAGCGCGGACGCACCCGTGAAGAGCCGGAAATCAATCTGATTCCGATGATCGATGTACTGCTGGTGATCCTGATCTTTCTGATGGTCACCACCAGTTATGCAAAATATTCGGAATTGCAGATCAACCTGCCGCAGGCAGGCGGAGAGGCGGTCGCCTCGCAAGTGCAACCCGTCAACGTGGCGATCGACGCCAGCGCGCATTACGCAATCAACAATAACGCACTCAATTATACCGATGTCAACGCGTTGGCTGGA
Organism: Pseudomonadota bacterium; assembly: GCA_026399735.1. Lineage (GTDB taxonomy): Bacteria > Pseudomonadota > Gammaproteobacteria > Burkholderiales > Gallionellaceae > Gallionella. The sequence goes on from JAPLQK010000116.1 coordinate 12,624, forward strand.
TCGCTCAAAACTGCAGCCGGCACACAGACGGATCCTGTCATCGTCATCAATGCGGACGCCAAGACGCCGCATCAGGCGGTCATCAACGTGATGGAAGCGGCAAGACAGGCAGGTTTCGGCCGCATTACCTTCGCCACGCAAACGGAAGCCCGTTAAGCGGCATGACCGGACTTGAAAGTTACTGGTATCGCATCAGCCCGCTGCACCTGATTTTGCTGCCCGCAAGCTGGCTGTTTCGCGCACTGGCCGCCTTGCGCCGCCTGTTATACCGCAGCCATATTCTGAAAAGTTATCGGCTGCCCGTGCCTGTCGTGATCATCGGCAACATCAGCGTCGGCGGCACCGGTAAAACCCCGCTCACCCTCTGTCTTGCGCAGCAACTGGTCGATGCCGGTTTTTATCCGATTATCGTCAGCCGGGGTTTCGGCGGAAATTCAGCACAGCAACAGGTCACACCGGAGAGTACTGCGGCACAGGCAGGCGACGAGCCGTTGCTGATGGCACGGCGCGGCATTTGTCCGGTATGGGTGGGTCGCGATCGGGCCGCCACGGCCCTTCAGGCTTTGCTGTCGCATCCGCAATGCGATGTGGTGTTGTGCGATGACGGTTTGCAGCACTACCGCTTGCAGCGCGACGTTGAAATCGTGGTGATTGACGGCGCACGCCGCTTCGGCAACGGCCAGCTGCTCCCCGCAGGCCCCTTGCGCGAACCAGTATCGCGACTGAAGACGGTGGATGCGGTGGTGATCAACGGTGCGGCGTTTGACCGGAAGATCAGTGCCAACCAATACGCCATGCAGTTATACGGCGAGCTTTTTTACAATCTGAACCATCCCGAAAAAACCGCCACTGCCCAAGATTTACAGGGTTTACGTCTGCATGCCGTCGCCGGAATCGGCCACCCGCAACGCTTCTTCGAGCATTTAAAATCGCTGGGACTTGCCGCCACCCCGCATGCTTTTCCCGACCATCACCCCTACCAGGCCGGCGATCTGGCATATGACGATTGCGATGCGCTACTCCTCACCGAAAAAGATGCGGTAAAATGCAGCACATTTGCTGATGATAAATTCTGGGTGTTGCGTGTAGATGCCCGGATTGACTCAGCCCTGATGGTTCACCTACTGCGAAAGATTACCCTGCATGGACGCTAAACTGCTCGACATTCTGGTCTGCCCGCTGTGCAAATCACAGCTCATCTATCACAAGGCCGAACAGGAACTGATCTGCCGCGCAGACCGGCTGGCATTCAAAATTGCCGACGGCATTCCGGTGATGCTGGCCGATGAAGCGCGCAAGCTCAGCCCCGAAGAAGCCGAAAAACTTTAAGCCAAGCGCACATGATCGCGTTTAACGTCGTCATCCCGGCGCGCCACGCGTCCATCCGACTGCCCGGCAAACCGCTGCTGCATATCGCCGGCAAACCGATGGTGGTACGCGTCGCCGAGCAGGCCGCGAAAAGCGGCGCGCAGCATATCTGGATCGCCACCGACCATCATGCGATCGCCAACGTGGTGCATGAACACGGCTTCAAGGCGTGTCTGACGCGCGACACCCATCAAAGCGGCACGGATCGCATCGCCGAAGTCGTGGAGCGGCAAGGCTGGCCGGACGACACCATCGTCGTGAACGTACAGGGCGACGAACCGCTGATACCGCCGGAACTGATACGCGCCGTCGCGCAACATCTGCACGATCACCCGGAATGTGCGATTGCCACGGCATGCCATACCATCCACGATGAAGCTTTGATGCGCAATCCGAACATCGTCAAGACCGTGCTGGACAAACAGGGCAACGCACTGTATTTCAGCCGCGCACCGATTCCCTACCCGCGAGATGCGTTCGCCGCAGGCGAAGGATTACCTGAAGGTTTGCCTGTATTGCGACACATCGGCATTTACGCCTATCGTGCCGGTTTCCTGCGCGAATACGGACAGCTCTGGACAACCCCCATTGAACAATACGAATCGCTGGAACAGTTGCGCGCGCTCTACCACGGCTACAAAATCGGCGTATTTATCGCCGACGAAGCGCCGCCTGCCGGCGTGGACACGGAGCAGGATTTACAGATTGCACGACAAATATTTGAAACTGCACCCCTCGACTGATGCGCTGTCACCGGCAATTTCAAAAGCATCGCAACCATTTGATTAATATGGATATATTAATTTATACTAATATTAATAGCATCAATTAAATCAATGAGTTACAATCAAATCGCGGGTGATTTCACACCGCACATTTCTTACTAACAGGGAGAACACAGAATGAGAGTCATACTGCTGGGCGCACCGGGTGCTGGAAAAGGAACACAAGCCAATTACATCAAAGAGAAATATAACATTCCACAAATTTCCACTGGCGACATGCTGCGTGCAGCCGTTAAAGCGGGGACACCGTTAGGCATCGCGGCAAAGACCGTAATGGATGCAGGCGGCCTGATCTCCGATGACATCATCATCAATCTGGTCAAAGAGCGCATCAAGGATGCAGACTGCGCCAAGGGCTTCCTGTTCGACGGTTTTCCCCGCACGATCCCACAGGCACAGGCCATGAAAGACGCGGGCATCCCGATCGATTATGTCGTGGAAATCGACGTCGCCGATTCTGAGATCATTACCCGCATGAGCGGAAGACGTGTGCATACCGCTTCCGGCCGGACTTATCATATCGCGTTCAATCCGCCCAAGATCGCAGGCAAAGATGACGTAACCGGCGAAGACCTGGTACAACGCCCTGACGATACGGAAGAAACCGTACTCAAACGCCTGACGATCTATCACGATCAAACCAAGCCTCTGGTCGATTATTACAAAGCATGGGCATTATCCGGCGAGGCGAATGCGCCAAAATCCGTTAAAGTGGCCGGCGTAGGCAGCGTGGACGGCATACGCGAGCAGCTGTTCGCGGCACTGGCCAGCTGATATGGCCGTCAAACCTGTTCTCACGCTGGAGGATGCCAGACGCATCGCCGCTGCCGCAGAGGTTGAAGCAATGCGCAATCACTGGCGCGTGACCATCGCGGTGGTGGACGACGGCGGGCATCTGCTGTATCTGCAACGCAGTCACGACACGCAGTTCGGCAGCGTGGAAACGGCGATTGCCAAAGCCTATGCCGCGATCGCCTTCCGGCGTCCGACCAAGGCATCGGAAGATGCGGTGATGAGCGGACGCCTGATCCATCTTGCGCTGCCGAGCGTGATACCTGCCGAGGGCGGCGTGCCATTGCTCATCGGCGGCATCGCTGTCGGCGGACTGGGAATCAGCGGCGTGCGCTCTCCTGAAGACGGACAAATCGCCGCAGCAGGTTTGGCAGCGTTAATACAGGCTTAAAGCAAATCCCCCAGACTGGCTGGGGGATTCTTCACCTCAAGCAGTTTACCGGCATCCGTCTACTGCGGAATTCGATAATTATCCTGCGTCATCAAATCCACGCCGCAGGGTAATTGTTCGATCCAGTCCAGAAACTGGTTGACCATCTTTTTGCCCTTGAATGACTTGCCGTGCTGAGGCACGATCATTTCCACATCCAGCTGACGCACCATGTTCACCCAGTAGCGGCAAATCTTGTTCGAGATCATGTAGCGGCGGTGAAAGCCTTCCATGTATTTCAGATGCGCATTGAAATCCGTCACCGGCGTATCGGCTTCGGTATGAGAAAGAATAGACGCGCCCATATCCCCGGAAAACAAAATTTTGCTGACCGGATCATAAAACTGAAAATTACCTTCGGAGTGCATAAAATGGGCAGGAATCGCCTTGATGATGCCATTGCCGAGCTGAAAATTCATTCCTTCATCCGGAATGGACAAAATACGACCGACGGTATTTCCCACCGTGCAAAAATGCGGCACAAAACGCGCCCACAAGGCCGAAATCGCGACCTTGCAGTCGGCATGGATCATCCATTTATTCACGGAAGCGATGATATCCGGATCGGCATGCGAAGCGAAAATGTATTCCATTTTTTTGGAGGAAAAATGTTCCATCATGCCCATCAGCAGGCCATTGAATGTCATGTTTCCACCCGGATCGATCAATGCACCGTGCCCGTTATCCACGATCAGAAACTGGTTGGACTGCACCGCCACATCGCCGCCTTCATCTGCCAGATCATCAAACATCAGGCATAAATGCGTGCCGTTATTGAACAATTCGATAGCCATTTTCCATTCCCGAATAATTTACAACTTGCGATAATAACTGACCTCCAGACAGGATAGTTGACTCAAATCAAAAGCGTTCAAATTAAACCTGAAATAGCAAAGCATAACTTCAGATAGATACTGCTATGATGATGCCGGTAGTTATGCACCGATCGGTTGTTGGTTATTATGGCTTTTCAACTCAGGGAGAAAAAATCATGTCAGGTGGACTAGGTTTTGCGCTGTTGTGTTCAGTAATTGCAATTTTCTATGGTTTGTTTTCAATTAAATGGATATTGGCAAAACCGACAGGCAACGACCGAATGCGAGAAATCGCTGCTGCCGTACAGGAAGGAGCGCAAGCTTATCTTAACCGGCAGTACACCGCCATCGCCATCGTGGGTGCAATTCTGCTGGTCGCGATTTATGCGGCGCTTGGCGGAAAAACCGCTGTCGGCTTTGCGCTCGGCGCCGTTCTGTCCGGTCTGACCGGCTATATCGGCATGAACGTTTCGGTACGCGCCAACGTGCGCACCGCAGAGGCCGCCAAGGACGGCCTCAACGCCGCGCTGAATATCGCCTTCAAGGGCGGCGCCATCACCGGCCTGCTGGTGGTTGGCTTAGGACTGCTGGGCGTGGCGGGTTACTTCGCATTTCTCACGATTTCAATGGGTGTCAGCACCAAGGAAGCGACCGAGGCGCTGGTTGGCCTGGCCTTCGGCAGTTCGCTGATTTCCATCTTCGCACGGCTCGGCGGCGGCATTTTTACCAAGGGCGCGGATGTCGGCGCCGATCTGGTGGGCAAGGTGGAAGCCGGCATCCCCGAGGATGACCCGCGCAATCCGGCGGTGATCGCCGACAACGTGGGCGACAACGTGGGAGACTGCGCCGGTATGGCCGCCGACCTGTTCGAGACCTACGCCGTGACCATCATCGCCACCATGCTGCTGGGCGGCCTGCTGATTACCGGCTCACCGGAAGCGGTGATTTACCCGCTGGTGCTGGGCGGCTTCTCCATCATCGCCTCCATCGTCGGTTCGTTCTTCGTGAAGGCGCGTATCGGGGGCAAAATCATGAACGCACTGTATCGCGGTCTGATGGTCGCAGGCGGCCTCGCAGCCGTCGCCTTCTACCCCATCACCACTACTATGATGGGCGATGGCGTGATGATAGACGGTCACCTGATCTCCTCGATGAACCTGTATCTCGCCACCCTGATCGGCCTCGTACTGACTGCCGCCATGGTGGTCATCACCGAGTACTACACGGCGACGGAATACAGCCCGGTACGCCACATCGCGCAAGCCTCCACCACCGGCCACGGCACTAACGTGATCGCGGGTCTGGGCGTATCGATGAAGTCTACCGCAGCACCCGTGATCGCCGTCTGCGCAGCCATTTACGGTGCCCACGCCTTAGCCGGTCTGTACGGTATCGCTATCGCCGCCACCTCGATGCTGTCCATGGCGGGGATTATCGTGGCGCTTGATGCATACGGTCCGATCACCGACAACGCCGGCGGCATCGCCGAAATGGCAGGCTTGGACGACAGTATTCGCAACATCACCGACCCGCTGGATGCCGTGGGCAACACCACCAAGGCCGTCACCAAAGGTTACGCCATCGGCTCCGCAGGACTGGCCGCACTGGTACTGTTTGCCGACTATACCCATGCGCTGTCCACCAATCACCCGGGGCTGACGTTTGACCTGTCCAACCACATGGTGATCATCGGCCTGTTCATCGGCGGCATGGTGCCCTACCTGTTCGCCGCGATGGGCATGGAAGCGGTAGGTCGTGCTGCGGGTTCGGTGGTGGTGGAAGTTCGCCGCCAGTTCAAGGAAATCCCCGGCATCATGGAAGGCACCGGCAAGCCTGAATACGGCACTTGCGTGGATATGCTGACCAAGGCCGCCATCAAGGAAATGATCGTCCCGTCGTTGCTGCCGGTTGCGGTTCCGGTCATCGTCGGCATCACCCTCGGCGCGCAGGCACTGGGCGGCGTGCTGGTAGGCGCCATCGTCACAGGCATCTTCGTGGCCATCTCGATGACCACCGGCGGCGGCGCATGGGACAACGCCAAGAAATACATCGAAGAAGGCAACTACGGCGGCAAGGGTTCTGAAACGCATAAAGCCGCAGTAACCGGCGACACCGTCGGCGATCCCTACAAGGACACCGCCGGCCCTGCGGTTAACCCTTTGATTAAAATCATAAATATTGTCGCCCTGCTGATCGTTCCGCTGCTTTAAGAAAACAATTAGGGTCAGACTCGAATTAAATATTAATTCGAGTCTGACCCTAATATTTATTACAGTGGTGAAATCAGCACGCTATCGCGCAGTTTTTTCAGCTGGTCGCGCAGTTCGCAGGCCTTCTCGAATTCCAGATTCTTCGCAGCCGCCAGCATCTCTTTTTCCAACCTGTTGATCTCTTTAGATATTTGTTTATGACTCATCGCCAGGTATCTTGCCTGTTCTTGAGCGGCCTTCTGGTTGCTGCGCGCGTCGTCCAGCTCGTACGTACCTTCGATAATGTCCTTGATGCGCTTGCTCACACCCTGCGGCGTGATGCCGTGCGCCAGATTGTGCGCGACCTGCTTGGTGCGGCGGCGCTCGGTCTCTCCCATTGCGCGCTGCATCGAATTGGTAATTTTGTCGGCATACAAAATCGCCGTACCGTGCAAATGGCGGGCGGCGCGGCCTATGGTCTGGATCAGCGAACGCTCGGAACGCAAAAAGCCTTCCTTGTCCGCATCGAGTATCGCCACCAGCGACACTTCCGGTATATCCAGCCCTTCGCGCAGCAGATTGATGCCGACCAGCACATCGAACACCCCTAAGCGCAGATCGCGGATGATCTCGACGCGCTCGACGGTCTCGATATCCGAGTGCAAATAGCGCACCTTGATGCCGTGTTCGGACAGATACTCGGTCAGATCTTCCGACATGCGCTTGGTGAGCGTCGTGACTAGCACCCGCTCGCCGACAGCGATGCGTAACCGTATTTCCGACATCAGATCATCCACCTGATTGATGGCCGGACGCACCTGAATGGCAGGATCGACCAGCCCGGTCGGCCGCACCACCTGTTCGACCACCTGCCCGGCATGTTCGGCCTCATACACCGACGGTGTGGCGGAGACAAACACGCTCTGGCGCATGATGTGCTCGAACTCATCAAACCTCAATGGACGGTTATCCATTGCAGACGGCAGACGGAAGCCGTAGTTGACCAGATTTTCCTTGCGCGCGCGGTCGCCCTTGTACATCGCGCCCACCTGCGGAATCATCACATGGCTCTCATCCAGAAACATCAGCGCATTGGGCGGCAGATAATCCAGCAAGGTCGGCGGCGGATCGCCGGGGTTACGTCCCGACAGATGCCTGGAATAGTTTTCGATGCCTTTGGTAAAACCGATCTCGGTGAGCATTTCCAGATCGTGGCGGGTGCGCTGTTCGATGCGCTGCGCCTCGACCAGCTTGTTTTCGCGGATATAAAACGCGATGCGCTCGGCAAGTTCGACCTTGATCGTCTCGATCGCCTGCAAAACGGTCGCGCGCGGCGTCACATAATGGCTGGACGGATAGACGGTATAGCGCGGCACTTTTTGCTGGATATGGCCGGTCAGCGGATCGAACAGCGACAGCGTCTCCACCTCGTCGTCGAACAGGGTGATGCGCAACGCCAACTCGCTGCTTTCCGCCGGAAACACGTCGATCACATCCCCTCTGACGCGAAACCGGCCACGCGTAAAATCGATGTCGTTACGCTCGTATTGCATCTCGATCAGGCGACGGATCACATCGCGCTGGTGCATCTTCTCGTTGTGTCTTAAATGCAGAATCATGCCGTGGTAATCGACCGGATCGCCGATACCGTAAATCGCCGACACCGTCGCGACGATGATGCAGTCTTCGCGTTCCAGCAGCGCCTTGGTGGCCGACAATCGCATCTGCTCGATCTGCTCGTTGATCGCCGAATCCTTTTCGATAAACACATCGCGCGACGGCACATAGGCTTCGGGCTGATAATAATCGTAATAGGAGACGAAATATTCCACCGCATTTTCCGGGAAGAAATCCCGCAACTCGGAATACAGCTGCGCCGCCAGCGTCTTGTTCGGCGCCATCACCATCGCCGGGCGCCCGCAGCGCGCGATCACATTGGCCATGGTAAACGTCTTGCCCGAACCAGTCACGCCCAGCAGCGTCTGAAACGCCAGCCCGTCCTCAATACCCTCGACCAGCTGCGCAATCGCAGTCGGCTGATCGCCCGCAGGTTCAAACGGCTGATGCAGACGGTAGGGACTATCAGGGAAAGTTTGGATATTCATGCCGCATATTGTACGGGCAAATGATTAACGATAAAGCGTGTGATGATGACAATCAGGCCGCGCCAGTTCGGAAGGGAGAAAACCGGCGCGGACTTTGCAGCAACTACATGGAAGTGCTGAAGGAAGCAACGGTTGGAATCGCAACGACGAGCGACAGGATGCATGCCACAATCCAACGCACGAACCGGGCAACAACAGAATAAGCTTTTTTCATTTTGCACCTCAAAAAATTGGAATTGCACACCGGCTTCATCACTTGCGTAAAGTAACGATGCGCACAACTCAGATAGGCATTATAAAAAATAGTTCCATCGTAAATTAGTAACCTTTATCACAACTCAGTGCAAAGCCTGAATTTACGGGGTTTCGTTGATTTCTGTTGAAGCAGCAATGACTCGATTTCTGCCTTCTTCTTTTGCGCGGTATAGCGCCTTATCTGCGGCCCGAAGCAATTTTTCTTTGCTGTCTACGCTCGCACTTAAACTTGCCGCACCAATACTGACGCTGATGCTGATCTGAATGTTTTTATTTGTGCCATAACTATCAGCGATCTCAATCAGATGCGATTCAACCAGACGGCGGAGACGTTCCGCGACCAACACGGCGCCACCGATCGCTGTATTGGTACAAATCACCAGAAATTCTTCACCGCCGTAGCGTGCGACAACTTCCAACTCACGAAGGTCATTTTTAACCAGGCTGCTTAATGCACTCAACGTAGTATCCCCGGCCGGATGCCCATAGGTGTCATTGACCCGTTTGAAATGATCGATGTCGAGCATCAGGATAGAAAGTTCGAGAGAGTATCTTTTCGCCCGTGCGACTTCCACATCAAGGCGACGGTCCAGATAACGACGGTTATAAACCTTCGTCAACGGATCGGTAATGTTCTCGGATTCGAGTAAAACAATACGTCGCAGATCAGCTGCGGTTTGCAGCGAAAGATTGATCGTCAGCCACACGAACAAGGCACCAAGCAGAAAAATGACCGGAATGATAAGTTCGTACCACTCAGTCTGCTTACCGCAAAGCACCACGATGTAGCCCAGATAACCCGCGATAAAAATGACAATCATTGCTGCCATGGCAAGCCACTTTTTGCGCAGCGAGCCGGCCGGGAGCATCGCGATCAGCCTGCGCAGCGGGACAAGGGTTGCTATATGAGCAGCTAGCCCGATCAGGACAAAGATGGCCGACAGCCAGGCAATCATGGAGGGAGGTGTATTTGACATTCAGCGCTAAATCAAGTCTGTGCTTTCAAAATTAATCTCTGTTGTTGACGACAATAACAGAGATTCAATTATTGCGCATCGCCTTCTTGTCCATTTTCCCTACACTGGTGCGCGGCAGGGTGGAAACGAAACGGATTTGGAGCAGACGGGCGTAGCGTGGCAGCCGGCCTTCATCAACGCGCCGGAAAACCTGCGCGCACAACTCGTCGGCGCCGGCAGCCAAGCCCGGCTTGAGCACCACCAGCGCATGGGGTCGTTCGCCCCACTTTTCATCCGGCACGCCGATCACAGCGACTTCCGCTACCGCAGGATGTTCGGAAATCAGGCTTTCCAGTTCGAGAGATGACAGCCATTCGCCGCTGCACTTGATCACGTCCTTGAGCCGGTCGGTGATGTTCAGCACGCCTGTCGCATCCCGCGTACCGATGTCGCCGGTATGCAGATAACCGCCCTCCCACAGCGCTGCGGAGGCCGTTTCATCGTGCAGATAACTCATCGTCAGCCAGGGCGCACGCACCACGACTTCACCGGCGGTTACGCCATCATGAGGCACCTCAACCCCGTTTTCATCCACCACGCGCATGTCCACCAGCGGGATGGCGCGACCTGCCCTGGTGCGCAGTGCCGTTTGATCGTCATCATCGGATGAGAGCAATCCGAGCGACAGAATCGGGCAGGTTTCAGACAAACCGTATCCGGCAAAGATGTCCACCCCCAGATCAAGTGCAGCCTGAGCCAGCCCCTTCGGCAGGGCAGATCCGCCGATGACGACTTTCCAGCGCGACAAATCAATCTCATATATCAGCGGACTTGCCAGCAGCAAATGCAATATCGTCGGCACGCAGTGCGAAAACGTCACCCCTTCGTGCTGAATCAGGCGCAACAAGGCATCCGGCTGATAGCGACCCGGATAAACCTGCTTGACGCCCAGCATCGTTGCGACATAAGGGAACCCCCATGCGTGAACGTGAAACATCGGCGTGATGGGCATATACACATCCCCTCCGCCGAAACGCCCCTGCTTTGACGCCGTACCTAAGGCTGCGGCCGTAGCCAGCGTGTGCAGCACCAGTTGCCTGTGACTGAAATGCACGCCCCTGGGCAGCCCGGTGGTACCGGTGGTGTAAAAAGTGGTCGCGCGGGTGTTCTCGTCGAAATCGGCAAATACGTGGTCCGGGCTGCCTGTGGCCAGCAGGGCTTCATAGTCGGTCTCAAATTGGGATGAGTACGAGGGTGCAGCTGAATCTGAAAGTAAAATAAAACGACTCACCGTTTCAAGATTGTCACGAAAGCTCGCCAGCAGCGGCAAGAAATCCTCATGCACCAGCAACACGTCGGCGCGCGCATGATTGAGGGTGTAGGCGATCTGTTCGGGCGACAGGCGCACATTCACCGTCTGCAACACCGCACCCGTCATCGGGACGGCAAAAAAACATTCCAGATAACGGTGACTGTCCCAGTCCATCACCGCGACGGTCTGCGCAGACTGCACGCAAAGCCCGCTGCCCAGACGGCTAATGCGTGCCGCCAAAGTACGGTAATTGTAGCGTCCCAAGTCGCGATAAACGATCTGCTGATCGGGGGAATTCGCCAGCGGCGTATGAAGCAACTGTTTGATTAATAACGGATATTCATAGGCTGCCATTTTACACCTTTGCTCTCGCGTCGTTATCCCAAAAGATTCACGGTTCCGTCATTTTGCTGACGGACAACACTTACAGCGCCACCGCCTTCAGTTCCCGGCGCAACTTCGCATAATCGGGGCACACGCCGCTCACCACCTGCCAGAATGCCGCCGAATGATTCATCTGGTGCAAGTGCGCCAGTTCGTGCACCACCACATAATCGATCAGATACTGCGGCAGCTTGATCAGTTGCAAATTCAGCCGCACCACACCGTTTGAGGTACAACTTCCCCAGCGGGTCTTTGCAGTTGAAATCTTGATTGCAACCGGCGTTACATTCAACAAGGCGGCATAGTGCGCGACCCTTACCGCAAACAGCGCCGCAGCCTGCCGGCGATACCAAAGCGTCACCAGCCTCTCAATCCGGGTCTCATTGCCATAAACCCAGAGTTCATCGCCACGCAAAGCCAAAGTTGACTGCCCCACGCGCAGGGTCAGTATTTCGCCCAGAAACGGGATGATCTCGCCGTCCGCCCATCGTAACTCTTCGGGTTTGCGCATTTGCCAGCCGTCGAGCTTTTCGAGCACCCAGTTCGCCCTGTCCTGCAACACCTGGTTCAGCCAGCACTCTGATGCCTGTTGCGGCATACTGACCGTCAGCCCCCGGTCATCGATGCGCAAACCGATACTGCGCCGCCGGGCGCTGCGCTTTAAGGTGTAGGCAACCTGAGTTCCAGCCAGTACAGCGGCGCGCTGCTCGACCACCGGAAGGGCCGTTGGAGCAATCAATTTGCGCAGCCGTTTCAGCATCAGTGCGCCAGTTGCTGGATCTCGTTCTCGATCCACGCTTCGGTACGCGCGTTGATCTCATCGGCTTTCAGACCACGGGTTTCGATCGGTGCGCCGATGCTCATCGTAATCAGCCCGGGACGCTTCACAAACGCATTGCGTCCCCACAAACGTCCGGCATTGTGCGCTACCGGCACCACAGGCACGCCGGCAGATGCCGCCAACAGCGCGCCGCCGATCTTGTATTTTCCGCGCTCGCCAAAGGGAATACGCGTTCCTTCGGGAAAAATGACCACGAAGAAGCCTTGCGCCAGCCTTTGTTTACCCTGCTTCAGCAACTGCTTCACCGCGCCCTTGCCGTCGCTGCGGTTAATCGCGATCGGACTGGCCATCGCCAGACCCCAGCCGAAAAACGGAATCCACAACAGTTCTCGTTTAAGCACCCACGCCTGCGGCGGAAAAATCGCCTGCAAGGCCAGCGTCTCCCAGGCCGACTGATGTTTGCACAGCACGATGCAAGGCTGTTTCGGAATATTCTCGATGCCGGTCACCTGATGGCGTATGCCGCAAACCGCGCCCACCAGCCAGATCATGGTTTTGGCATAGCTGGAAATCAGCCGGTAACGCGTCAACGGCGAAAAAGGAAAGGTCAGTATCGCCAGCGTGGAAAAGATCGGCGTCAGCACCAGTTGCAACAACAGGAAAATCAGGGAACGTATGGTCAGCATATCAATGCTGCGGCCTGAGCAGTTCACTGACAACTGCCGACAAATCAGGAAAAACCCGCGTTCCCGCAGGCAAATTACCTGCAGTTTGAGTCTTGACACCTTTCCCGGTCAACACCAGATAAGGCTGTGCGCCCAACGCAGCGGCGGGTTGCAAATCGCGCAACGAATCTCCCACGACCGGCACGCCGGCCAGATTGACGTTGTAACGTGCCACAATCTCTTCCAGCATACCCGGATTCGGCTTGCGACAATCGCAATGACTATCCGCCGTATGCGGGCAGAAAAACACCGCGTCGATATGCGC
>JAPLQK010000110.1 GCA_026399735.1 Pseudomonadota bacterium
AAATTAGGTGCAGAGGTCGCCGCATGGCAATCGCACCGCGACCAGATTCACGCAAAGGTGAACTGGCAATTCACAACGGAAGATGCCCGCATCAAACTCAAACGACTCTATCCGACATTTGATGCGTGACATGACACTAGATACTTTTTAAACTCCTTAATCAGTGGGTCAAATGAACAAAGGTCAATTGCTTCTAATTCATTGTCTGGGTTACTACCCTCTTCGTTATAATGAAATTCTTCATCCTCTAAAATATCTGTTTGAATGTATATAGCTTTTACACCAAGTACCTGAGCTATTTCAAAATACTCTTCTATGTCACCAATAAAATTTTCGGTCGAATATTGTTTTTCCAACGGGCTACCGCCAATATGGATTGGATGAATATTAACCAATCTAAGTTTATTTTTTAGCTCTTGAAGTGTCATAAAAAACCTTATGAGTATTTAACTTAGGAGGCATCTCGTTACCAAAAACCATCTCTCTGACATGACTCATTTTGCATCAGAAGAACCAGTATATTTGAGCTCAGCGAAATTTGCGGCCATTGTGGGGTTGCCTCTGGTCAGCTTCTTGACGGTCAAGTCCTCGGCTTTGTTGTTGGCAAGACGGAGGTTGTTTTCTGAACCGAGAAGGGCTTCCTTAGTCTTCTGGAGATGGTCGATGGTCTTGTCGATCTCATCAATAGCCGTCTTAAATTTCTTGGACGCCAGCTCGTAGTTACGGGAGAAGCCAGTCTTGAACGCATCGAGCTCGCTTTCGAAGTTCGTTATATCAATATTCTGTGCTTTCACCAGCGCGAGCTCGGTTTTGTACTTAAGTGAGTTCTGGGCGGCATTTCGCAGCAGAGTAATAATCGGGATGAAGAATTGTGGCCGGACAACATACATCTTCGGGTAACGGTGAGACACATCGACAATGCCGGAATTGTAAAGCTCGCTATCAGGCTCAAGAAGTGAAACGAGCACGGCGTATTCACTGTTCTTCTCAGTGCGGTCTTTGTCGAGCTCTTTGAGAAAGTCTTCGTTTTTCTTCTTGGTCGCTGTTTCGTCGCTTTCGTTCTTCATCTCGAACATGACTGAGACAATCTCGGTGCCAGCTTCATCAGAGTCGCGAAAGATGTAGTCGCCCTTGCTGCCGGTACGCGCGTCGTTGTCCTTCTCAAAATATGCCCTTGGAAACGCCATCGCCCGAATGCGGTTGAACTCGGTCTCGCAATGCTGCTCGAGGGTTTCCCCAACCATTTTGGTCGACAGGCGGGCCTTCATATCACGGAGGCGTTCAATCGACTCATCACGATCCTTGATTTGCGTCTCGTACTTGTCCCTGAGCGACTTCTCGGCGAGTTGCTTCTCAAGTTCTACTCGCTCGAGGCCATTCTTCAGCTGGTCGCGTTCCTTCTCGACTGTACTTACTGCTTCGGTGATTGCGAGCTTCTGTGCAACCTCGATGGCATCGAGAGTGGCTTTCAGACCTTGAATCTCCGCATCCTTCGTTGCGGCAGCCATCTGTAGTTCACTCAAGAGCTTCGCGTCTGCTAGCTCGGAAGCGGCTCGTTTTTCATGCTTCGTCTTCTCTAGTTCGTTCGCGAGCGCGTCACGTTCTTTTTCCACTGTTTTTAGGGCCTCGGTTACAGCGAGTTTTCGAGCTATCTCACCGGCTTCGAGCTTGGCCTTCAGCTCCTGAATTTCGGCTTCCTTTGTTGCGGCAGCTTTCTGTGATTCATTGGCGGCTTTGGTTTTAGCGAGTTCAACAGCATTCTGTTTGTCCTGCTCGGCCAACTCAAGCCGCTCGTGCAACTGTTTCTCGAAGTCAGTATCGCGTATCTGCTTCAGGATGTTCGCGTATCCAGCCTCGTCAATTTTGAATGCTTTCCCGCAGTGCGGGCATTTAATCTCGTTCATATCCGCTCCTGCCGCCTTAGTCAAATCTGTTTGAAAGAAATTAAATGGGTCAACTGAAGCTGAGCCCATACTATTTTTTGTCTCTGTTTAATTAGTCTGCGTAGCCCTCAGTGACGAGGTTCCCGCGTTCGCTGGAGGTGAGCGGATTCTGATTGTGTGCTTGCGGTTGAGACAAGTGCTTCTCCCTTCAGTCATGAACTGGCTATGCTACCGCCTGTGCGGGAACTCGTTTGCGCCAGCTCCTAGTCCAGGGAATTCTGCCTTTAGCCTCGCACCGTACTTGCTGTGCGTGTGCTGTGGGCAGTTTTGCAAGTCTTCGGACTGTAATCGACGCGGTGGTATGTGTCAACACGCCGCTCACCCATGAAGGTTGCGAAATCATGTGTGTTTTATGAATGACCGCAATTGGCACCTTGTTGCTGTCTGCGAACAGCTGGTTTCTGGAAGCAAATTTTCAACCTCAATGGACCGCAATTGGCACCCGCTCGGCTATGCAAACTGCCTGCCGTAAAGCTGCATGTCGTGGAATTTTCCGGGTTCAAGGCTCAGGAAAGTCACAGCGATCAGTTTTTTGGTTTCAATTCAAGCTAACTGTTGCCTGAACAGAGTCATATAGTGTCCTGATTCCTTGAGCATCCCGCTCAATCAATCCAGCTGCAGCAAGCGCTTCCACATCGGTATGAACTCTTTTGTAATCACGATTAAGAACGCGCGCCAAAGTAGCCACATTTTTTTCTTGATGACGATGCAGGTGCTTCAGAATCTCCAGGCGCTTTGGTGACAAGGTCGTCATCATGGCATCCAGGCTGAAAAAAGACAGGTGGCGTTCTTCCACTTTCTGGCCATTTTCCAATCGTTTCCAGGCGTCAATGAAACGCTTTCCCATGTCATTAATATCACCAACATGCAATTTAACTTCGTTCATTCTTTGCTCCTTTCCCTGGCAACATCACTCAGAAAATCTGCGACAAGCTGTTCGACTGTCGTAAATAAATAGGCTTCTTCATCTTCGCCGATATGTTTGTGGTCACCTTTGCCGCGTTCGTTGTCATACCCAACGATGCGTGTTCCGGGTGAGCCATAAAACAGGCTGTATTTCAGCATGTGCCTACTACCGGCAACAGAGCCTGACAATTCCCATATCGTCATTTCAATGATTGAACCATCAGGGTAAACAGCCTTGTCGTGGAATGCGAGATGAGATTTCATAATATGGCGCAGGTTGCCATAAATAATCAGAGGCGTCAATAATTCTTTCGTGCGTTGGCTGCGAAAAATTCCGACAAGGATGCCAATGATTTTTTACTATTTCGATGTCCAATCTGACCTGATCAATTTGAAAACCACCTATGGAAGAACATCCGTGACCATCAGCAATTGGCACCTTGCTGTTACACGCGACTGACTGGTTTCCGGAAGCTGAATATCCTGCCTCGACGAACTGCATTTCGTTCCGTCATGAAATTTCATGGCACTGAGATCCGCGCTATCGCCTCAGGCAAAAAAATCGGTATCCCACAACTCCTGGGCCAGTGCCCGATAGTCATAAGCGCCGGGGCTCTTGGGCGCAAACGCAAAAATATCCTGCCCGTGCATCGGACTGGTCGCAAGCCCCACGGTCTCGCTGATGCGCGTCGTGCAGACGATATTGCCAAATTTAAATTTCAGCTTCTCGTATATCTCGAATGAAAGCTTGCGCCGCGAATCGAAACGCGTCACCACGATGCGGCGCTCAATCTTGCGATTCAGTTTGGTTTCCAGCACATTCAGCGCGCTGTCCAGCCGGTGCACACCTTGCAGCGACAGGAAGTCGGCGGACACTGGAATCAACACGCGATCGCATGCCAGCAGGGCATTCAATGTCAGCACCCCCAGCATCGGACAGCAATCGATCATGATCGGCGCACCCGTCAACGCCAGATCCTCATTTAAACCGCGTTTCAATAAATTGGCAGCCTTTGGATCACTGCCCAGCAGCGCATCTATCTTGGCCAATTCCAAAACGGCCGGAATGGCTTGCCAGCCTCGCGCTGTATCGCACAACAAACTGGCCAGCGGCGTTTTATGTTTGAAAAAACCGGCCATACTGTTTTCCGAACGGACATTCTTGATGCCGCTGGCCAGCGTCAGATGTCCCTGAGGATCAAGGTCGAGCGCGATAGGCGACAGCTCCGCGATACTCAGCGCAGCGGTGACATTCAGACAGGTGGTGGTTTTACCCACGCCACCCTTTTGATTAAATACGGCGATAACCGCCATTTGCTATCCTTTTTTCGGGTAATCCCGTTCAACCGTGACTGCCGGTTTTAGTTCAATCTGCCCCAGATTATGGTCACTTGGCGCAATATATTTCCGCTGTTAAGGATACCTCGTAAAAGTGCTTATTCCAAGAACTTTACGCGGTTTGGCGGATGGCTGCCTGTCCTGCCATGACTTCAGTGAGGACGACCAGTCCGGCAATGATTTCCCGTGAACCGATCAAATCAGCCGCGCTGCTTTGTCCAGTGCAGCCATGGCATCGGTAATCACTCTGGAAATTCCATCTTGTGCAGCCGCATCGCTGATTTGTCGCGCGCTGATACACAGACGCAATGCGCTCACCGCGACACCCTCGCGCGTGCCACAGGCGACCGGCTGCCCGAGCTGGCAGCGTATGCTATCCGAACCAACGTTTTGCGACAGTTGACGGTAGACCCGCAGCGTTTCACTGCGACTGAGCGGAACACGCCCGAGCGATGTTGAGTGGTAAAGCAAAAACGGAAAAATGGTCTGAATATGATCCCAACTCTGCTGCATCTGCAACGGCTGACGATCAAGTCCCGGCACGGCTACAGGCTCGAAGTGGGAATCGTTCAGCAGACGATATTGAATGGCCCGGGCAAAAGTGTCCAGATAATCAATGATCGTCTCTTGCGGCAAGGCACGAAACCGGCGCAATTCGACCAGCGCCGCTTCCCAGCGCAGCAGCAGGCCAAAGCCCACAAGTTCATCCCTCATGCATTGGCTTTCCGGCAACAGCAACGCAGCAGAAAATGACGGGCCGGCAAGGAATTTTGAGCCGGTCAGCGCAACCATGAATCCCTGTTGCAAATAGGCGCGCAAAGTGGATGGTGCAATGCGAAACTGACAGGCATCCACCAGCACCAGCACCTGATCCGGATGGCGCCGGTGCAATTGCATCACGCAGGCCGGACTGGGCGCGATCAGCCCCGTCTTGGATTGATCCGCCATAATCAGCAGGATGCGCTGACCCGACGCTACGGCCTTTGCAACCAGATTCGTTGCATCCGCATCGATGTCAGCTATCGGGCGCGGCTCACCATCGGCCGTTCGCAGTATCACCTTCGCACAATCAAAAGCCGACAAGGCGGCTGCCACACCGCTGCCAGTTTCATCCTCTTCCACCATGACCACCTTCAGCAGCTGACCGGCAGCAGTATGGCGTGCCGCGATGAAATGCGCATGTGTACCCGATGTAGCGAATACCAGTCGGACGTCCAAATCGGACACCTGTGCCAGGTCCAGCAATTCCAGGCGGATGCGCTGCATTTCGCGCGCACAGACCGCATCCGGCGTATCCGTACATGCCTGTAGCAACTCCCGCAACCTGTCTGCCGCTGCAAATCCCGCCTGCGAAATCGTCGTTGCCGTAGAAGAGCCAAAAGCCAGCAATTCAGGATCAGGAACAGGACTGCAACCGTACTTGTTCAAGCCGCTGACAGGGTCGAGTGCAATACGCGCATCGCCACCGGATACCAGCAGCTGCTCTGTCGTTGGAAATTTTTGAGTGTTGATCAAAACGTCAGGCTTGCTGCATGGCATGAATCAGCATCTGGCGAAAGGCCGCAAATACCTTGTGCATCTGCGGCTGTTTATATGGAAAAATATCAATAGAATCAACAGCATGAACAACCATACAACTATCGACTTCAAAAATCAGCAGACGTCCGTCCGCCGACTCGGCGCAATCGATGCCGACATAGTTCAGGCCCAGTCGTGCGTTGATCTCGTTAAAGGCTGCCGCATGACGAACGGCAAAACCCGCATCGAAATCGGCCATGAATTGCGCTTCTTCAGCCCGCTTATCCGCGCTGTCCGCCATGCCCGCATTCAAATAATGAATCATCCAGTGTTCGGATATACCCATGTGGCAAATAAACGGCCGCCCTTCGATCAGCACGATCCGGTATTTGCGGAATAGTCCGTCAGCGCTGCGATAATCGACAAAGCGGGAAACATAAAACTCGCTGTTTGTCATCCGGTTCAGGTAACCGGCAATCTCGCCCGCATCCGCCAGTTTTTCCAGCCCCTGACCCGCATGAGAATCAACCGGACGGACGATCACCGGAAAATCCCCGTCGTCAAGAATTGCAGCGATGCCAAGTTCACCGCATGCAACCCGTTCCAGCTCCTCTCTGGCAATTTTCGCGGTCGTCGGCATATCCAGACCCGGCACGGATTTGAGTCGCGCACCGTTGTTATCGCGCGACAGTGTGGCGATGTGTTCCGGCCGGTTAAGCACCGGGCATGGCCATGCAGCAATCGCCGTCTGAATTTTACCGAGCAAAGGGAGGTTCTGTTCGGATTCGGCAATGGCCACAAACAGTACATCGTGTTCCGGCAAGCGTTGAGGCAGATCCAGCGCTTGCGTCACATAGACGATATCCAATGCGACATCCACATCTTCAAGCAGGAATTCAACCGGGGAATTGGCCATTAAATCCCCTTCCCCCATGATGGCGAGCAGGCGCAGGGTCGCCGTATTTCTATCCGGCAGACCTCGGCCCATCGGCGGCGAATATATTTGCTGCAGCGCCAATGCCTGACGCTGGATATCCAGTCCCAATTCACGATCGCCGCGCAGTTGCAAAATCGTCGACAAGTCCATCAGCGCATTCGCATCCGCCGTGTGCGGGTCAGCGCCTGCCCGTGCGATCAGTTGCAACCCCAGCGTGCCCATGTCTTCTCCGGTGATGGTCATGCGCATCAGCGCGGGCAAGCCAATGAGATGATGGTCTTGCTTCAAATCGTGCTGTTCAACCGTAATATCCATTATTTGCTTTGTCCCTTGTTCCGTTCGATATCCGCACCGATTGCCAGCGTGGCCGTTATCAGCGCGTCGATATCACAAGCCTGCGTGCGATGATTGACGATGGCCGCCCGAATCGCGAGTTGTCCGTTGATTCTGGTGGAAGAAGGTGCCGCGATGCCCGACTCTTGCAGTGCGACCACAATATCCGCGTTTACGCTGTCGCTGCTGCGATAACGGAAACACACAATATTCAACGCAACAGGTGCCAGAAGTTCCAGCATGGGTTCTTCATCGATCCGTTGCCGCAGATACCGGGCGAGCGCACAGGTATTCGAAATAATCCTTCCCAGTTTTTCCGCACCAAACACCTGCAAGGTAAACCAGGTCTTTAACGCACGAAATCCCCGCGATAAATCCGGGCCGTAGTCGCACGGCCAGGGCGAACCTGCCGCCATACCGCGTGTCTCACGCTGCAAATAGGCGGCGGGAGAGGCAAATGTATTGTGGTGCAATTCACCGTCGCGCACCAGCACGAACCCGGCATCGTAGGGCACCTGCCCCCATTTGTGAAAATCGAAAGCGATGGAGTCGGCACGCTCGATGCCCTGCAACAGCGGCGCAATATCGGCAGCCAGCATCCCCAGCGCACCGCAAGCGCCATCCACATGAAACCAGAGTCCTTCCTGCTTTGCAATGTCGGCAATTGCAGGCAACGGATCGATGGCACCGACATCGACAGTACCTGCCGTAGCCGCAATCAGAAAAGGCGTCAGACCAGCCAGCTTATCGACTTTGATGGCGCGTTCAAGTTCAGCCGTGTCCATCTGGAATTGCGCATTCAGCGGAATTTTGCGCAAAGCCTGCGTGCCGATACCGGCCATATCCATCGCCTGTGCCATGCTGATATGGGCACTGACTGAGGTATACCCAACCAGATGGCGTTCCGGACTCAAACCCGCCTCGCGCACCACACGGCCCATAACCGCAGTCCTGGCAACCAGCACGCTGATCAGATTGGCCATTGACGTGCCCGTGACAAACAACCCGCTGGCCGTTTGGGGAAAACAAAATAGCTCGCGCACCCAACCCACCAGTTGACGTTCAACTTCCACCGGAATTTGCTCGCGCCCGCCCAGATTGGCATTAAGGCCTGCTGCGAGCATTTCGGCCAGCATCCCGACAGCGGTGCCGCCGCCATGCACCCAGCCCATGAAGCCAGGATGCGCATTTCCAATGGCATAAGGCAGCACATCCTGCATAAAGGTCGCATGTGCCGATGCCAGATCGCCAGACTCTGTCGGCAACGGCGTCCGGAACACCTCACGCACCTCGTCGGGGATCGGTTGCCAGACAGGTCGTTCACGCAGATTTTCGATGTAATCGAACATGTCATCCAGCATGCGATGTCCTTGCAGCCGGAATTTTGGCCAGTCTTCCGGATCAAGCGTTTCTTCTGTTGTGTCTAACATGCCTCTCCTCATGTGCGTGTCGGTTGCGCGTACAGAAGGCTAACATAACCCGGCAAACAGCTGTTTGTTTTTCGGAACAGCGAGCAAAATCACCGTTTATTCACCAGCACAACTGACCGTTTCTTGTTAATGTAACGATACTTTCACAAATAGTGTAAATTACGCTAAAGTTTTCCAGCTTCCATCCGATATAGATAATCAACGACCACAAGTTTTGCCCGATTGAGAGGACTACCATGAAAATTGATAAACCCGGTAACGCGCTGCCCGCCGGACTGTTGAATGAAAGCACTGCGCGCACCACGAACACCAAAACCAGCCCGGCACCACAGCAGTCCAGCACCAGTGTATCGCTGGGCTCGACTGCAACCCAGCTTTCCAAAATGGAAGCCAGCATGGCGGGTACGCCTGTTGTTGACGCCAACAAGGTAACCCAGATTAAACAAGCGATCAGTGACGGACGTTTCCAGGTTAATTCCAGCGCGGTGGCTGACGGTCTGATTCAGTCCGTACGAGATCTCATCCGCAGCCAGGCGTAAACCTTGTTACCTATTATCTGCCCGGAATTATTAACTGCCCTGAAAAACGAGCAGACGGCAGTACGGGGCTTTGTTGAACTGTTGCAGCAAGAGCAAACACTGCTGATGGAAAACAGCATTGATCAGTTGCCGTTGCTTACCGAAAAAAAA
Organism: Pseudomonadota bacterium; assembly: GCA_026399735.1. Lineage (GTDB taxonomy): Bacteria > Pseudomonadota > Gammaproteobacteria > Burkholderiales > Gallionellaceae > Gallionella. Next base: position 9,095 of record JAPLQK010000110.1, read on the forward strand.
TCAGCAGATGCGCTGCGCCTGAACGAATTGACTGAGATTCGCCGTCAGCTATTGGCTGGATTTGTGGCAGGATCAGACAGTGCCGCTATCCTTATCTGGCTTGAGGCCAACAACAAAGAATGTTTATCACTTTGGCATGCAATCAGTGACCTGGCAGAACAGGCCAGAGTGCTTAATCACATCAATGGCGAACTGGTACAAATGAAGTTGCGTCACAATCAGCAGTCACTCACCACACTTACCCGCGCTGTCAGCCAGGCCAATTTATACGGCCCGAACGGACAAACCAGCTTCTCGCCCGGTAGCGGAAGATCGCTCGGCAACGTCTAATTAATTGATTTAACTGGATTTATTTCAAAACAGGCACTTTGACCGGCACAGGCACCTTGAGCGGCTCAGGTTTGACCGGCTCGGAGACCGGCGCTTCGACAGGCCCGCTGACAGGCAGAGCCGACACATCATCGTTCAATACCGCACGATCGAATTCGGGTGACAGAATCGTAATCGACACCCGGCGATTTTTGGCTCTGTGCTCCGGGGTATCGTTCGTCATCACAGGCTGATTCGCCGCCATACCCACTGCGGCCAGACGTTTCTCCGGCACCCCATACGAGACGAGCATTCTGACGACGCTGCTGGCACGCCCGGCAGACAGCTCCCAATTGGATGGAAATTGCGCAGTCTTGATCGGCACATCGTCGGTATGCCCTTCCACTTCGACCGACTGACTCTCCCGGCTCAACACGATGGCAACTTGTTGCAAGGTTTCCTGTGCGCCGGGTTGCAATTTCTCCTCGCCTTCCCTGAACAAAGTGCTGGCGCTGATATCCACCACCACACCGCGCCTGGTTTGGTGAACGCCGACCATACCCTGAGCAATCAGCGGCCCCATCACCTGGCGCAGGCTTTCGTCCACAGCCTTCATTTGTTCCTGCACCCGGCGCTGCTGCTCAACCAGTTCTGCAGCATGCTTATCAACCATAATCTTGTTGCGGCCTTGCACAGACTGATTAGCGATTAAGGATGCGTTGGCCGACTGGTCAAATGCAATATTCAACGAATTGCTGAAGGTTTTGTATTTACCTTCATTCACCGAAGAAATGGAATACATCACCACAAAAAAGGCAAACAGCAACGTGACAAAGTCAGCGTAAGAGATCAGCCAGCGCTCGTGATTATCATGCTCATCGCGTTTCCGTCGGCGTGCCATACCCGTTAGTCCAGGTAACTTTGCAGTTTAAGCTCGATAAAACGCGGATTTTCACCGTTGGCAATCGCACCCAGACCATCCACGATCATATCGCGCAGATGCGTCTGTTGCATGATGATGGCTTTGAGTTTGTTCGCAACCGGCAAAAATATGAAGTTTGCAAATGACACGCCATAAATGGTCGCGACAAAAGCGACCGCAATCCCGCTGCCGAGTTTGGCAGGCTCGGACAAATTCTGCATCACGTGCATCAAACCCAATACCGCACCGACAATGCCCACCGTGGGCGAATATCCCGCCGCCGCTTCCCAAACGCGCGCGCCCTGCCAACGCAACTGCTCCCAGGAATGAATATCGATTTCAAGCACTTCCTGTATCTTTTCAGCACTCTGACCATCCACCAGCAACTGCATTCCTTTTTGCAGGAATGGATCTTTTATGCCTGGAATTCGTGCTTCAAGGGCCAGTATGCCTTCCTTGCGCGCCAATGTACCCCATTCGGTTAACTGTCCGATCAGCGCGGGTCCCGCTGGCTTGGGCGGGATAAACGCCCAGCGCCCCATCTTGAGCGCCGTGATAAAGACTTTAGCCGAACTTTGCACCATCACTGCGCCCATTGTGCCGCCGAACACAATCAGGAACGCCGTTCCCTGAAATAACACGGACAGATTGCTGCCTTCCAGTATCTGTCCGGTCATGACGCCGACCAATGCGACCAGTAAACCGAGTAACGTCAGCTTGTCCATCAGTAACCCTTCAGCGAACCGCGCAGGCGTGCCACCGCCTGGCTGTGCAGTTGTGAAATGCGTGACTCGCTGACACCGAACACTTCACCCACCTCACGCAAATTCATCTCCTGTTCGTAAATCATACCCATCAGCATGCGTTCGCGTTCAGGCAAAATATCGATCGCTCTCACCAGCTCCGCCTTAAAACGTTCGTCCTGCAACAAAGACAACGGATCACTGTCATTGGAAAATTCAAACCGCTCGAAAAAATCATCGTGATCTTCGTCCTGAAAGTCTTCATAGTAGATCAGTTGCGCACCGCGCGCCTCCTGCAACATCTGCTGATACTCGACGAGCGGCACTTCAAGTTCAGTTGCAATCTCGGTTTCATTCGGCGCTCTGCCCAGTTTTTGCTGCAATCGACTGACCGCCTGTTCAATTCGCCGCATATCGCGACGCAAACTGCGCGGCAACCAGTCGGCACTGCGCAACTCGTCCAGCATCGCACCGCGAATGCGTTGGGTTGCATAAGTCTCAAACTGTGCGCCGTGAATTTCATCGTAACGACTCGCCGCATCCAGCAATCCCATCATGCCGGCCTGAATAATATCGTCTATTTGCACGCTATAAGGCAACCTGCTCATCATTTGATGAGCAAGCCTTTTGACCAGCGGGGCATAATCCCGCAGGCACTGATTTTTATCCTGCAATCCGGCAGCGTTATACATAGGCTATTAATTGCAAATTATTAATTGATAACGATCAATTGTGCATTGATTCAAACGCCATTTTATGTTGTCGCACCAACTGTGCAATCAGGTTTTTCATAATCTGCGCAATCCCGCCTTCCATTTCGTCCTGCTGCATGGTCCTTTGCAACGCGCTTTGCGCCAATACCATACAGGACTTGGCTGAATTGGAAGCAGGATAGGCTTCCACCACGGATCGACCCAATTGCGTCGCCCGTTTCAACCTGTCATCCAACGGAATACAACCCAGATATTCGAGACGTGCGGCAAGTTTACTCCTCGCCACTTTTTCCATATTCCCAAATGCCAGCCTGGCCACCTGTTCATTTGCCACTTTATTCACCACGATTTCAAATCTCAGGCGCGCATTCTCCAGCGCCAGGCGTTTAATCAGTGCGTAACTTTCAGTAATGCCGCTGGGCGTTGCCTCCATCACCACCACCAGCCTGACCCCTGCGGCCAGACTGGTGGATACAGCCGCCGCCCCTGTCAGCATCGCAGCGTCCACCAGCATCACATCCACACCGGCACTCACCCCGGACAACACTTTCTCCAGGTTATGTTGCTCAGGCTGATTCAGGTTTTCCAAAGCGCGCATCAAACGCGCCACAGGCAGAATCGCGTACCCCTTGCCGGACAACAGCGCATCCTGAAGCTGACATCTGCCTTGCACGACGTCCAGCAAATCATGCCGCGCAAACAACCCCAGACTATCCGTTAAGTTATGCGGCGCAGGATTTTCATCCAACACCAGCACATCGCGTCCGGCGCCTGCCAGAGCAGCGGCCAGATTGAGCGTCACGCCGGTGCGTCCCACTCCCTGCTTACCCGCCACCAGCGTAATGACCTGAGTTTGATTGCTCACCAGCATGCGGCGCAAGCCTTCAGCCTGATCGTCCGCACCCAAACGCTGCGGCGAAGTCTGAGATAGCGCGGCCATCATTTCTTCCTCAAAGAACAGCTCGTTGGCAGATAAATCTTCAACATCAAAGCGCATAAGCCGGCTCAGCCTGCACCGCACCCGCCATTATCATCGGAAATTCCAAAGCACCCAGCGTATAAGGCGTTTTTTCTTCTGCGGGTTTAAATGCGCGGTGCAACAATATATCGATATTGACCAGATGCAAGTCCTCCGGCACGCGCTGTCCATTCGCCATAAAGTGCATCTCCAGACGATGACGCACCACGACATCCAGTACCGCACCCAGATTAGCCGCTTCATCCAGCTTGGTCGCAATGCAGCCGATTACCTTGTTGCTGTGGTACATGCGCACCACATCTTCGAGCGTATCACCGCCGCTGGTAGAGTTCAACAGCAGCAGGCGCTGCACACCGGCCGCATCGAACATGGCACTTTGCTCGGCAACCCGTTCATCGCGCTGCCCCATCCCCACCGTATCGATCAACACCAGATGTTTATGACGCAGCGCAGCAAGCGTCCTGCGCAAGTCGTCAGCGCCCTTCACTGCATACACCGTCACGCCCAGAATCTTGCCGTAAATTTTGAGTTGTTCATAGGCACCAATCCGGTAGCTGTCTGTCGTGAGCAACGCCACTTTATCCGCACCATAACGCACCACGGCGCGTGCCGCCAGCTTCGCGGTTGTGGTCGTTTTTCCGACGCCGGTAGGCCCGATCAGCGCATACACGCCGCCTTTAACCACGATATCATCGTCAGCCCCGACCACACGCACATTGCGTTTCAATACATTTTTAATCCAGGATTCGCCCTTCTCGTTCCCGGCGGGCATTTTGTCCAGCAATTGACGGGCCAGCAGCGTACTGAAACCTGCGTTGAGCATTTTGCGCAACAAACCGGCACGCTGCGGGTCGCGCTGTTGCACATTATTCCATGACAAGGTTTCAATCTGCTTCTGCAACATACTGTGCATGGATTTGATTTCACCCAGAATCGCAGCCTCTCCGGCCGGCGTAGTCATCACAGGGGGCGGGATTCGCGCTTCAGCCACAGGTGTACGCACGGCCTCAGGCTTTGCCGTATAGACGGATTCGGGTATCGCGGGGTGTTTCAAAGCCGGCACAGCGGACAGTCGCACCATTTCATCATTCGCCATCGCGTGAATTTCAACGCCCTGTTCGGTTTTGCGATTCGACAGAATGACGGCCTCTTCGCCCAATTCACTGCGTATCTCTTTTAAAGCCTCACGTGCTGTCGGGGCGGTGAATTTTCTGATTTTCATGCGTTTCCTCCTACCAGTGCCGTCACACGGATGGTCTTAAAGTCCGGTACTTCATCATGCGAAATAACTCTTAAATTGGGTACTGTGCGCTTTAAAAAACGCGCCAGCAAATCGCGCAATTGCGCGGGAACCAGCATCACGGTCGGCAGCCCCATTTGTTCCTGCCGCTGCACGGCCGCGCGCGATTCATTCAGCACGGTATCGGCCAGGCCCGGTTCTATGCCCATGCCGTTCTGACTCGCCTGCATCGCCTGCATCAATACATGTTCCAGCTCTTTATCCATGCCGATCACCTGCAATTCCTGGGTTGCAGGATAAAACTGCTGCACGATGGCAGGACCCAGCGCAACTCTCACCAGCACCGTCAGCTGAAAAGGATCCTGCGTTCTTTGTGCATTATCGGCCAGCGTTTCAACTATGGTGCGCATGTCGCGAATGTGCATCCCTTCATCCAGCAGATTTTGCAACACCTTCTGCACGGTGCCCAGCGGCAAGGTCTTGGGTACCAGATCCTCCACCAGCTTGGGTGCGAACTTACCCAGATGATCGAGCAGCTGCTGCACTTCCTGGCGTCCCAGCAACTCGGCAGATCGGGTGCTGAGCAAATTGCTCAGGTGCGTTGCCACCACCGTTCCCGGATCGACGACGGTATAACCCATGATCTGTGCCTGATCGCGCAGCGCAACATCGATCCACACGGCAGGCAGGCCAAAAGCGGGGTCTTTTGTCGGCGTGCCGATCAGGTCCCCGGTCACACTACCCGGATTGATCGCAAGCAGTTGCTGCGGATAAGCCTCGCCGCTGCCGATTTCCACGCCTTTTAGCGTAATGCGGTAGGCATTCGGGCGCAGATCGAGATTGTCACGGATATGTACCGAAGGCGGCAAAAAGCCGATATCCTGAGTAAATTTTTTACGTATCCCCTTGATTCTACGCAATAAATCACCATCCTGCGCCTTATCCACCAGTGTAATCAGACGATAACCCACTTCCAGCCCCAGCACATCGACCTGCGCAACATCTTCCCAGCTCGCATCTGCAGCTTCCGCAATAATCGGCGTTGCAGCCACCTCGGTTTTTTCCTGCTCTGCAGCTTGCACTGTTTTTTGCGACAAGTGATACGCCAGCCAGATCATGCCGCCCGCCAGCAGCAAAAATGAAAAATGCGGCATACCGGGGATCATGCCCATCATGCCGATAATCGCAGCGGTCAACATGATGATCTGCGGCTGTTTGAACAACTGCCCCATCATTTGCTCGCCGATATTCTCATCTGTGGAGACCCGACTCACCACCACACCGGCTGCGGTCGAAATCACCAGCGCCGGGATCTGCGCCACCAGACCGTCACCGATCGCCAGCAAGGTGTAATTCTTGGCGGCCATTGCGATATCCATATTGTGTTGCAACACGCCCACAATCAGCCCGCCGATCAGATTGATGAACAGAATCAGTATGCCGGCGACCGCGTCCCCGCGCACGAACTTGGAGGCACCATCCATCGCACCGTAAAAGTCCGCCTCCTGGCCGATTTCGGCACGCCGTTTGCGCGCCACATCTTCACCGATCAAACCTGCATTCAGATCGGCATCGATCGCCATTTGCTTACCGGGCATTGCATCCAGCGTGAAGCGTGCGCCGACTTCGGCGATACGTCCGGCACCCTTGGTGATGACCATAAAGTTGATGACCACCAAAATCGCAAACACCACGATACCCACGGCGTAATTGCCGCCGACCAGAAAGTGGCCGAATGACTCGATCACCTTACCCGCCGCATCAGGACCGGTATGACCTTCCAGCAACACAACGCGGGTTGAGGCCACGTTGAGCGACAGACGCAGCAAGGTGGTGATCAGCAAAATAGTCGGGAAGGACAGAAAATCCAGCGCCTTGGTGGTATTCATGCTGATCAGCAGCACCATTACGGCTACGGCAATGTTGAAGGTAAAGAGAATATCCAGCAACATCGGCGGCAGCGGCAGCACCATCATCGCCAGAATCATCACGATCAGGATCGGGCCTGCCAGAGAACGCAGCTTCACGCTCTCTTTAAGAAAATTCATGACAGCGTTCATGTTCATGCAGCAACCCCGGGATCAAGCTCGGCCGGCACAGGCAAATTACCGGGCGCATCGGGGCGGGAGCCGCCTTCTGTTTTGTAGCGTTTCAACTGATAAACGTAGGCCAGCACTTCGGCGACCGCCGTGTACAGGGCTTCAGGGATAGAGTCACCGATCTCGGTATGCTTGTGCAACGCACGTGCCAGCGGTGGCGCTTCAAGTATCGGCACATGATTTTCAATTGCGATTTCTCGTATGCGTTGCGCGATCAGGTGAGAGCCCTTGGCCACCACGGTCGGCGCACTCATCCCCTTGTCGCTGTATTTGAGCGCCACCGAGTAATGCGTAGGATTGGTCACCACCACATCGGCGGTCGGAATCGCACTCATCATACGACGCCGTGCCGCTTCACGCTGCATGCTGCGTATGCGCCCCTTGACCTCGGGGTTACCATCGGTTTCCTTGGATTCCTGACGCACCTCTTCCTTGGTCATCATCAGTTTCTTGTTGTGATCCCAAAGTTGAAACGGCACGTCTACCATCACGATCAGCAACATCGCGCCGACAATCGCCATGAAGCTGCCCGCTACCAGATAGCCCATCTGGGAGATCGCCGTTGTAGTTGAGAGTGTCGCCAGTTGCAGCACATCATCGCGATGGTGCCAGATCACCCAGGTTGCGATTCCGCCTACCAGCGTTGCCTTGCCCATCGCCTTGGCCAGTTCCACCAGGGCATGGGTAGAAAACATGCGCGCAATGCCAGCCATGGGGTTCATACGGGAAAACTGTGGTGTTAACGCATCGGTACTGAACAGCCACCCGTTCAGAATCAGCGGCGAACCCAAAGCCGCCAGAAACAGCATCGCCAGCACAGGCGCAAAGGTGATCAGCATATCCGCAGACAGATCATACAGATGATGGATCAGTAATTCTGGTTTAAAAACAAGGTCTTGACTAATCGTCATACCATCGTGCAACAGCTTCACCATATGCGAACTGAGCGAGGCGCCCATGAACCAGAGCGTACCGCCACCTGCCAGCAATATGGAAAAAGTGGACAACTCATGCGAGCGCGCGACCTGACCCTTTTCTTTCGCCTGGTCAAGTCGCCGCTGTGAGGGTTGTTCTGTTTTTTCTAGATCGCTGTCTTCTGCCATGATGGGCTCCGCTGATAATGCGGATTATACGCATTAAAGCCGAATTCAATCAGAAGAATAACGAGGGAATTAGCTTGCTTTTCAATACGTTCAAGGCAAGACGTAAAGTAAATACACAAGTTGATCCGGATAAATTCCGGCCTGCAGACCGGCGTTCAGGTCAAATCACGTCAAAACGATGCGATTACGTCCGGACTCCTTGGCGGCGTAGAGATTTGCATCGGCAATTTTAAGCATGTCATCGAGACTGCCGGACGCCAGCCGGGTAATGCCGATACTGATGGTAAAAACGATCACGGCATCGTTAAATTTGACAGCAGAATGCGCCACCCGCTCGCGAAACGCTTCGCACTGACCCGCCGCCTTGTCCGCATCCGGGAACAGCAGAAAAAACTCCTCCCCGCCTACGCGTCCCACAAGTTGCGCATTGAAATACTCATCCAACAGGCGCGCAAAATGTTTGAGCACCACGTCACCCCCATCGTGACCGTAAAAGTCATTGATTTTTTTGAAGAAATCGATGTCCATCACCGCAGCGGCCAACGTTCTGCCTGCACCGGCGGTCTCCTCAAACAACTTAACTCCTTGTTCGAAGAAGGCACGACGGTTATAAAGCCCGGTCAGATAATCGTGGTAGGCGATATAGCGCACCGACTCTATGCTTTCCTGCATTTCCAGGTTCTGAGTCACGCGACAGACCAGTTCCTCATAACTGAACGGCTTGCAAATAAAATCATTCGCACCCAGCTTGAGAAACTGCGCGGACATCCGTGAATTTGCAGCACCTGACATACCGATCACTGCAAGCCTGTCGCGAGCGTGCTTGCGGCGCACATTCGACAGAAAAGTGAAGCCGTCCATCACAGGCATTTCGTGATCGACCAGCACCAGTTTGATATCCGGCTGCTGCGCCAGCTGGGCCAGCGCTTCCGCACCGTTACTGGCGGTAAGAACATTCAAGCCCTGTATCTGCAACATGCCTGAGATTAATCCACAAAAAGTTTGCGAGTCATCGACCACCAGCACCTTGACGTGCAGATTTCTGAACAGACGACCCACCAGTTCAACGACATACTCGTACGCATTGATACTGTCCTTGAGTACATAATCAACGACACCCCGACTCATGATCTTGTCGTGCATCGACTCATCGTACATACCGGTGATGGCGATCACCTTCAATTTGGCGGCGATCAGCACATCGACCACCTCGCCATGCGAAGCATCGGGCAGATTCAGATCGCTGACCGCCACAAAGAACTGATGTTTGCCCTCATCGATAATAGCGCGCACCTGTGCCAGACTGGTGGCAATCAGCACACGACAGCCCCAGCGCTCATACAGCATTTTAGCCGCCATTTGCGCCAGCGAGCGCTGATCTTCGATCAGTAAAACCTGCAAATCCATCTCACCGTGCCTGGCGGATCGACGGGAGTTTGTACGCGTAATGGCCATTTATATATTTCCGTGCCTTATGCAGGCTTAGACAAGCCGACGTAAGCTTCCACTTCCGATCCGTTTCCGGAATATTGCAAGGCACTGCACATGCCCGACAGCAAGGCAATACCCCGTCCATGCCGCTGCTGGTTAGTTTGCAGATCAGTAGTCAAACGCGTAGCGCAATCGAAACCTTCACCGCTGTCCTTCATTGAGACTTTCACGCAGCCGCAATCCAATTTATCCAGGCGCATCAGGATATTTCCATCTTGCAACTCGGCCAGACGCGCAGCGCGCTCGGCAAAATAGAGTTCCATGCCGTCCGTTTGATTCTTCAGGGTCGAATCGAGTTTCAACACACCATGATCCAGCGCATTGTTAAACAATTCGGACAACACCAGAAACAGTTTGCCGTCGGCTCTTCCGCCTTCGATCTGCCCGGCAATGTTGAGCAGAAAAGGCACCACATCCAGATATTTGAGTTGCTGTTCGGTGAGCAGCAGTGAAAATTTCCACAACGATTTCTCAGTCTCGCCATGAATGCATCCATCGCCGGCAACGCTACTCTGATTGATTCGCTCCTGGCTGATCAGAGGCGCACTCTTTTCAATAGCCGGAAAATCCACCACAATCAGCGCAATATCATCCACCGGCGGCAAGCCGCCCAGATGACCATCAAGCACATCGACCACACGGTCAAAAAATGCACCTGCATAAGACTGCACGGCGCCTGACAAGATGCCATCCTGCCCCAACGCCTGACCATCGCCCAGACTGATTTCGCTCGCCCCGTCCGAGCACATCAGCAAACATCCAGGCGCCCTCCCCAATGTGTAATATTCCAGGCTCGCATCCATTTCAGTCGGCGTGACCACGCCCAATGGCAAATGCCTGGATTTGAAACGATGCACAACATCCGCGCCATCTGCACTTAGCAGCAACACCGGCGGACAACCACCGTTCCATACCTCCACGATTCCCGTTGCAGGATCCAGCGACAGCATCGCTGCGGCGACAAAACGCGGCAGCGGCAAATATTCGCGCACCCGCCGGTTGATTTCCCGGACAATCGCGGGAATATCAAAGCCCTTTGCGGTCATTTGATAAAACGGCTGGGTAATCGGAATCACTGACAAAGCGGCCGTCAGCCCATGCCCCGCGCTATCGGCCAGCAACACGTGCAGACAATTGTCCGGTCCGCGCGCCACCGCAATCAGGTCACCGCTGAAGCTTTCTGCCGGCTTGAGAATGAAACGTACCAATGGATCATGGATTTTATCCAGTGCCGTGAACTGCTTGATAAAATCACGTGCAGTATCGGTTTCTTCATCAATGCGTTCCCGGTAATCCAGCAAACTCCGGTTCTGCTCGATGCGAACCTGAAAATTATGAATTTTCGCCTGCAAGATCTCATAATTAACCGGTTTGAACAGATAGTCATCCCCGCCCGCATGCATCCCCTCAATCACCTCCGCATTGCTGGTTTGTGCGGACAGAAACAGAATGGGAAACCAGTCAGGGTAGCGGCGGCGCATCTCGATCACCGTATCAAATCCGCTCATCACGGGCATCGCCACATCCATCAACACCAGATCCGGCAAATTTTGCTCACACAAGGCGAGCGCATGGACGCCATCCTCTGCCAGCGTCACACGATGCCCCATTTTCCTGAGCATCGCCTGTATCAACTGACGATTGGTATTGGAGTCATCCACCGCCAGCACGTGAAGTGAAGTGTATGTACTCATCAATGTGCCGTCCGGCTCAGGAAATAATCGAGAACAACTTACTGAAATTGGCGATATCAAGGATTTGCGCAACCGTGCTGCTGGGACGGCTTAAAACGACGGTCTTGCCCGCCGCCTGTGCGCGTTCACGCATCAGCATCATCATGCCCAGCGCAGAACTGTCGAGATATTCAATCCCGGCCATATCGATTTCCACCGTTTTTAATCCCGCCTGTTGCAACAACGGCTCATAAGCGGCCTTAAAAGTGCGGTGATCGTTAAAATCAAACCTGCCAGCCAGCCTGATGACCGCCCTGTCGCTCATACTTGTTGTACTGATCTGCATTGCCATAAAAACGCTCCTGTTCAACCCTGATTAACTGATACCCAACCCTTGTCCACGAAAATCACGAACAAAATTGAATTCGTAACTATAGTACCCATTCGGTATCCACCTACAACTTGTTTCTCGTTGAATATATTGTATTTTTCGTGCCTTTTCGAGCTGCCGCTTTGTGAACAGATTGATTTTCTATAACCGGTTTCTGACCGCTCCGCTTATCACACGCGCCAGCACGCGTCGCGCCATCTCACCAATCGGCGCTGACTCATGCGTTGCACCGATTTCGACCGCCGCGCGCGGCATGCCGTATACCACGCAGGTCGCCTCATCCTGAGCGAAGTTGTACGCACCTGCCTGGCGCATCTCCAGCATACCCACCGCGCCGTCTTTCCCCATACCGGTCAGCATCACACCGATGGCGTTCGCACCCACACATTGCGCAGCGGAGCGAAACAGCACCTCTACCGAAGGCCGATGATGATTCACCGGTGCCAACTGATTCAGTTCAATCACATAATTCGATCCGCTGCGCCTGACCAGCATATGCGAATGTCCGGGCGCGATGTACGCATGCCCCGGCAACACCCGTGCATTATGCACACCCTCTGCCACCGTCATTTTGCTCAAGCCGTTCAGTCGTTCTGCAAACGATTTGGTAAAGGCTTCCGGCATATGCTGGGCAATCAGGATAGCCGGCGCATCGGCTGGCATAGGCAGCAGAAATTCCTTGAGCGCTTCCGTTCCACCGGTGGATGAACCTACAATAATCAGTTTTTCGGTACTGGACATGCGACTACCTAACATCGGCAAACTATCCGCAGGTGCGGCAACAGGTCTGCTGCCTTTTACCCGCGCCTTGGCAGCGATACGAATTTTTTCAGCAATGTCATCGGCATAAGCCTTCATGCCCTCAGCCACACCCAGCCTTGGTTTCGCCAAAAAATCCACCGCCCCCAGCTCCAGCGCTCGCAAAGCCGCTTCTGATCCGCGTTCCGTCAGCGTGGAAATCATCAATACCGGCATCGGCCGCAGGCGCATCAACTTTTCAAGAAAAGTCAGGCCATCCATTTCAGGCATCTCGACATCCAGCGTCAGCACGTCAGGATTGAGCGTCTTGATCATTTCGCGCGCCTGCAAGGGATTGATCGCTGCACCGACCGCCTCCATATCAGGCTGACTGTTTACCACCTCTTTGAGAATACTGCGAATCAACGCAGAATCATCAATGATCAGCACCCTGATTTTCCTGTTCATTTCATTCTGCATGGACTCTTACCCTGATTTACAGCGACAAGTAACTGATTTTTAAAATAATTCAACATCGCCCTGAACTTCAGATGCGCGGATACGCGCAATGTACTGCTGTTCGCGCTGAACGATCGTGTCGTTATGCACGTTGCGTAATTTTTTCACCAGTGTGCGTCCGGTAGCAGGAAAGTAATAAACCTTGCGCGGATAAATATCCAGCATATCCTTCGCTATCAAGGCAATATTTTCTGTCTGCAAATAGTCGATCACAAAATCGGCATTGCGCTGCCCGACATTGGTTACCGTAAAGCCGCGCAACACATTACCGCCGCCGAACACCTTGGCCTCTAAATTGCTGCGTTTGGCTCCTGCCTTGAGCATCTGATTGATCATCAGCTCCATCGCATAAGTGCCATATCGTCCGGCCAGACCGACCGGGCCGCCGTCATCGCTCAGGTTATCCGGCAACATGAAGTGATTCATCCCGCCGATACCGGTCTGCTTATCGCGTATGCACGCCGCGACACACGAACCCAGCACCGTGACCAGCACCATGTCGCGCCCAGTCACATAATACTCACCCGGCTGTATTTTAACCGCATCGACATTGAAGTTCCGGTCAAAGTACTTGTTGGGTGAGAGAATTTCTTCGTAGTCGTGATCTGGCATGGCCCGTCAGGATTTCCCGGTTTGACCCGCTTTCATCTGCGAGGATAGCTCATACACGGTTTTACTGCGCAGTTTGAAATACGCTTCGGCATGATAAAAATTCTCCGAATGACCGGCGTATAACAAGCCCTCCGGGCGCAACAACGGAGCCATTTTCTTCAGGATGGCCAGTTGAGTTTCTTTATCGAAATAAATCATCACGTTACGACAAAAAATCACATCCGCTTTGTCGCGTATCGGCCAGGTGGCATCAAGTAAATTGAGCTTGCGGAAGGTAATCATATTCTGCAATTCCGGACGCACCTTGACAAATCCTTCCTGCGCCCCGCTCCCCTTGAAGAAAAAACGCTTGATCAACGCGTCATCCAGTTTCTCGACCCGATCCATCGAATAAACACCCCGGCGTGCGGTATCCAGCACATTGGTATCAAGGTCGGTGGCGATAATTTTAACCGGTGGCGTAAAGCTGTTGAACGCATCCACTGCAGTCATGGCGATCGAATAAGGCTCTTCACCCGTTGAACTGGCAGAACACCAGATCACGATGGGGTGATCATTACCGATTTTTTTAAGCTGCTCAGCCAGCAGCGGGAAATGATGGTGCTCGCGAAAAAACGAGGTCAGGTTTGTGGTCAGCGAATTGGCAAATGCCTCCCACTCCGCTACGTCGTTTTGTTCCAGCAACTTAAGATATTCGGCAAAAGTCCTGATACCCGTCGCCCTCAGGCGGCGCGACAGACGACTGTATACCAACTCCTGCTTACTGGCGTTGAGCGAGATGCCGGCGTGATCGTATATCAGCTTGCACACGCGCTGAAAATCTTGCGCAGTAAAATAAAACTCACGCAGGGAAGGATCTTTCATTCCGGTGCCGGGACTGTTGTTTTGCGTATCGGCCATATTATTTTCAGGATTCAGGATTGATAAACAAAAGAAAAGGGTGAAAAGAACGCACCTTCGGTGCTCAAGGGAAAGAGTTCGAAGAGTTTAGGTTACCCTTCCCCCTTCACGCTTATCCCTTCTCAAATCCCCTTCACCCTTCCTGTTCTTAGAACTCTTGCCAATCCCCGTCTTCAGAATCAGGCTGTTTGAGAGGTCGCGCGCGAGTGACCGGTGCTGCTTTCTGAGCCACCAATTTACGAACCGGCTGCGGCGAACGTACTGCGCTGCGTTTAGGTGCACTCAGCACCATCCCGTCATCCGCCAGTCTGAAGGTACTCATCAGGACTGCCAGATCCTGCGCCTGCTCTTCCAGCGATTCGGCCGCCGCCGCAGCCTGTTCTACCAGCGCTGCATTTTGTTGCGTCACGTCATCCATTTGCGTAATGGCGGTATTAACCTGCTCGATACCCTGGCTTTGCTCAGTCGAAGCCGCCGTAATTTCGGCCATGATGTCGGTCACGCGTTTTACCGAGTTGACCACTTCATCCATCGTTTTTCCGGCTTCATCCACCAGACGTGTCCCTGCGCTCACTTTTTCAACCGAGTCGCTGATCAATTCCTTAATTTCCTTGGCTGCCGCTGCACTGCGCTGCGCCAGATTGCGTACTTCGGAGGCAACGACCGCAAAACCACGCCCCTGCTCACCGGCACGCGCGGCTTCCACAGCCGCGTTCAGCGCGAGAATATTAGTCTGGAAGGCGATCCCGTCAATGACGCTGATGATGTCAACGATTTTCTTCGAGCTGCCACTGATCGACGACATGGTATCCACCACCTGACCGACCACACGACCGCCCTTCACCGCGATGTCGGATGCGGATAGCGCCAGCTGATTCGCCTGTTTGGCGTTCTCGGCGTTCTGTTTAACGGTAGAGGTCAGCTCTTCCATACTGGCGGCGGTTTCTTCCAGGCTGGAGGCCTGCTCTTCGGTGCGCGACGACAAATCAGTGTTGCCGCTGGCAATCTCTTTGGAAGCCGTGCTAATGGTATCTGCCGCCTCCTTGATACTCCGCACGGTTTCAGTCAGACGTTCTATCGTCAGATTGGCGTTATCCTTGATCTCACCAAACGAACCCTGATATTCGGCTTCAATTCTTTCCGAGAAATCTCCCTTTGCAATCCGATCCAGCACACTTACTGTTTCACCAATCGCAGCTTCAGTCGCTGCCACCAGGCCGTTGATACCCTGACCCAGGCTCAGGAAGAAGCCTTCCTTGCCGTTCAGATCCAGGCGTTTGCTCAAGTCGCCATTGGCAGCAGCGCTCACCAGTCCAGCCACTTCTTTCTCGACCGCGACTTCCAGCGTACGATCTATCCATTCTGCCACCACGCCCAGACGTTCACCCTTGTCGTTAATCACCGGATTGGCAGTGACCACCAGAGAGCGCCCGCCTATCAACAGTGGTGCGCTATAGTTGGTTTGCAAGCGTGCCAGCAACCCTGCCTGATGAGCCGGATTTTTGTGGAAGGTATCGATATTGGTGCCGACCAGATTGGCCGCATTGAAGTTCGGTAACTGTTTACGAATGTCCGCTTCAGCTACACTCAGAATATTAACCACTGACTTGTTCACGTAGATGATATTGCGGTCGTTGTCCGCGATCATGCAGCCGGTGCTGACGTTATCCAGCGCGATCTTGATGCGCAGATTTTCATCTGACATCCGTTTGGATTCAGCCACATCAAAACCCATGCGAGTCGACAATGCACGATAAGCCAGGAATACCGCGTTAATTTCATCCTTGCGGGATTTGGCCTCACCATGCTGATTTGATTCGCCGTGTGCTGCACGCTCAATCTGCATTGCAACACTGCGGATACGTGGCACCACGGCGCGGAACAGCATTACACCCAGCAACACCACCAATGCCATGCCTGAGCAGAACAGCGCCAACATGATATTACGCGTGTCCTGATAACGCGCCTCAGCTTCGGCGACATCCTTTTCCATCGAAGCGTGTTGATGATTGATAATCTCAGTCGCACGGCCATCAGCCACATTGAACAGTGTGCCGACAGATTTAACCAGAAACATGTTGGCCTCGGCGAATTTACCCTCAAGCAGCAAGGCTGTTTCAGGCTTAACGCCTTCCGTCACAAATGCGGCGTTTTCCCTGGAAAACGCATCCGCCAGTTCCGTCCCCTTGGCGCTGCGTTTGCTCGAATTGTAGTCTTTCCAGATTGCGTTAATTTCATTCTCATTGACGATGATCGCATCCAGATGCTTGGTAATGGGATGCTCGTGAAGTTTACTTTCCGGCAGGCGCGGATCGTGCATCGAAGCCAGCTGCAACTGGCGCATATTCTCGCGCATCAACGCATCAATTCGCGAAATCTGATTGGCCGATTTTGCCTTATGATTGACGACATACTCGAACCGCTCATTGGCAAGTTGCAGTTGATATATCCCGTAAAGGCCCACAACAGTGAGCAACACCGCCACCAGAATATTATTAAGCACAATTTGCTGCTTGATCGTGATATGTCTGACAGCATCAATCAGACCTTTCAGGCCGCCATTGGGGTTCTTGCCCTCCTTCAGCATCGCGTAAAGCGCGCTGGCTTCGCTGATCTGCTGCTGTGTCGGTTTACGGCGCACCGAAACATAACCCGTCAATTGCCCCGCTTCGCGCATCGGCGTCACATTGGCATCTACCCAGTAATAATCCCCGTTCTTGCAACGATTCTTGACGATGCCGTTCCAGCTCGTACCGCCCTTGATGGTCTTCCACAAATCGGCAAACGCTTCCACTGGCATATCCGGATGACGCACAAGGTTATGCGATTGTCCGACCAGTTCCGCTTCGGTAAATCCGCTGATATCGATAAAATCCTTATTGACATAGGTGATGACGCCCTTCAGATCCGTCTTGGTGACGATCATCGAACCTTCCTGCATCTGACGCTCGTTGCTGGTGACCGGTGTATTGATACGCATGTGTTTCTCCTCGATTGACGCTATATTTTTAAATCGCTCTGCAACAACTTATGCCAGCGCTTCATCCACCAATTCCATCTCACGGCCCAGCATCAGCTTCTCGATATCAACCAGAATCAACATTCGATCATCAACCGTACCCAGCCCCAGGATGTAGCGCGTATCCAGCTTTGCAGATAACTCAGGCACGGCGCGTATCTGCTCTGATTTAAGTGTCAGCACATCGGATACGCTGTCCACCACAATGCCCATCACGCGCGTACCGAGATTGAGAATGATCACGACGGTAAACGCGTCGTAACTTACATCCGGCAAACCGAATTTGATGCGCAAGTCCACAATCGGCACGATGATGCCGCGCAAATTGACCACACCCTTGATGAATTCAGGCATATTGGCAATACTGGTCACCGCATCATAACCGCGTATCTCCTGCACCTTGAGGATATCGATCCCGTACTCTTCATGCCCCAGAATGAAGGTCAGAAATTCATTATTGGTTATTCCGGATGTTGCCTGTTCAATTGCCATATTCACCTCACCGCCATTAAAACCGTCCACTAAAGACACTAAAGAACACGAACAAAAAATACAGATCAAACTCTGGCTTAATCACTGCGCGCTATAACCAGATTTTATTAATACATTCAAATACTTATCTCTTTTATTTTCATGTAACGCGGACAGCGAATTTGTTATGCCACCAGCTTATTTTGTCTGGACGGCGCCATGCACAAAACAGACACATCCAGAATCATGGCCACCTTGCCATCGCCCATAATCGTCGCACCCGAAATACCCGGCAACTTGCGGAAATTGGATTCCAGACTCTTGATCACCACCTGATGCTGGCCTATCAATTCATCAACCAGCAAGGCGATCTTTTTGCCATCCGCTTCGACAATCACCACGATACGAGAATCGATTTCCTTGTTGCGGGGCAGACGAAACAACTCATGAAGCGCGACGACCGGCAGGTATTCACCGCGCACATGCACCATATGCCCGCCTCCGCTGACGGTGCGCATATCACTGTCGGCCATTTGCAAGGACTCGATAATATACGCCAGCGGAATGATATAAGTTTGCTCACCGACCCCCACCGACAATCCGTCCAGAATCGCCAGCGTCAAAGGCAGACGGATCGAGATGCGCGAGCCCATCCCCTCAACAGATTCAATATCAACCCGCCCGCCCATTGCAGCGATATTGCGTTTGACCACATCCATGCCGACTCCGCGACCCGAAACATCGCTGACCACGTCGGCCGTAGAAAATCCCGCCTCAAAAATCAACATCCAGACTTCCGCATCGGTGATGTCATCACGCACGGACATGCCACGTTCGCGGGCTTTGGAAAGAATTTTTTCCCGGTTCAATCCTCCGCCGTCATCCGACACGTCGATCACGATGCTGCCGCCCTGATGCGATGCTTTCAGCGTAATCGTGCCTTTAGCCGGCTTACCCTTTGCGATACGTTTCTCGGGCGACTCGATGCCGTGATCCAGACTATTTCGCACCAGATGGGTGAGCGGATCGGCAATTTTTTCGATCAGACCTTTATCCAGTTCAGTGCCTTCACCCAGCGTTTTTAACTCGACCTGCTTGCCCAGTTTACCTGCCAAATCACGTACCACACGCGGAAAACGGCTGAACACGAAGGAGATCGGCAGCATGCGCACCGACATGATCACTTCCTGCAAATCCCGCGTATTGCGTTCCAGTTGATGCAGCCCGGCTTGCAGTTTTTCGGATATCGCGCCATCGATACCTGCTGCCGATTCCGCAAGCATTGCCTGTGTGATCACCAGTTCACCGACCAGATTGATCAGCTGATCGACTTTCTCAACATTGACGCGGATAGAAGTTTCAGCTGCGGCAGGGGCTGCCTTGTCTGCGGCACGCCGACTCGTTTCAACAACGACTGCGGGCGCAGACTCCACCACGGGTACAATTTTCTGGAAGAAACCATATCCCTGATGCACCTCCTGCTGGGATTGCTGCGGCGTGGAAGGAAACTGCGTCGGTTCATCCACGAACAAACCGTAACCCTGATCTGTGACGGAAGGGTCGTCGCAAAGCGACGGGGACCCACCGGGCATACCCCTTGCGGGCACGACGGGTGCTGCCGGTTCGTCGTCAAAGAAGCCATAGCCTGAATCACCATCTCGTCGGTCAACTTCATTTCCTGCTTGCGCAGGCGGTCGAGCAGGTTTTCCAGGATATGCGTCACCTGAGTCATATCGTCAAAACCAAATGTGCCGCTACCCCCCTTGATCGAATGCGCTGAACGAAAAATTGCGTTCAGTTCATCCAGACTGGGATCAGACACGTCCAGCCCCAGCAACAGCGACTCCATCGTAGCCAGATGCTCTGCAGCTTCCTCAAAGAAAACCTGATAAAACTGAGTAATATCAATGCTCACGGGGCGCTTTCAGGATTTAGCCGATAACCTTTTTAACCACTTCAAGCAATTTCTGCGGGTCAAACGGCTTGACGATCCAGCCAGTCGCACCCGCCGCCTTGCCCTGCGATTTCATCACATCTCCCGATTCAGTGGTCAGCATCAGAATCGGCACACTGCGGTAACTGGGCATGGCGCGCAACGATTTGATCAGCGTCAATCCGTCCATGCGCGGCATGTTCTGATCGGTCAATACCAGATCCACCGTCTTTTGTTTTGCCTTATCCAGTCCGTCCTGCCCGTCAACCGCTTCAATCACGGTATAACCGGCACTTTTCAAGGTAAATGAAACCATCTGCCGAATAGATCCTGAATCATCAACACTCAGAACTGTTTTTGCCATTTTTAAATCTCCAGATAGTATTAAACTTATTGCTGCCACACAGTCCGCTGCCGGACACATGCCTACTCAAAACCCTCAGAACAACTCAATATCGCTGCTCTCCATTTTATCCTGACGTACCGGACTGCGCGCGCTGACCTGTTCTGCGCGGGAAAAGACCTCGGCAATTTCCCGGCTTACCTGCTCAATTTCATCTGAGGTCAATTTCCCGCCTGCCTGTTCACGTTTAGCCACATTATCAATATGCTCCCAGGCAACTTGCATGGTATCCAGACGCAGACGGGAATGCCCGAGTAATTGCCCCACCATATCCTGAAATTGCAAGGACGTCACCGCCGCACCGACCACCTGATCAACTTTACCCGATATTTCATTCTGATGAATAATGGCCTCGGACATTTTCTGGTTAGCTTGCTGAATCTGCAGCAAGGTATTGTCCAGTCTGTTTTTGGAATCCAGCGCAAACTGCATATCCATCGACGCCATTTTGCTGATGAAAGACTCGGTTTCGCTGATTGCACCATGCACATGACTGATATTGCTACGGATTTGATTACTGAAATGCGACGCGCGTCCCGACAGTTTGCGAACTTCATCCGCCACAACGGCAAATCCACGCCCGGACTCACCGGCACGCGCCGCTTCAATGGCCGCATTCAATGACAGCAAACTGGTCTGCTTGGAAATCGCATCAATCTCGCCCAACACATCGAGTATCCCTTTGACCTGGTCGCTGACAACTTCCATCTTCTCAATCAACTCAACGCCCGCGCGACTGTTATTGACGACACTGCCCACCAGCATTTTTAAAGTCTCGGCCGTCTCGCTGAGCTGATTTGACATCAACATTTCCGGATCATCGCTTGATGAGACTTTGTTGCCGACTTCGCGCTGTTCATCAATCAAATCATGCATGCCGGTGAAACTCGACAGCAATTTCCCGATGGCATCACCGAGCAAGTTTTGTACCTGCGCCAGATCTTCATTCGCCCCGTTGAAATGCGTGGAGAATTGCGCATGGGTTTTGATTAATAAACTGTCTACCGATTGATTGCCTCCGGCGTTCGAATCGATAACGCCGACAGCTTTGGCAGAAGGTTTTTGCAGATAGACCAATGACACGGCTGCCAGTGTCACCACGCCATGCACCAGCAAAGCACCATTGCCGGACACCAAACTGCCACACAGCCAGTGCAACAGCATGGCGATGAATACAATGATGATTACAACCGGCATAACAAAACCCCCTGTACTTGACTGTATTTCAGATGCCTGTGATAGGGTCAGTCAGGATAATACCACCCATTTAATTTATTTTGACGAGTGGCACAACAGACTGGCGTCACCCTCACCCGCCACAGCGATTCGTTCCAGCCCCGCGAGCACGACCATACTATCCGCCTCCAGCTTCTTGACAAACTCCATGCCGCGCAGTGCGTCACCTGCCCGAAATGCCGTGACGGCTTCGCGTCCATGCTGGTGAAATGCCTGATGGGGAGCGGCAATCGCCGTATAACCGTCCAGTTTTGCATAGCAATCCCGGCCTTCTCCCTCGAAGTACCACTTACCCAGACGACAACTGTTATGGGAAGAAAAATTCTCGGCGGAGCGGTCAGAAATCCCCATGAATACCTTGTAGATATCAAATTTATAGAGGATATGGTCGATCTTGGCAACCTCAACAAAACTGCGCAGCGCTGCCGCCGAAATGGTGCCTTCCATCATATGCGACAGATCAAGCACATGTTTCATGTTGTTCATCACACTACCCACATCATGACCGAACTGATGCGACTTTTCCGCCAGACTCTCCATCTGTATCCTGGCCTGCTCTGTTTCACCCTGGATCGCGCTCACGATCGTCGAGATTTCGCTGGTCGCTTTTGCAGTGCGCTCAGCCAATTTGCGCACTTCGTCCGCCACCACGGCAAAGCCCCTGCCTTGTTCTCCTGCTCTGGCAGCCTCGATGGCTGCATTCAGTGCCAGCAAGTTGGTCTGATCAGCGATTTCCTTGATCATTTTCACGATACTGCCGATTTGCGCAGCACGTTGCGTCAGTCCTTGCACATTGTGCGAGGTTTGCAACGTGTCACCCGACATCATCTCCAGGGTTTCTGCAATCTGCACCACGGCTTCACGGTTAGCCGCTGAAGCCGTCGCTGCCTCAATGGCATGCTCCTTTTCACCGCGCAACGATTCTGCCGCTGCCGCCTGCGATCCCTGCAAGGCAATAAATGACTCGCCAAATCCCTGCAAACTGCTGTAAATTTGCTGGTCAAGTTTGCAAGCTTGCTGCGCTGTCTGAGTCTCCTCACGCGACATTTCACGTTCGCTATCCGCCTGACTCAATGCACTGCGTAACCTTTCCACCTCCTGCTCAGACTGTACGAGTTTGTTTAACGCTTCCTGATATTGCTGTCTTAATTTTCCGCAAAACATTGTATTTCCCTGATTTTGTTGGCTGGCTAATGTCGGACCGAAACCCGCACCGCTCTTGTTATATTATTTAGTTTCCGCGCACATCGCTCAGTAGTTCCTTGATATCGAGAATCAGCACGATATCGCCTTCGCTGGACATGGTCACGCCTGCCACGCCCTTGGGACGGAAGGTATCCAGCGATTTGATCACCACATCGTCATGCCCGGCGAAACCATCTGCCGACAAGATAAAACTGCTGCTGCCAAATTGCATCAGCACGCCCACTTCAGGCTCCTTATCCGAAGCTTCCCAACCGATCAGCTGGGCCAGCGGCAATACCGGCAACACTTCGCCTCGCACCACCATGGTGGCACGACCCGAGATTTTTTGTAATTGCCCGGGCGTGACAGATAGAATTTCGCGAACCATAGACAACGGCACGGCAAACGACTGGTCTCCCAGACGCAGGATCAGCACCGGCAATATCGCCAGCGTCAGCGGCAGCGAGATGGTAAACACACTGCCCTTGCCGGGAATGGAATCGATATTGATCGAACCGTTGAGTTTCAGAATATTGGTTTTAACCACATCCATACCCACACCGCGCCCTGACACACTGGATATTTCATCCTTGGTGGAGAAGCCCGGCAGGAAAATCAATTCCAGACATTGATTCTCGTCCAGCGTATTCGCCACTTCATTGGTGAGCAAGCCCTTTTCAATGGCTTTGTTGCGTATCACCTCAGGACGCATCCCGCGCCCGTCATCGGCAATCGTAATCAGAATATGATCCCCTTCATGACGCGCACTCAACTCCACCTGACTCTTCTCAGGCTTGCCTGCTGCAATACGACCTTCAATGGTTTCCACGCCGTGATCGACCGCGTTACGCACCAGATGGACCAGTGGATCGTTCAGATCCTCGATCATGGTCTTGTCCATCTCAGTCTCTTCACCGGTCAATACCAGTTCGACATCTTTTCCAAGCGAGCGCGCCAGATCGCGTGCCAGCCGGGGATATTTTTTGAACAGACGGCCAATCGGCTGCATGCGCGTCTTCATCACCGCATTTTGCAGATTCACTACCAGCATGTCGAGTTGTGTGACCGATTGATCCAATTCACGCAAGGTATCCACATCGTGCCGCCCTTGCAGAATGTCGGAACGCAGATGATTGAGGCGATTTTTGGTCAATCCTATTTCACCTGACAGATTCAGCACCTGATCCAGGCGTTCGGTATCAACACGAATCGTGGTCTCTTTCGCCTCCTTGGCCATCACATCGCCATCCCGACGACCGACCGTTGCGCCCGGCACATCGTTGGTACGACGACCAAAAGCCTTTCTGGTAGATTCCTCTTCCGATACCGCCTCGGCTATCTTTTCCGGGTCGCGCGTCGCACCCACCGTGGCAACGATGTCGGTGCCGGTCAGCGCGCTATACAACGCATTCCAGTCCACATTGGAGGCATGAGGGGCCTCATCAGATGGCTGAGCAAAAGCATTCGTGGTCGACGGTGAGACGGCAGCCTGACCCGGCCCTTTCACCCCGGCACTTTGCACGGGCTTCCCCTCCAGCGCCGCTTTTAAATTCTCAAGCATTTCTGCCGGTGCTGCCTGTGGTTGCTGATTCTTCTGCAAATCACCGAACATTTTCTTCACTTCTGCGGTCGCGGCGAAAATCACATCCATCAACTCGGCACTCAGGGTCAGTTCGCGATTACGTAACTTGTCGAACAGATTTTCAGTGAGATGACACAGCGTGACCAACTCGGTTGCATTGAGAAAACCTGCACCGCCTTTGATGGTGTGAAAACCACGAAACACCTCGTTGAGCAGATTGCTGTCATTCGGGCGTTTTTCCAGCTCCATCAATTTACTATCAACATCGGACAACATTTCACCCGCTTCGAGTAGAAAGTCGCTCAGTAATTCTTCCATGCCAGCAAAATCGCTCATTGTTTTCTCCTGACCGGTGAAGGGTAAAGAGGGAAGGGGGAAGGGAAAAACCTTCGTGCCACCCTTCTCACTTCTCCCTTCTCCCTTATCTATTTAAAATCCCAAACTTTCCAGCAAGTCATCCACCTGATCCTGGCTGGTCACCACATTCCGCCCGTGCGGATCGATGACAGGGCCATTCAACAATCCGGAATCGTATTCGGCCTTGACTGCAGCAGGTGCGTTATCCAGCAGCAATGTCAACAACTGCTTCTCCATTTGCTGCGTCACTTCAATGATTTTCTTGATGACCTGGCCGGTCAAATCCTGAAAGTCCTGTGCCATCATGATTTCCATCAGATAGGAATTGGTCATCTTGGTCTGCTTCGGGACAATATCCAGAAAAGCCTGGGTTTGCGTGACCAGCATTTTAAATTGATCGACACTCAGTTGCCTGTCAAACAGTAACTTCCACTGCCCACCCAAACGATGCGCCTCACCCTCCATATTCTGTACCAGCGGCTGCGCCGCTTCTGTCGCATTCAACACCCGCTCAGCCGCTTGCTGTGTCAGTGTCGCCACATAATTCAAACGATCACGCGCATCCGGAATGGAAGAGGCCGCCTTCTCGATCTCCTTGTTCAGTCCCAGCTCACGCAGGGTGTCATGCAAGGTTCGGGTCATCTGCCCCAGCTGATGAAGCACCTTGTCCGAATTCACGGCCACCACGTTTAACACCTTATTTGCAGGTGGTTCTTCAATGGCATTCGCTGCAACGATGCTGTCAAACAGCGATTCCAGATCGTCGCACTCTTGGATTGCAGTATGGGAAGCCATGTCAGTTCTCACTTATTCATGTTTTGAAATATTTTTTTCAGTTTCTCGTCCAGCGTGGCCGCCGTAAAAGGCTTGACCACATAGCCGGAAGCACCCGCCTGCGCTGCTTCGATGATATTTTCGCGCTTCGCCTCGGCTGTTACCATCAATACCGGCAAAGTTTTCAGCCTGGCATCCGCCCGTATCGCCCGCAACAACTCGATCCCCGTCATGTTCGGCATATTCCAGTCGGACACGACAAAATCAAATGTATCGGCGCGCAGTTTAGCCAGTGCCTGAACACCATCCTCGGCCTCCTGTACATTGACAAAACCCAGCTCCTTGAGAAGATTCCGCACGATGCGTCGCATTGTTGAGAAATCATCCACCACCAAAAACCGCGTACTCTCTATTCCCATGAAAATCTCCTAATAAACCAGATAAGGGGCGCGCCTTTTGCGCTCAAGAGGGAAGGGATCGCACCGTTGGTGCTCAAGGGTTTGCCCCTTCCCCCTTCTCCCTTTCCCCTTTTCGCTCCTAAGTCAACAACGGCCTGAGCGTTGAGGACAACACTGCCGAATCAAATTTTGGCACATAATAATCGACTCCCACGCGCTTGCCCATCGCCCGGTTCGCATCCGATGACAGCGACGAGTGCATCACCACCGGAATTTCATCAAAACGTTGATCCGCCTTGATGTACTGGGTCAATACATAGCCATCCATTTCAGGCATCTCCGCATCGGTCAGAATAACCTGTATCTGGTCATGCAAAGGAATCCCCGAGCTCTGTGCTGCGTCAGCCATGGTTTTGAGTCTCTCCCATGCCTCCCTGCCACTATTGGACTGAATGTGTTTGACGCCCATCTTATCGAGCACTTCCGCGATCTTTCTGCGCGCAACCATCGAATCGTCGGCGAAGAACACACACAGTTCATGTTCAGATTCAACACGCTCAACATTACCGACAATCGCCTCGCCGAATGCGTTTGACAGGATCTGCTCGACATCCAGCAAGGAGACCAGCGACCCATCCGGCAATTCCGTGATCGCGGTAATTAAAGCCCCCTTATCCGACAACATGCCTTCGGCAGCACGAACTTTGTCCCAATCCACGCGAATGATGCGATCAACACCTTCCACCAAAAAGCCCAGTATATGCGTGTTGTACTCTGCCACCATCATGGTCTGATGCTTGGTGGCCGGCCTCATGCCCATAAATTCAGCCAGATTCAGCACCGGCATCACATGACCGCGCAAGGATACGATGCCGTCGACCCCACGCGGCATATTCGGCGTACGGGTGATCTTGCCGGCCTGGCTCACTTCCTTGACCTTGAACACGTTAATGCCGAATTTTTCATCGCTGCCCAGACTGAACAACAGGATCTCCATCTTGTTCGTCCCGGCCAGATTGGTTCTGGCATCGATACTATCGAGCAAACCGTCTTCGCTGCTGTTCATCATTTCATCTGAATATGACATGTATTTCTCCTAAATCTGGTAGGTCGGGATTCATCCCGACTTGTCGGGTTAAAACCCGACCTACGTTCCACGCCTATTAAGCCAGCAATCTCGCCAATGTTTGCGACAGTTTTTGTGGTTCGAATTTCGGCACATATTCATCCACGCCGACGGTCTTGCCCAATTGCTGGTTCGAGGTGCTGGACAATGACGAATGCATCAGCACCGGAATGCCATTGAAGCGTTTATCTTCCTTGATCTTGCGCGTCAGCATATAGCCATCCATCTCAGGCATTTCCACATCGGTCAGAATCACCTGCACCATGTCTTTCAACGGGGTATTCGCGTTTTCAGCATAGCTAGCCATTTTTGACAATTCGACCCAGGCCTGACGACCATTGATCGCCGAGATATGTTTGACGCCCATCGCATCGAGTGTGCGTGCTATCTGATTGCGCGCCACGGAAGAATCATCGGCAAAAAATACGGTGCGATTTTCACGGCCCAGCGGTTTGACGGCGTTAAAGATCATCTCGTCAGTACCGAAATGACCGGTCTCTGCCAATACCTTCTCCACGTCTATCATCATGACCAGACGTTTATCCTTGAGTTCGGTAATCGCGGTCACCAGCCCACCCAACTCCGCCACCAGCATCGCGGGAGGAACGCGCATCGCCGACCAGTCCAGACGCAGAATATTATCGACCGCCTTGACCAAAAACCCCTGAGTATGGCCGTTGTATTCGGTGACAATCATAATTTCCGGCTTGACATCGGTGACCAGACCGATATATTTCGCCAAATCGATCACCGGCACCAGCGCACCGCGCAAACTGACCATACCCTCAACGGCCGCAGGCATTTCGGGTGCGCGGGTAATAGCGGGTATGCGCATCACCTCACGTACCTTGAACACGTTGATCCCGAAGGTTTCTTCGCGATCGGTGCGCATATCCTTGCCCAGCGAGAACATCAAAATTTCAAGTTTGTTCGTTCCCGCCAGCTTGGTTCTGGCATCGATGTTTTTTAACAGATCCGACATTTCTTGCTCCTTGTAAAGGAAAAGTGAAGAGGGAAGGGAGAAGGGAAAAACCTTTGCACTGTGGTCACCCTTATCCCTTATCCCTTATCCCTTATCCGCTTAAACCTTAGCCCTTATCCGCTTAAACCTTGAACCTGCTCACTGCGCCCTGCAATTCACGGGCTAATTGTTCCAGCCGCACAATCTCATGTGTATTCGATTCTACCGCAGCATAGTTTTCTTCAGACATCTGTGCAATCTTTTCTACGTTGCGCGCTATCTCGTTGCTGGCCAGACTTTGCTCATTGACTGAGGCGGCAATATCGCTCACGCCACCACTGGATTGCTCAACCAACAAACCCGCTTCAGTCAAGACACTGGCTACGCGCTCCACCTGCTCGGAGGTTGCCTGCAAGGAACGCAGGCCGCTTTGCACGGTGGCCTCGACATGCGTTGATTTCTGATTCAGCGAATTGGTTACACGATCGATTTCGTTGGCTGACTGTGCAGATTTTTCAGCCAGTTTGCGCACTTCATCCGCCACCACCGCAAATCCCCTGCCCTGTTCGCCTGCGCGCGCCGCCTCAATCGCTGCATTCAATGCCAGCAGATTGGTCTGATCGGCAATATCCTTGACCTGCTGCGTCATGCCGGCAATCGCCCGGGTACTGTCAACGAACTCTTTGACGGAGCCTGCAATTAACTGGACTGCATCCTGTACGCGCCCAATCTCTCCTATCATGCCGGTCACATTCTGATTGCCAAGCCGGGTTTGCTGCAAACTTTTTTCTGACAATTTGCGCACATCTTCGGTATTGCTAGCCACCAGATTGATACTGACGGTAATTTCTTCAATCGCAGCCGCAGTGGAGGCGGCCGCTTCTGTCTGAGTCTGAGAGCCTTGCGATATCTGCCTGGAGGCATCGGAAAGATTGACCGCAGTACTGGAAACCGTATTGGCGCTGTTCCCCACCTGGCGGATGATATTCGCAAATCCGTCGATCAGGCCGTTATAGGCGATCGAAGCCTGCGCCACCTCGTCGCTGCCATGCACTGTCACACGGCGGGACAAATCGCCATCCGCCGCCGTGCGTGTCATCGCATCGCGCATGTCGCCGGTGGAACGAGATACCCCGGCAATGATGGAATATCCCAGGCCAGACGCTGCGGCCAGCATAAACAACACGCCGCCGAACAGCATTATTTCCGCGTTGTGCGCGGATTCCATGGCGGCTTCATAAGCCTGTTTCGCTTTTTCGTTCTCATGCTCGGCCACCGCATGGCCTTTCACCATGGCGGCATCCAAAAGCGGGTTAACCTTTTTCGACAACAGCACCCCGGCTTCTTCAAACTTGCCATCCTTGACGGCCTGAATACCCAACAGCAAGCCATCGTTGGAGTATGCCGCGCGCGCTTCTTTAAATTCGGCTAAAGTCCGCTTGCCTTCTTCGCTGTGGGTGTCTTTTTCCATCTCGGCAAATAACTCGTCTATCCTGGTCGCATTCTCTGCGATGGCTTCCAGATGCCTGGCGGTAGGATGGTCGTGCAGTTTCGAGGCAGGATTGGCGGGGTCATGCTGCATCGCACGCATCAGTTGCGCGCGATTATCTGCGATGGCATACATCAGCTTATTGACTGAGCGTATCAGGTGGATGCGCCGCACTGCAATGTCTTCAGTGGCGGCTTGCAGATGGGCAATCCCCATATAGGCAGCAGTCGCAACGAGGACGCCGATCACCATGATCACACTCACCAGCATCGTTAAACGCGCCTTGATCGTCATATTGCCTAACATTTAAATCTCCTTGTAAAGGAAGAGTGAAGGGAGAAGGGAGAAGCCCTTGCACTCCCTTATCCCTTATCCGCTTAAACCCTGAACCGGCTCACTGCAGTTTGTAACTCGCGTGCCAACTGCTCCAACCGCACGATGTCCTGCGAATTGGATTCGACAGCGGCGTGATTTTCTTCAGACATCTGCGCAATTTTTTCGACATTGCGCGCGATCTCGTTGCTGGCCAGACTCTGCTCGTTGACCGATGCCGAGATATCATTGACACCATGACTGGACTGCTCGACCGCTACGCCCGCTTCAGTCAGCACCACAGAGACACGCTCGACTTGCGCCTGAGTAGCCGCCAGGGAACGCAGCCCACTTTGCACGGTCGCTTCCACATCGCCCGATTTTTGATTCAGAGAATTGGTGACACGGTCGATTTCGTTGGCCGACTGTGCAGATTTCTCCGCCAGTTTACGCACCTCATCCGCCACCACCGCGAAACCGCGTCCCTGTTCACCGGCGCGCGCCGCCTCAATCGCCGCATTCAAGGCCAGCAGATTGGTCTGATCGGCAATGTCCTTGACCTGCTGGGTCATGCCGGCAATCGCACGGGTACTGTCGACGAATTCCTTGACCGATCCTGCAATCTGATTGACCGCCTGCTGCACCCGTTCAATCTCGCCTATCATGGCAGTCACATCCTGATTTCCCAGCCGGGTTTGCTGCAAACTCTTTTCAGAGAGTTTACGCACATCCTCGCTGTTGCTGGCCACCGAATTGATGCTCACAGTGATTTCTTCAACCGCAGCGGCGGTTGAGGCGGCAGCTTCACTTTGCGCCTGTGAACTCTGGGCGATCTGCAATGATGAACTGGACAAGTTGGCTGCCGTGCCGGACACCGTGCCGGCGCTGCTGATAACCTGGCGAATGATCGCTGCGAATCCCTCGATCAACCCGTTAAAAGCGGTGGCGGCCTGACCGATTTCGTCCGTACCATAAACTTTAGCCCGCGCACTCAGATCGCCATCTGCGGCCATTTTCACCATCACGCCGCGCAATTCGTCCACCGAGCGGTTGATTCCCGATATGACTGAATAAGCAAAGAAACCTGCCAGCAACGCACCCAGAATCAGCACACCCACCGACACCTTATGCGACAGCGCTTCATCCGCCAGCGCCTCATCGTACAACTTCACCGCCTCGGTCTCCTGCAGCTTGAGCAATGCATCCAGCGATTCCTTCAAAGGGCCATACAAAGGGCGGATAGACTGCACCTGAATGCGTTTGATCGCCTCCACATCATTCGCTTTCATCGCCGCAAGCGCCGGCTTAATGCCCTCATCAACAAAGCGGGTGCGTGCTTCAACAAAATTCTTGGCCAGCACCTTTTCCTCTTCAGTCAGATAGGTTGCCATATAGGCATCCCACAACTTATTGATTTCATTGCGGTTATCTTCAATCTCCTGAATACCCTTTTGCATGGTTTCCGGTTGAATGATGCCGTTGCCGATCGCGATACGGTTACGCAGATTTTTTCGCGCGATGCCGTTCAGTTGCTCTACAGGGATCATCCGGTCTTGATAGACCGAATTCAACGCATTGAGCGTCTTGTTGCTGGTGTAATAATCGATCCCCGCAACGATCAACTGAAACACAAACAAAGACATCAGCAGCGTCACCAGCCTGGTTTTAATTTTCATATCATTCAACATCTCAATCCCCCTTATATAAACAATCGCTGGCAGCTATTTTTGCGCGCACTTAGTCAACGGATAACCGGCTCTGCTCAACTCATCGGCAGATTTCGCCAGTTCTTTAGCAGCCGCCCTGGCATCCTGCACTGACTGCACGTTGTGACTGACGAGGCCGGAAATACGTTCCAGGCTGTGCGTAGCCCCCTCACCGGCCGCCGACTGATCGCGAGAAGCATTCGCAATATGCTCGACGCGTTGCGCCACATTGACAGCCGCGCCCATGATTTCCTTCAAACCTTCACCGTTTTTGCGTATCAGCGCAATGCCGGTCTCCACCTCGCCGACGGCACTGTGCATCGAATTCACTGCCGCATTGGAAATAGCCGTGATCTCGCCAATCGTCGTGGCAATATCCCGCGTGCTGGTGGCTGTGCGCTCCGCCAGTTTACGCACTTCATCGGCCACTACCGCAAAACCACGCCCCTGCTCGCCGGCGCGCGCTGCCTCGATCGCAGCATTCAACGCCAGCAGATTGGTTTGTTCTGCGATATCCTTGATGGCATTGGCGATGCTGCCGATCTTCTGGATAGATGCGCCAAGATCAGCGATCGCCCTGCTGGATGCGTCCACGGTTTGCGCCACTTTGCCGGTTGCCGTAATACTCAGCTCCATGTTCTTATTATTTTCCTCGACGATGCTCTGCATCGCCCTGGCATCGTTAAGCGAATCCGCAGCCATGCGTGCGACTTCCGCGACGGATTGACTGAATTGCTCCATCGTGGCGGCGATACTCTGAATATGGTCCTGCTCAGTCACGGCATTTTCAGCCACGCCAGTCACCCGGCCATCCACGTCGTTGATGCATCCCTGAATGTAAGCGACAGGGGTGACAATTTCATCCACCATGGTGCGCAAATAACATTGCATGGATTGGATTTCGCACAGCAACTTGCCCATCTCATCCTGTATCGTCACGTCAAGTTCGGTTTCAAGATTACCTTCCATGATATTGCGAAACTCTCTGTCTACATCAGCAAGTGGTTTGCGTATAAATTTATCTACACAAAAACCGATGAAGAAATACAGGAACACCTGCAACAGCAACTGCCCTGTCACCATATGCAGCTCCATACGGTGAACACGTGCAAAGTCCGGTTTGAGATCGATCACAATATCGGATGCGCCCAAAACAACATGCTCCGCCACGAGATGGCAGGAAGTGCAATCCGTGCCGTGGAAATTTTTACTGGCCAGATAAGGCGTCACCACGCGCAGCTCGGGATCCCCCGCCGTATCAATCACAATTTTCTGCTGTTTACTCGCCAGAACCTGACGTTGCACATCATCAACCACCCCTTCTTCGGGCGATCCGGCACCGAATTGTGCAACCAGCTCAGGCGCACGAACCACGCGCGCCGACTTGACGTTGCCTGACGAAGTGACCTTTTCGATCATCAACTTGCGATTGTTCACTTCGCTAATCTGCCCGGTCACCATCAACATATTTGCGCTGTCGATGATCTGATTGGCGATTAAATCGCCTTTTGCAGCGGAATTGTTTAAGACATCCTGCTTTTGCGCATCGGTCACGTACATTTGCGCCAGCGTTAAAATCACCAGCAGCGGGATTTGAATCGCGGTCTGCAACTTTCCTTTCATCGACCAGTTTTTAATCTTGAAGCGTTCATATTTGGAGACGATCTGGCGACCCGATTGATTCAGTTCGCGATACAACGTTTCCGCCTGAGCAATCTGATTACGCGTGGGCGCTTTGCGCACCGATACATAACCAATAATTTTACCGCCTTCGATGACAGGTGAGACGGTTGCACGCACCCAATAGTGATCACCACTCTTGCAGCGGTTCTTCACCATACCGCGCCAGGGGCGTTCAGCTTTCAGCGCATCCCACAGCCATTTGAATGCCTGCGGCGGCATGTCAGGATGGCGCACGATGTTGTGGCTTTTGCCGATCAGTTCGGCACGTGTATAGCCGGATATCCCGGTGAACGCATCATTGGTATAGGTGATAATGCCACGAGTATCGGTTTTGGTGATCAACACCGTACCATTCGGAAAAAGCACTTCCTTTTGTGTCACGTGAGCGTGCTTGTTTTGCATAAATGTTCCTGTTTACAGTTTCCGGTTTCCGGTTTCCTGTGTTAAACCTTGAATCTTCCCACCGTTTTGGAAAGATTTTCTGAAATCAGTTTCATCTGACCGGTTTCTTCCACCGAGCGCTTAACCACTTGATTGCTGCTGTTTGCCATACTGGCGATGCGTTCAACATTGCGGGCGATTTCCTGACTGGCATCACGCTGCTGATTGATAGAACCTACGATTTCCTCCAGACCGCGATTGACGCCATCAACTGAATCACTGGAAGCGTTCAGCACGCCCGTGACCTCACTGATATGCGCCTTGCTGCCTTGCAAGGCAACGATACCGCGCTGTATGGTTTTATCAACCTGCACCGATTGCACACCTATGGTTTGCGTTACTTCATCAATCTGCGATGCGGACAATGCGGACTTTTCAGCCAGCTTGCGCACTTCATCTGCCACGACGGCAAAGCCACGCCCCTGCTCACCGGCACGCGCAGCTTCAATTGCAGCATTCAATGCCAGCAGATTGGTTTGCTCGGCAATGTCGCGTACTTGCTGGGTCATATTGGTAATACTCTGAGTATTGCTGACAAACACACTGACTGAACTGGCGATTTCATTGACGGCACGCTCGACCTGTTCCAGCTCATGCATCATCTCTTGCAGACTGCGCTGGCCTTGATGTGCGCGCTCAGCACTTTCCCCGGATAACTTGGCGACATGACCGGCACTTTCGGCCACGCGATTGATGCTCTGACTGACCTGACTCACCGCGCTTGAGGTACTGGATGCCGCATCGGTTTGCAGTTGCAATCCGTGCGCGATTTCTCCGGCATTTTCAGCCAGCCGCTGCGCTGACGAGACAACCTGCCCGGCATGGCCTTCGACCTGACTTACGATAACCTGGAAACTCTGCGCCAGATCGTTAAATGCCTGCGCCGTTTTGCCGATTTCATCCCCGCTATGGACAATGGCACGCTTAGAAAGATCACCGCTGGTCTGCATGGCCTGCATCGTGAGTTGCAACTCAAGCGCAGGGCGCGTCATGAAACCGATCAGCCAGCCGATAATGAAATACAGGAACACTTGCACGACCAGCTGAGCACCCCACAACGCATAATTTGCGCGGTGTATCATCGCAAATTCATCCGACAGGTCAAACGTAATACTTGCCGCGCCATTCACCGTTCCCTCGGTGACGTTATGGCACATCAGGCAATTGGTGCCGCGAAACTCCTTGAGTGCAATAAAAGGCACAACCACACGCAGGGAACGTTTTTCGCTATTTTCAGATAATCTGGTTTGTACGCGGGCGGTGTCGAGCGCGGCATGATCCATCGCGTCGGTCGCTTGTTCCGAGGGCATTCCCGGACCGAATTGATCCTGAACGGGCTTGTTGCGTATCACACGCAATTCATTAACCTTATCCGATGCGGCCATTTTCTTAATGTATAAGGCGCGCTGCTCGGTGTCGCTGATAATACCGTTAATCATCAGCATGTTAAGGCCATTCAATACGCCGTCCGCCGACACCAGCGCCTTTTGCTTTGCCTGTTCGAGCACCTGATTTTCGAACTTATCCAACGCTGTTTGCTGAGCGATGGACATCACCACCAGCAGGATAAATTGTATGGGAAACTGTAATTTGTTCTTAAGGGAGAGACTACTCCACCAATTGTTCATATCAAGCATCCCCTGAAAAACTGTTATTTTTGTGCCCTATTGTACGGTAACGGCAAAAAATGACACTTCTTTAGGGGGATATGGAAAATAAATATTCCCCCCAAAAAAAACCTGACATGCGCAAGCCGATGCCAAGCGCCCCCGGCGGATTTCTCACGGTGCCGACTGACAAGTTTCCTGCAACAATCCGGTCATTTCAGCCAGGCAGCCGATACCGGAAAACAGATTAGCCGTTAAACATGGAAGTCCCGCTGCTTTTGTGCCATGATTCACTGCCTGTTTTGTGTTGCTTCGAAGGTTTTGCCTGGCACATCATGCTTATATAAATATTTTCCAATAAAATCAAAGTATTGCATTTTTTCAGGCTTCCTGATACCCGAAGCGGCGGCATAACAAAAAATAACACTGAATATCGGTGAGCAGTTGCATGGCAATCTTAAAGCTGTTGATACAAAGTCCAACTAACCAAATAGACGGGGTGCTGTGAAATCAATCGAACTTCTGAGAATGGATTTAGCAATCGAATCCGATTTGCAGAATTTCGTCTGCTTTCTGATGGAAAGTGTAGAACGCCTCCAGGGGAATGTTTTTCGTGCTTCACTGGCCTGTCTGAAATTGAATCAGCGCTTTCGTCTGGCGGGCGCCTGTTGCGGCCAAACCTTCCCGGTCAGCGCGCACCTGAAAAATCATCGTTTGCTGGTTCATTGGGATGAAAATGAGTATCCAATCGTTCAACTGGATACGGCAGAACCACCTATGATCGACCAGTTGCGTGATTACCTGCGCAAATCCACCGAATCCATCGATCCGGAAATTCTGATTCAACGCAATGAGGCGATGGCGCACCATTTGCATGAAACGCAGGTGCGCGCCGAACAGGAATTGGCCGGTTTGGAAGCCAAATTATTGCATCGTCAGACCCAGTTACAGATTTCAATACGTCAGGCTGAAACAGATCCGCTGACCGGCTTGCTCAACCGCCGTGCTTTTGACGAAAAACTGGATCTGGCGTTTCGCCACACCATGCGGCAAAAAAGTTCGCCGCTGTCGCTCATGATGCTGGATCTTGATTATTTCAAGGACATCAACGATGAACATGGGCACCAGTATGGTGATAACTATTTGATTAAAATGGCAAAAATTATACTCAGCGTCATTCGCGAAGATGTGGATTACGCATTCCGTTTTGGCGGAGATGAATTTGCCATGATGATCCACTCCGACTATGTCACTGCCTGCGATAAAGCAAGACAAGTGATACAGCAGATGGATGGCCGTGTCAGCATAGGCATCTCGACCATAGGGTCACACAGACATGACGATCTGACTCTGGAAGCGTTTATCCATCAGGCGGATAGCTCCCTGTACGAGGCAAAGCATCGGGGACGCGGTCGCGCAGTGGTGGGCGGATGCAGCATAAATGATGCCAAACTTTGTGGAACCGTATGCGCAATGAAAGAGTCCGGTGTCTGACGTATTCGACAGTGCAGTTGATTGCAAACTGCTATTCAATAACGCAACGCAAAGCGAAAGCGCCCTGATTCTGCTGCGCTCGAAACTGACTGCGATCACCCGGCGTCTCGGCGTGAGCAGCCTGAAGCGAGAAAATTTACTGCTGGTTGCTTCAGAGCTGGTCAGCAATAACGTCAAACACGCCGCCGGGAGAGGCATGGTGCAACTATGGCAACAGCCGGGGCGCGTACTGGATCTGCTTTCGCTGGACTACGGCCCTGGCATCCCTGATCTTTCAACAGCCGAAGCAGATGGATATTCGACGTCCAGCACATTGGGCAAGGGCCTGGGTGCAATCCGCCGTTTGAGCGATGAATCGTATATCTATACACAACGCTCAGGTCAGCTGAAAAAATGGACCGGCACGGTGATACTTGCCCGCTTCTATCTGGACCAGGAATGCAAGGAAGCAAAGTCAGGTTTCAAATTCGGTTTGTACTCACGCGCGCTGTCTGACGAACGTTACAACGGCGATCGAATCTATCTGCAAAGAACCGGAAAATTATTGCGCTGGCTGCATCTGGACGGGTTGGGACACGGCGAAGAGGCGCAAGAGGCAACGGCCGACCTGGCGGCTCACCTGATCAACTACGAATCACCCGAGAGCATCCTGTCAACGGTGGACAGGCAACTCACAACCACGCGCGGCGCTGTCGCCATCACCGGCGAAATTGATCTGGCTAAATTTACGCTACGCCTGTCCGGGGTGGGCGATATGAGTGCGCATATATACAATCAGGAACAGATTCAGCAAATCACATTTGCGCCCGGAATTCTGGGTCGGGAACATCGTTCTGCGACAGTATTTCAGACCGATTTTGGCAAAAAATCTGTCATCGTCACCGCGAGCGATGGCATACGCAGAAATTGGGACATGGCCAATTTTTCCGGCTTGTTCAACCAGCATCCGCAGTTGATTGCGTATACGCTGGGTAATATCATGGGGCGGATCTCGGATGATCAGTCAGTTTGCGTTTGTACAATAGGATAATCGGATAAAGGAAAAAATAATGACGCAAGAGTTCAGCGAGAAATTGGTCACATTGTTCAGTTTGAAAATCGGCAATATTTCCGGGCAACTGGAAGAAACCGGGCGGGAATTCTTCTGTGCGGATAATAAACTGATGGATGAGGACGAAATCGCCGATCTCTCCTGCGAATTCGTCAACCTGATCGTCGGCTTGCTGAGCGCCAAAGATCCGAATAAACGCACCTCGCCGCAATTTCACGCGCTGGAGATGTTCTTTTCGGGGTTTGCGCAACGCATGTTGATGCGCGGCGGCAATGTGGAAGATGTGGTGCGTTATGCGCAGCAGTTGCAATACAGCCTGATTACCGCACTGGAAAGCGACAGCGGAATCATCTTTACCCAGTCGCGTTCGGTACTGCTGTATTTCGCGCAACTGTTCGACGAACTGATCATGGCAATCTTTCGCACCTATCTTGGCGAGCGTGAAAGAACGCTCAAAGCGCAGGAAGCCGAATTGCGCGAGACCTCCACCCCGATTACTGAAATATGGGATGGCGTGTTGACGCTACCCATCATCGGCACATTAGACTCAAGTCGAACCATGCTGGTCATGGAGGCGTTGCTTAACCGCATTGCCAAAGACCATGCACGCGCTGTCGTGATGGATTTAACCGGCGTGAAGAATATCGATTCACAGGTTTCGCACCACCTGATTCAAATGGTGCGAGCCGTGCAATTGATGGGCGCGGATGCGATCATCACGGGCATCCACCCGGAAATCGCGCGTGCGCTGGTCAGCCTGAACATCGATTTGACCGGCATCACAACCCGCGCAAGCCTGTCTGACGGCCTGAAGGAAGCCTTTTTGCGCATGGGCATCCAGGTCAGCCATAAAGCCGTCTGATGAGTATTCCAGGCATACACCTGACCTGTATCGGCCGCGGCAATTACCTGCTCGAGCCGCTGCGCAGCCTGAATATTCAAAATAGCGGGCAGATAATGCAGGATGTCGTTGCGCTGTTACAACAGGAAAAGGCGAGGCGACTGTATTATGACCTGAATGGGCTACCTGTCATTGACCCTGCATATTACGACTGGCTGGACAAGCTGGCGCGCATTTGCCTGACGGTAAACATCAAAATGATCTGTATCAATATGCAACCGACAGCAGCATTCACCTTATCCAGTTTTCTTGCCGGCAAACCGGCATTCGCAACCGCGCTGGGGGTTCCGGACTAACGCTCTATTTATTCAGCCGGCGCAAGCCAGTTTGCGATACCATCACGGCTGATTTTTTGCCAGCCGATACCATGACCACCGAAGTAGCCCGTTTCTTTTCCGAACAAAGCCCGCTTGCCACCGAGGTATCGTCGTTCCGTCCGCGCGCGCAGCAGCGGGAAATGGCGCTGGCCGTCGCAGATGCAATTAAAAACAACGCAATTTTGGTCGCAGAAGCCGGTACCGGCACCGGCAAGACCTTTGCCTATCTGGTGCCCGCCTTGCTTGGCGGCGGAAAGGTGATCATTTCCACCGGCACCAAAAACTTGCAGGATCAGCTGTTCCAGAAAGATTTGCCGATGGTGCGCGATGCACTGAAAGCGCCCGTTTCAATCGCATTGCTGAAGGGTCGCGCCAACTATGTATGCCACTACCATCTGGAACGCACCGCAAGTGACGGACGTTTCGCCACGCGTGAAGACATCAAGCATCTGGGCAAAATCAAAAAATACGCCAAAGTAAGCAATACCGGCGACAAGAGCGGTGTGGCCGATGTGCCGGAAAATGCACCGATCTGGCTGCAGGTGACGTCGACGCGCGACAACTGCCTGGGCCAGGAATGCCCGAACCACAAGGAATGTTTCGTACTCCACGCCCGCACCGAGGCGATGAAAGCCGACATCGTGGTGGTCAATCACCATCTGTTTTTTGCCGATGTGATGTTACGCGACGAAGGCGTGGCTGAACTGTTACCCGCCTGCAACACGGTGATCTTCGACGAGGCCCATCAATTGCCCGAGACCGCCAGCCTGTTTTTCGGCGAAAATCTGTCAACTTCGCAACTAATTGATTTAGCTCAAGATACCAGAATAGAAGCGCTGACTTCCGCCAAGGATTTTGCGCAATTACCCAAAGCCTGCGATGAACTGGACAAGGCCGCGCGCGATTTGCGTCTGGTATTCAAGAAGGAAGGCCGGATGCCGGCGATTGCGACCGAGAGTTTCAGGGAGTTTGCACCTGCCCTGAAGAATCTTGGCGAAAAACTGGCTCAGATCGGCAGCATGCTGGAAAAACAAGCGGAGCGCAGCGAAGGACTGGAGAATTGCTGGCAGCGCGCGCAAGCCTTCGCGCAACAATTAAAAAACTGGGTAGGGATTTCACCCCCACCCCAACCCTCCCCCTCAAAGGGGGAGGAAGATGGTTTTGTACGCTGGCTGGAGGTGTATCACCACTCGCTGCAACTGAACGCCACGCCGCTGTCCATCGCCGATATCTTTGAAAAACAAATCGAAAGCACCGCACGCGCCTGGATCTTCACCTCCGCCACACTGGCCGTGAAACAGGATTTTTCCCATTACCAGAGCGAGATGGGCTTACTCAAAGCCACGACCGCCTGCTGGGACAGCCCGTTCGACTATGAAAAACAGGCCTTGCTGTATGTGCCGGGCAACTTGCCGGAACCGAACAGCGAAGGCTATACCGAGGCGGTGATTCAAGCCGCCCTGCCGATGCTCGAAGCCAGTCGCGGGCGCGCCTTTTTGCTGTTCACCAGCTTACGTGCGATGCAGCGCGCTTATGAAATACTGCTGGCCGAGTTCGACCGCAGAGGCTGGAACTACCCGCTGCTGTTGCAAGGTGAAGGTTCGCGCAACGAACTGCTGACGCGTTTTCGCGAACACGGCAATGCGGTGCTGCTGGGCAGCCAGTCGTTCTGGGAAGGCGTGGACGTCAGAGGCGAAGCCTTGTCGCTGGTGATCATCGACAAACTGCCGTTCGCACCGCCGGATGATCCGGTGCTGGCCGCGCGCATCGCACAAATCACCAAGCAGGGCCGCAACGCCTTCATGGAATACCAGTTGCCGCGCAGCATCATCACGCTTAAACAAGGCGCGGGACGTCTGATCCGCGACGAAAACGACCGGGGCGTGCTGATGATCTGCGACCCGCGCATCATCACCAAGCAATACGGCAAACGCATCTGGCAAAGCCTGCCGCCGATGAAACGCACCCGGGTGGAAGCGGAAGCTGTAGCATTTTTTGATACCCAAAAGACCATCGAATAAAATATTTATTAACTTTCTGTTCTTTGGGGGTAGCGCCAAAACGCCAACCCTCGTATATTTCTTCTCCTGACGATCAGGCTTTTTTACGCTGCCGATAAAATCATAATTCATTCAGGGAAGACCATCATGAAATTACGCACCGCAATGATATTTGTACTGGCAATGGGCATCAGCGGAATGGCGAATGCCGCCGGTGAAATCATCGTCAAATTCAGCCACGTGGTCGCCCCTGACACCCCAAAGGGACAGGCAGCTGAAAAATTCAAGCAACTCGCCGAAAAGCTCACCAAAGGAAAAGTCCGCGTCGAGATTTATCCGAACAGCCAGCTCTACAAGGACCGCGAAGAAATCGAAGCGTTGCAAAGCGGCGCGGTGCAAATGCTCGCGCCTTCGATGGCCAAATTCGGCCCGATGGGCGCACGTGAGTTCGAATTGTTCGACATGCCTTTCCTGTTCCCCAATCAGGAAACCCTGCACCGCGTGATGGACGGCGAAGTGGGCAAGAAATTGTTCGCCAAACTCGACACCAAAGGCGTGACGGGTCTGGCCTTCTGGGATAACGGCTTCAAACAGATGAGTTCGAACAAACCGATGCACTCGGTGTCCGACCTGAACGGTCTGAAGATGCGCATTCAATCCTCCAAGGTGTTGAGCGCACAAATGAAGACGCTGGGTGCCAACCCGCAAGTGATGGCGTTCAGCGAAGTGTACACGGCCCTGCAACAAGGCGTGGTGGATGGTACGGAAAATCCGGTATCCAATTTCTACACCCAGAAAATGAACGAAGTGCAAAAGCACATGACGATGTCCAACCACGGCTATCTGGGCTATGCAGTGATTGTAAACAAGGCATTCTGGGAAGGCTTGCCCGCCGATGTACGTGCCGGACTCACTCAGGCCATGAAGGAAGCCACTGCCTTTGAGCGCGAAATCGCACAAAAGGATAACGACGATGCACTGGCCCGCGTGATTGCCGCGAAGACCACCACCGTTTATCAACTCACCCCGGCGGAACGCGCCGAATGGCAAAAAGTATTGCTGCCCTTGCAAAAGGAATTTGAATCCGTCATCGGTGCAGATCTGATTCAAAGTGTGAATACCACAGCCGCCCAAGTCGCAAAGGAACAAGCCGCCGCGACTGCCGCTCCCGCCAAACCTGCTGCCAAAGCCGCTGCAAAGAAATAACCGTAGGTCGGGATTTATCCCGACATGTCGGATTGAAACCCGACCCACGCTCCTCCCCCTTGCCGGGGAAGGAACTGATAAGCCCAACCGGGAATGGCAATGATCAATCGTTTTCTGAATCACTTCGAGGAGTTTCTGATTGCCAGCTTCATGGCAACCGCGACGCTGGTCACCTTTGCCGCCGTGGTGATGCGCTATACCACCGGATCAGGGATAGACTGGGCGCAGGAACTCACCATTTATCTGTTCATCTGGATGGCCAAATTCGGCGCGGCTTACGGCGTGCGCACCGGCATCCACATCGGCGTGGATTTTCTGGTCAACTGGGTGCGTCCGTCGATACGCCGCAAGATGATCATCACAGCCCTGTCACTCGGCATGATATTCACCGGGTCGATTGCCTTTTTCGGCGCGCGTTGGGTGATCTTCATTCACGGCACAGGACAAACATCGCCCGATCTGGAAATGCCGATGTGGATCGTCTATCTGGCAATCCCGTTCGGCTCAGGACTGATGTGCTACCGCTTCATACAGGTACTGACGGCTTTTGTTAAAACCGGCGAACTGCCCACGCACAGTTTCGGCGGACATATCGATGAGGCGACAGCATGACCGCGCTGCTCATCATCAGCATCCTGCTGGTATTGCTGCTCACCAGCACACCGATCTCCATCGCACTCGGCACCACGGTGCTGATTTATCTGCTGGGGTTTTCCTCGTTTTCCATCGACACGGTCAACATCATCTCCCAGCGCCTGTTCACCGGTTTAGAGAGCTTTTCGATCATGGCGGTGCCGTTTTTCGTGCTGTCCGGCCAGTTCCTGATCGACGGCAAGATCGCGTCCCGCATCGTGCGTTTCGCCGGCAATCTGGTCGGCTGGATGCCCGGCGGCATGGCGATGGCCGCAGTGCTGGCCTGCGCTTTCTTCGCCACCATCTCCGGCTCCAGCCCGGCCACGGTGATGGCGATCGGTTCGGTGATGTTGCCTGCAATGATCAAGGCGGGTTATCCAAAGCGCTTTTCCATAGGCGTGATCACCTCGGCAGGTTCGTTAGGAATATTGATTCCGCCTTCCATCGTGATGATCATCTATGCGGTCGCTACCTCGGAGAGCGCGGGCAAACTGTTCATCGCGGGTATCGTGCCGGGCATCATGCTCGCCGTCATCATGATGTCGCTGGTATTCATACAGGCGAAGCGCAAGAACTTCCCCGTTGCGCCCAAACCCACCTCCGCCGAGTTCTGGCACTCGTTCAGGGATGCCTGGGGCGGGATATTCATGGTGATACTGGTCATCGGCGGGATTTACGGCGGTCTGTTCACCCCCACCGAAGCCGCAGCGGTCGCGGCCGTCTATGCCTTTGTCGCCGCCAAGTTCTTCTACGGCGATCTCGACTGGCGTCAGGTTCCCAAAACCATACTGAGCGCGGCGAACACCAGCGCCATGCTGCTCTACATCATCACCAACGCGATCCTGTTCTCGTTCCTGATGACATCAGAACAAATCCCGCAGGCAATGTCGGCGTGGGTCGTGGCGCAGCATCTGCAACCGTGGATGTTTCTGCTGATGGTGAATCTCTCACTGCTCGCCGCCGGACAATTCATGGAGCCGACTTCCATCGTGCTGATCCTGGCACCGCTGTTCCTGCCGATCGCCAGAACCATGGGCATCGACCCGATCCACTTAGGCATCATCATGGTGGTGAACATGGAAATCGGCATGATCCATCCGCCGGTGGGACTGAATCTGTTCGTCGCCAGTCATCTGGCAAAGGAAGGTTTAACGGAAGTGTCGATTGCCACCTTGCCTTGGGTCGGCGTGATGCTGGTCTATCTGGGTCTGATTACCTATGTTCCCGCCATTTCCACCTGGCTGCCGCACCTGCTTTACAAATAACAGAAAATCAGGGTTCTGCCAAAACCGGCAGATCTTCAAATGCAAAGAAATACGGAGTTACCCTGAGCGTTTTAAGCAGGCCGCCCTTTGCGGGTGGCCGGCTTAAACGCTCAAGGTCTTGTGCCATCAAAGGCTTGATCTTTTGAAAATCGCGCGACCGGCTGAAAACACCGTTACGCCACTGATACACTTCATCGAGTTTCTGAAAATAGCTGTAGGAATGATGGTTATCGTTATAGTAATCGTCGAATTTGTTTCGCCCCAGATAAATTGCATTTGAACCCTCATAGCCGGTTTTTGCATTGCTGACCGGGTCGGTATTCAACAAATAAATCCAGTCTCCCGGAACGAAATTCATCGGCATGACATCCTGTTTTATTTTCAGCAGCTTACCCGGCAGATTCATGTCCTGCGGATCAAAACCTTTTTCAAAAGCCCACATTTTTGCAGGTTCAATACTCACCAATGGATCCTTATCAAAGGTAATCCTGTCCTCAACCAGTTCCAACTGATCAGGGGATCGCTTGATGCGACGGTAATAATCCAGTACGCCCTGCATCACCACCAGCTTGGTCGCCGTATAACAACCAATGGAATATTTGTGCTGATTCATGAATACATC
Source organism: Pseudomonadota bacterium (assembly GCA_026399735.1). Classification (GTDB taxonomy): domain Bacteria; phylum Pseudomonadota; class Gammaproteobacteria; order Burkholderiales; family Gallionellaceae; genus Gallionella. The sequence continues at coordinate 53,699 of JAPLQK010000110.1, forward strand.
ATTGAGCGCCTCATGCAGCGGATGGTTTGTCCTGGGTGTGCCGTTTTGCCAGTACCTGTTGTTCCATTTCGCATAACCGCCATCGGGCCAGATCCACGTCAAATTCTCCGCCCATGCCACAATATTCTGACGGATCGCGACGTGATCCCGCACCGCTTCAATATCGCAGGCTTCATCTTTGAATTCAGTCAAACGGCCATGCTGAAGCAACGCCAGCATGATCTCTTTTCTGGAAACGGTGCTGAGCTTTTTGCGTCCGTTTCCGGCGGGAAGCGTGACAATTTCATCGTGAATTTGCAGCTCCGGACGTTGATTGAAGTCCAGCGTATTGGAATCATCAACGGGGCTATTCAGGGTATAAAGCAGGGCGCCGCTACCCGCCTTTTTGACAACCAGATTTGCTCTGATTTCCAGCGAAGACAGATAAGCATCCATGCCGGATTCAATCTTCGCCAGTCTGCCTGACGGGCAGGCAAAACGGATACCTGAATCTGCCGCCTGCGCAATTAAATCGGGCAGCGGGCCGGCAACAGCGAACCGGATAAAAAACATAAGACCCAACATTATTCTCAACATTTGTCACCTCTGTTTACAGCCTGCTGCTATCCTGTCCAGTTCCCCCCTTCCAGCACAAACCCGTTTCCGATCAGAGCCAGCTTTTCCATGCGCGTCAGTTTCTTGATCTCCATCTCGCGCCTGGAGGCAACCGACCTGTCCGTACAATCTTCCACATACACCAGCACTACCGGCCCGCGCGCCCGGGTGTACTTGGCCGCCGTGCCTGCATTATGCGCCGCAACGCGCTTCACCAGGTCGTTGGTGATGCCGCAATACAGCGTATTATCGGCGCAGCGCAGCAGATAGCAGACCCAGTTCATATGTCAGCGCGCTGCATTCCTGATGTACATGGATCCCGAAAGCATCAGTGCGATCAGCAGCAACACGGCCGCATTGCCCCAACGCACATAAGGCGTACTGCCGTTATAACCCTGCACCTGCCCTTGCAACACGCCCAACTGGTGTTGCGGCAATTGTTGCAGCACATGACCATTCACCCCGATGATGGAACTCACGCCGGTATTGGTGGCGCGCAACATCATACGGCCGGTTTCCATCGCGCGAAACTGCGACATCTGATTGTGTTGAGCTGCCGCGAAAGAATTCCCGTACCAGCCGTCATTGGTCACGTTCACAAGCAGCGTGGCTGCCGGCAAGGCCGTAATGATTTCTTCGCCGAACACGTCCTCATAGCAGATGTCCACCGCCACGCGCTGCCCTGCCACGGAGAGAGGCGCTTGGCTGATGTCGCCGCGCGCCAGATCGCCCATCGGGATATGCAGCACTTCGTTGATCAGCCAGCCGAACACCGGCCGTAACGGGATAAACTCGCCAAAGATCACCAGATGATGTTTGCGGTAGTGCGGCTGTTCTGCCGCGAAAGCATCTTCGGATGCGCCCAGCGCAATCACGCTGTTGTAATAGCCGCCGCTGTCGTGTTCGAATACACCTGTCAGCACATCGCCGCCGTTGCGCTTCGCATGTTCGCGCAACTGTTCAACGAGAGCCTGAGGCATTTCATCTCGCATCATCGGCAACGCAGTTTCCGGCAACACGGTCAGCCGCGCCGGATTCTGCAAAACTTGCCGCCGATAGGCATCCAGCGTGTCATTCAATACATCAGGGTTGAATTTGACGTCCTGCCCGATATTGCCTTGCACCAGCGTCACCGTGAAGGGCGCACCGAGCGGCTGCGTCCAGGCAACATTGCGCAGCAGCGCGCCGCTCCCCCACAACATGGCAAACGCCGCCAGCGCGATCTGTCCCTGTTTGTTCCAGCGCTCACGCCACAACACCGCCAGCAGTCCCGCACCTTTTGCCGCCACCAGCGACACGCCGTAAACCCCCAGCAAAGGCGCGTAACCCGCCAGCGGGCTGTCGCTGTGCGCATAGCCTAAAGTCAGCCACGGAAAACCGGTAAAAATCATGCCGCGCAGCCATTCGATCAGCACCCATACCGCCGGCATCACCAGCAACGGGCGCACAAAACGCGGCGCGAATTTCACGTTAAAAAACGCCTGTAAGTAGCCCGCCAGCGCAGTGAACAGGGAAAGAAACGCGGCAAACAACAGTGTGGCAGGGGCGGCCAGCCACATCGGCATATCGCCGAAATCATGCAGCGCGATATAAATCCAGGCAATGCCCGCACTGAACAGCCCCAGGCCAAAAGCAAAGCCCAGGCGCGCCGCAGCGCGCGGTGTATCAGCCCCCCCCCACAACACGAACAGCACCGCGAGTGCCAATACAGGGATCGGAAAAAGCCCGAGCGGCGCAAAACCTGATACGCAGGACAATCCGGCCAGCAAGGCTAAACCGTTTTCTTTATTAAATATGCTCATACACCATCCAAATTGCAAAACGCGCGCAGCATAACCGATCCTGAGCACGCACTGCCAATCATGAAGAACAACCGGTGCGACAATATGTCGCAGGGCATACAGAAAACTCTCATATAAAATGGCCCGATTAAAATAAAATCCATTAAGGGAGCCTTACCATGCAATATCTTCGCACCACACTCAGCGTAGCGCTGGCATTCGCCGCCTTATCTATCGGCAGCGAAGCACAAGCTTGCGCCGCTTGCGGCTGCACACTTTCCACCGACTGGGGCAGCCAGGGCGTCAGCACTGAACCTGGTTTCTCGGTCGATCTGTCCTACGCTTATCTCAACCAGAACCAGCAACGCTATGGTTCTGCTAAGGCCTCCGGCGCACTGATCAACACCCTGAACGCCGCAGGTCAGGAAATCGAGGCCTATACCAGGACGCAAACCGTCACCGCATCGCTGAACTATACCGGCGACACCTTTGGGATCGGCATCCAGATTCCATTTGTGAACCGGACACACGGCACCTATGGCAATGGTCCGGGTTACAACTATTCCACCTCTTCCGATAACAGCATCGGCGATGTACGCGTAATCAGTCGTTATACCGGTTTTTCTGCGGAAAAGACTTCCGGCATCATCGCCGGAATCAAAATGCCGACAGGCAACACCGGAGCCAACTTCAGCACTGGAATTGCAGCCCCCGGCCCCCTTGATTCCGGCCTGCAAATCGGCACCGGCTCCACCGATCTGATTTTCGGCGGCTTCACTTCCGGCCTGATCAGCAGCTATGGCTGGTTCGCCCAGGGTACCGTGCAGCGCGCCGTTGCAACAGATACAGCAATGACTGGAACCTATCGCCCGGGCGATGCTTACACACTGAATGCCGGCATCCGTTATGCCGAATATGGCGCAAAAATCACGCCAATGCTGCAGCTTAACATCATCAAGCGCCAGGCCGATACCGGCACCAGCGTGCCTTTAGATCAACTGAATTTCAGTACACCCGTCAGCGGCGGAACGCTCGCCTATCTGGCACCGGGCGCCTCGGTACGTTTGGGCGGCGGCGCATCGGTCTACGGTTTTGTCCAGTTGCCGGTTTATCAGAAAGTCAATTCACTGCAGATCAGCCCCCAATACACATTGACGCTCGGTGTGAGACAATCCTTTTAATCATTTTTTCTGAAGGAAATATTTTTGATATACGCACGCAGTCTGCTCGCCGTCCTGCTTCTGGCATCAATCTCCGCCTTCGCAGACGGCTGGTCGCTGAAGGACAAGGACGGCGTGCGCTATACCCTGTCCGGCCTGCAGGGTCGCTGGGTGCTGGTCAACTTCTGGGCGCCCTGGTGTCCGACTTGTCTTCAGGAAATACCTGAATTCGTCTCACTGCAGAAACAGCACAAGGATTTACAGGTGATCGGCGTGGCGGTAATGTACAAAAACCGCCGGGAAGTAACGGACATCGCGCAAAGTCAGGCGATTTCCTATCCCGTCGTGTTCGGCAGCGAAGATACCGCCGCCGATTTTGGCGGCATGGTCGGCATGCCGACCAGCTTCCTGTATACCCCTTCGGGTAAACTGGTCGGCAAACATTCAGGACCGCTGACTCAAAACGAAATCGAGCAAGCCATCGAAGGAAAAGCTGCGGCGCTGTTTACCCGCTGACACGGCCTGTTGGCACCGATGCTCTCACACAGCCCTGTGCGAAATTTCCACCACGCACTGCGGCTCACAACCAATAATATGTAACATATTGATTATATTGTTATTTTTAATAAATTCATCGCGCACAATAACCGCAGCAGGGAGCATATCTTGAAACTGTCTTTTCATGGTGCCGACAGAGGGGTAACCGGATCGTGCCATTTAGTTGAATGTGCGGGACGCCGTATTCTGATCGACTGCGGCATGTATCAAGGCGGACGGGCAGCTGAGGAAGAAAACGCTAAGGCATTCGGTTTCGATCCAGCCCAAATTGACTATGTGTTGCTCACCCACGCACATCTGGATCACTGCGGACGACTGCCGTTGCTCGGCAAGCGCGGATTCAGGGGCGAAATCGTGACCACCGCCGCCACGCGCGAACTATCTCGGTTAGTCATGGTGGATTCCGCGCATCTTCAGGAAGAAGAAGCGCGCAAAATGGCGCTCAGATCAAGACATCATCGCAGGCACTCACCGCCTGACACACCTTTGTATTCGATCCTGGATGCGTTCAATGTGCTGGACGCGTTCGGACGAACTGCCGTTTATAACCTGCCTGTTGAACTGGCACCCGGGATACGCGCCACCTTCTTCGATGCCGGTCACATATTAGGATCGGCCAGCATCTTCCTGGAACTCGAGGAAAACGGGCGGCATCGCAGTGTCTTATTTTCAGGCGATCTCGGTAACAGCGGCCGCCCTTTGTTGCGGAATCCCGTAACGCCGCAGCAAGCGGATGTCATCGTGATGGAAACCACTTACGGCGATCGTCTGCACAAACCCTTTAATCCTTCGGTGGAGGAGTTCTACGCTGCGATCAAAGACACTTTCAGACGCGGCGGCAATGTGGTCATTCCGACCTTCGCGCTGGAAAGAGCTCAGGAACTGCTGTATTTCCTCCGTGAAGGCGTGGAAAGCGGTGCGCTGTCGCGTTCAACACAGGTGTTTCTGGATTCTCCGATGGCCATTTCGGCAACGGAAATCTTCGGACGCCATCCTGAGTGCTATGAACCGGAAACGGCAGAACTGTTCCGCGAGGGTCGCGACCCGTTTCATTTGCCCGGACTGCATTTTACGCGCGAGACCATCGATTCAATCGCCATCAATCAGATTGTCGGCGGGGCGGTGATCATGGCGGGGGCGGGCATGTGCACCGGCGGACGCATCAGGCACCACCTCAAACACAATCTGGCAAGGCATGACAGCAGTGTGATCCTGGTGGGTTTCGCGGCCACAGGCACGCTGGCCCGCGAGCTTATCGACGGCGCCAAATCGATCAAAATTCACGGCGAAGAAATTCCGGTGCATGCCAGAATTTATACCATCAACGGCTTTTCTGCCCATGCCGATCAGGCAGAATTACTGGCATGGCACAAGCAGATCGGCGGTGAAAAACGCACTTTCCTTGTCCATGGCGAGGAGCAGACCATGAATCATTTTGCCACGTTGTTAGCGGAAACTCAGCTCGAAAGACCTGCACTCAACGAAGTGTTCGAACTGTGAGCGACTGCATTGCAGAACATTTTCATCGTGCCGGATATAAATTGAAGATTGTTAAGGAAGCGCTGATTAAATCGTCTTTGCGAGGAGCGTAGCGACGTGGCAATCCAGAATTCGTTTTAAATCAACAGGCTGGATTGCCGCGCTTCGCTCGCAATGACAGTTTGAGTGAATAAATCAGTATTTCCTTAATTCCATTTTAGACACAAGTACTTTCAAAACTCTCTGC